>JAGVXB010000012.1 GCA_018303995.1 Candidatus Pacearchaeota archaeon
TTCATGAAGCAGAGGTTCTTGTAAGTGCAGAATTAGTTAAATAACTTTCAGTTTCCATCTGTTCACAATTCCGCATTTCAAACAAGTAATCTGTTTATAATCTTTTGACACTCTAACTTTTCCAAATCCTAAATCATTAAAGCATTTCTTGCAAAATCTTTTACGTCTATCTCCTAGACGAATACGATGAGCCATTGCAAGAGTTTTAATTTTCTTAGTCAGATTAGGGTCAATTTTATCTTGTAAAAAATAATCTTCAATAATCCTCTGAGCTTCTTTCTTAGATATTTCTTTCATTAAAAAAAACAAATCAACCCTATATTTAACATTGTCCACAAACAAAATAAAAAAATCGAAGACAACATCCGTGCTTTGCCTCTTGACGGAGACTACAACACGCAGACGTAACCGGCTTGACTTCTGTGTTCGGAATCGAAATGTTACATTTATAAAACTTCCTATCACCTTTATTTTCATGCGGGGGTTCCGGAGTGGTCAAACGGGATAGCCTCAAGAGCTATTGTGCTTAGTGCCTTCGGAGGTTCGAATCCTCCCTCCCGCATCTAGTTACTCCGTAGCGAGTCTCCGAGCCTGTCGAGGAGAGTCGAGCAAGAGAGGAACTAGAAAAGTTAGTTAAGCTCTCGTAGCTCAGCCTGGATAGAGCAACTCCCTCCTAAGGCGTAGGTCGAAGGTTCAAATCCTTCCGAGAGCGTTTATTTTATAGTGGCTTTCAAAATTTTTCTTTTAATGTCTCGATTTAATCTAATTGGGCTAAATGTTTTTTCTTCTACCTTTATATTATTAAAATCTCTGAATAATTTAATTAACTCGTTCTTTTCAAAGAAATGACAAATCCTACCGTCTTGTTTTTGAATCGTATCTTTCTCTAGAATCTTACCTTTCTGCCTAAAATCTCCTTTAGCAAAATCTTCAAATAATATTGTTCCATTATTCTTGAGAAGGGACTTTATTTTAGTAACGACATCTATTCTCTCCCTCAGTCTAAAGTTATTCAGAAAATAGTAGCAAACAATAACATCAAATTTCTTGTTAGTTTTAAACTTAAGAAAATCTTCATTTAGAAAAATAACTTTATCCGATTTTATAGACTTCGAAGCTATTTTTATTGCCTCTTCAGATATGTCTATAGCAACAACTTCCTTAGGATTTTGACTTAAGATAGGCTTGAGTGTTTTCCCGTTTCCAACTCCAAGCTCAAGAATAGATTTTTTGTACAAGATTTTTTTAATATCTTTGGTGCTTTTTTTCCATGATAGTCCATTCAAATAAGAACTATTCCACACAGTTTCTTGATTTTTCATATAACTACTTTGTTTAAGTATTATTTAATTAGTTTTAATTATTAAAAGGTTACAAACTATTAAAAAGTTGGAATCCTTAAAATATTATGCCATTCAAAGATATCCAAAAGAGAAGAGAGTATAGAAGAGAATGGTATAAAAATAATCAAAGGTCTGAAATTAACCATGTCAAAAAAAGAAAATTTGAAATTAAATTATGGTATGTTAACCAAAAAAAGAATCTTTCATGCATTAATTGCAAAGAAAGTCATCCTGCAGTAATAGATTTTCATCATAAAATGGGTTTTAAAAAAGAAAATGAAATCTCTTTCATGGTTGCAAATGGTTACTCAATTCCAATTATTGAAAAAGAAATCGAGAAATGCATTGTCTTATGTGCTAATTGCCATAGGAAGGAACATTACCAAAACAATAAACTTTAAAACCGCCCTTTATGAAAGAATATAAAGCGCCATTGGTTTAATGGTAGAACCTCTGATTTCCAATCAGAAGGTAGGGGTTCGATTCCCCTATGGCGCATAAACAAAATGGAACAAAATCAAAACAATCAAGCACAAGGAAATAACTCTCAAGTACAGCATCAGCACCAAAACCACCAAACCCATTCAACACAGCATAATAGTAATCAAAATGAAAATAAGAAACATTGGTATGACCGATGGTACAAGAGAATGTTGCTCCCCCCAGTAATATTATTAATAATTTGTTTAATTTACCTTTTTACATTTTATTCACAGACTGGAGATATAATATACAAAGATTCATCTCTTTCAGGCGGAACAACAATAACTCTGAAAGCAGAATTAAATATTGAAGGATTAAAATCTTATTTAGAACAAGCTGTTGACAACGTAAACATACGTAAAATTGCAGACTTGTCTACTGGAAAACAAATCGCAATATTAATTGATTCTTCAGCAGAGCCAGCAATTTTGAAACCATTAGTTGAAGAGTTCATAGGATACAAATTAACAAACGAAAACTCTAGTGTAGAATTCAGTGGTTCTACTTTGGGAAAAAACTTTTACAAACAATTAGTTACAGCAGTCATAATTTCATTTATTCTCATGTCTTTCGTGATATTTGTTCTTTTCAGAACATTTATTCCAAGTATCGCAGTAATATTTGCAGCATTTGCAGATATAGTAATGACTCTGGCAATGGTAGATATTTTAGGAATTAGACTTTCAGTTGCAGGTATAGCCGCATTCTTAATGTTAATAGGTTATTCGGTAGATACAGACATTCTCCTAACCAGCGCAGTATTAAAAAAGAGAGGAGATACTGTAAATAAAAGAATCCACCGTGCTTTCAAAACTGGAATTTTCATGACTCTGACGGGATTAGTCGCAGTTATTCCGGCCTTTTTTATAGTTACGGGATTACCAGATTCATTCAGACAGATTTTCTTAATCTTAGGATTAGGATTATTTGCAGATATAATAAACACATGGCTTACAAACGCATCAATAATTAAATGGTATTCAGATTACAAAAAAATGAACTAATGGTAAAAATAAATTTCAGAATATGGATATTAATTATTGCATTAATACTAGCTCTGCTCATGATTTACCCTCGTTTTCAAGACGGAGTTGTAATTAAGAGTGTAGACAAAGATTACAAAGCTTTCGAAAGCGGACTAAGACCCGGTATGGAAATATTAGAAATAAATTCAGTAAAAATAGACTCATTAAATAAATATCTTGAAGTTACCTCGGATTTGCTGAAAGACAGTTCTGAAAAAAGAATAAGTGTAATAACAAAAAAAGATTCATTTATTTTCTTAGATTCTAACTTGTCTGCAATTACTGTTTCAGAAATACCAAACTCTAATATAAAAACAGGATTAGACTTAAGTGGGGGAGTCAGGGCGTTAATAAAACCAGTAAATGGTTCTCTAACAGATTTAGAAATGTCTGATTTAATAGACATCACAAATCAAAGACTAAACGTTTTTGGATTAACAGATTTAACAGTTAGGTCTGCTAAGGACTTAGAAGGAAATAATTTCTTACTGATAGAAGTTGCAGGTGCGGCTCCAGATGATTTAGAATCATTAATTGCCAAACAAGGAAATTTTGAGGCCAAGATAGGAAACGTAACTGCTTTCATAGGGGGCGACAAAGATATAACTTATGTATTTCGTGACGCAACTCAATCGGCAGTTTATACTCCAGAACCACTGGGAGACGGCAGTTATTTGAGCAGATTTAGTTTTACAATAACTCTTAGTGCAGAGGCGGCTCAACGTCATGCAGACATCACTAATCGTCTTTCTATTGACCCAAATTCAGGAGGCCAATATTTGTCTGAGAATTTAACTCTTTTCCTTGACGGAGAGTTAGTAGATGAATTAAGAATAAGTTCAGGTCTTAAAGGACAAGTAGCTTCTCAAATATCAATTCAAGGATCAGGAATTGGTTCAACGCCCGATATAGCCCTTTCAGAAGCAAGAGCTCAAATGCATAAACTACAAACCTTACTTCTAACAGGAAGCATACCATATCAATTAGAAATTATAAAATTAGATATTATATCGCCCTCTTTAGGAGAGGCTTTTACTAAAAGTATGATTTACTTAGCTTTAGTAGTTTTCATTATAGTTTCTACTGTTATCTTCATAAGATATAGGAAAATTAAAATAACTTCAGCAGTAATTTTAACAATGTTCTCAGAGATGTTTATAACCTTAGGAATTGCAGCGTTATTAAGATGGAACTTGGATGTTGCAGGCATAGCAGGCATAATTGCAGGCATTGGAACAGGCGTTAACGACCAGATTGTAATTATAGACGAATCCGAATCCAAAGATAATTATAGCATGAAAGAAAAGATAAAACGGGCATTATTTGTAGTATTTGGAGCATTCTTTACAATTATCGCAGCAATGTTACCTCTATTCTGGGCAGGAGCAGGTTTATTGAGAGGCTTCGCATTCACTACAATAATAGGAATAACCGTCGGAGTATTAATCACTCGTCCGGCTTTCGCAGATTTAGTTAAACAATTAGGAGATAAGCAATAAAATGCTTCCACGCTGGCATATAATTTTTGGATTTGCTTTTTGTATAATTTTTAAGATTATTTCCCCAGACACACAATATTTATCTCTCTTTCTAATATGGTTTGCATCTATTTTCATCGACTTCGATCACTATTTATCTGCGGGAATAAAATATGGAAAATGGAACCCATTTCACGCAATCCAACATAATTATGATTTACGTGAGCAGATAATAGACTCAAAAAAAGAAGGAGCATGTAAAAAAGGAGACTTCCATATATTTCACACATTAGAATCTCATATTATAATTGGAATAATTGGATTATTTTTCACTCCGTTTTTCTTTGTTTTTATAGGAATGACTTTACATTCAATACTCGATTTGATTTGGATGGTCAGGCACGATGTTTTAGATTCAAGAGAATTCTTTCTTATAAATAAACTACGAACATTTATTTTATAAAAAGCTAGCCACACCTTTAGACATAAGAAATAAGCTAAAAATCCATAAAATAAATGTGGCAGGAGTAAAGAAAATACCTACAAAAAATACAACTGCTGCTCCCAAATCTAAAATACTAAACAAATCTCCAGTTAATATAAATAATCCCTTCATAAAAAGAAGAGCCCCCAAAACCAACATCAATCGGAATGGCACATCTATAGAAAATATCATTCCTAAAAGTGTAATTGAGGCAACCAAATCAATAAATCCAAGTACTTTTACTAAAACCATAACAATTCCTACAATATTGCTTTTAAAAAATTAACTAATGCCTTATTAATATAATTATCCAAGTGCATAAATAAATGGACTTAACACAGAGCTCTGACCAAGAATAATTAAGGCGCCAATAATTACAAGGAGAATAACAATAGGTAACAACCACCATTTTTTTCGAACCTTAAGAAAATCCCAAGTTTCCCCAAGCAACGATTTATTATTCGACATAGAGTCTATACAATTTCTTCGTTTTTAAGTTTTTTGTATATTTTAATACTGAGATATACTAATAGTTTTTCAGTCTTTCGCATATTTTTCGCTATTCCAAGCATCATGAATATTGTCTGTACGATGTATTAGAAATTTATCCATAACTAAAGAATCAATGCCTGTTCCCATCATGCAACGATATGCTTCTTGAGGAGTGCATACAATTGGTTCTCCCCTAATATTGAATGATGTATTGATAAGGATAGGGATTCCAGAAAGTTTACCAAAAGCTTTGATAATATCATAATAACTCTCATTCTGGCTTCTTCGTATTGTCTGTAATCTTCCAGACCCATCAACATGAGTAACTGCAGGTATTTTCGCATGCCATTTCCTATGAATAGGGTAGACCATAAGCATAAAGTCAGTTATTTCCGGAATAGGCTTATCGCAATCAAAATACTTTTGAGCATCATCAATGCATACAACAGGAGCAAATGGCCTAAATTTTTCTCGATGCTTGACTTTTAAATTAAGTATTTCCTGCATATTTGGATTACATGGATTAGAAAGTATACTTCGCGCACCTAATGCTCTTGGTCCCCATTCCATTCCTTTTTGAAACCATCCAATAACTTGATTTTTTACCAATAAATCTGCAGTTTTTTGAATTAATTCTTTCTGTCCAGAAAATTCTATATATTTTATATTATTTTCATTCAAAACTTGCCGTATTTGTTCTGTTGTGTACGACGGACCCAAATAAACATTTTTTAGAACATATTTTCTTTTATTATTTAGTATGCAGTTATAAGCATAAAGCGCTGCACCCATACTAGTGCCTCCATCACCAGGGTCTGGTTGAATCCAAATCTTTTTGAACTTAGTTTTGCGGAGAATTTTTCCATTATAAACACTATTCAGTGCAACACCTCCAGAAATAACTATTTCCTTACATTTTGTTTGCTGTTGCACATAATTAAGAATATTAGTCATTAATGTTTCAGTAACTAGTTGTACTGCCGCAGCTATATCTTTATGTCTTGAATTTAGTTCAGATTCTGGTTTTCTTATTTTTCCTCCAAGTAAAATACAAAGTTTTTTTGAAGGCATACGATTTTTAAAAGAATAATCAAAATAGTCCATATTAAATCTATAACTTCCATCTTTTTTTATATCTATAATTGACATAATTTTAGAATAATAAGGATTAGTTTTAGGATCCATATTTCCATAAGATGCTAAACCCATTACTTTATATTCAGAATTATTAACGCTAAAACCAAGGTATGCTGTAATTGTAGAATATAAAAGCCCTATTGAAGATGGAAATTTAATCTCTTTTAAGAGAGTAATCTTATTTCTGTTACCTATACCATAAGCCGTAGTGGTCCATTCACCAACCCCATCTGCAGTTACAATAGCTGCTTTTTTAAAAGGACTTAGCAAAAAAGAACTGGCTGCATGTGCAAGATGATGCTCTATAAACAGAACATCTCCCTTATAACTTAACTTTTTCTTTATATTTTTTAATACCCTAAGTTTTTCATTAAACCAAGAAGGCATATTAGATAAGAATATTTTATATGTTTTAGGAAAATATTCTATATGTTGATGTAATAATCTTTCAAATTTAAGCATAGGTTTTTCATAAAAGGCAATATATCCAATATCTTTGATAGTTATTCCCTGACTTTCAAGACAGTACTCAACGGCATGAAGGGGAAATCCAGTATCATGTTTTTTTCTTGTAAAACGCTCTTCTTGAGCAGCAGCCACAACTACACCATCTTTTACCAAAGTAGCAGCAGAATCATGATAAAAACAGCTCAATCCCAAGATATACATTTTAAAATTGTCTATAATACTCCTTTATCGGTTTTGTGGTTAAATTAATGTCTTTCCAATATGTTCCAGCACCAGGATTTATTTTCAATTCCAATATTTCTTCCTTATTAAAACAAGTTAAAATCCATGTAATTCCTACGCCAATAAAATAAACCACAGTTAACAATACGCTATTGACTAAACGCGCAATGTCCTCACCAAACATTTTCTGACCTTGATGAAATTCATTAATAATAGATTTTAATTCACTCATGAAAGTATCCTCTTGAGTATTCTAGAAATAAAAATAATTCCAATTGCAATTCCAAGAACATGTAGATAGTTCCAACTAGAGGGTATCTTTTCGAAAAAAGATAGCACAAAATAAAGTATTCCTGAAAATATTACTAACATCAATAGATATGCCAATAGTTTAACGCTCTTAGATTTCTTATCAAAAAAGTGCATGCGAGGCAGAAGATAGAAGGGTTTAAAAATTAATCGCAGATTAATCAGTTATTTACTTGCCTAAATATGCCTCCAAATATTTGTCTTTCCAAGCATCATAAGAATACCCACCATAAGCATATTTTCTCACAGTAAATTTTAAATATTTCTAGATTCATTATCAAAAAATTTATAAGAATCTTAAAAATTAATTAAGAGTTCATTAATATTATCTTTAAACAGCCCAAATATTTAAAAAAGCCCATCTTATAAAACAATATGGTTAATTTTGGAATTGTAGGCTGTGGCAGAATCTCAGGGAAACATATAGCATCTCTTAAGCAAATTCCAAACGCTAAAATTGTTGCCGTATGCGATATTAATCAAGAAAGGTGTATGAAAGCTGCTAATGAATGTATGTGTAAATCTTATTCTACTTATGAAGAAATGCTTCAAGACAAAGATGTTGAAGTAGTGAATATTCTTACCCCTTCAGGGCTTCATCCCACTATGGCCATTCAGGCAGCGAAAGCAGGCAAACACGTCGTCTGTGAGAAACCCATTGCTCTTACTATAAAGGATGCAAATCATATGGTTCTAGAATGTGAAAAAGCAGGTGTGCTATTTTTTACAGTTAAGCAAAACAGGTACAACCCCCCAATAATTCATCTTAAAAAAGCAATAGATGAGGGAAGATTTGGTAGACTATTTTTAGCAAATGTAACTGTAAGATGGAGCAGAGACAAAAATTATTACAAACAAGATGCATGGAGAGGGACTATCAAGTATGATGGAGGGGTTCTTCTTAATCAGACTTCTCATCATATAGATATGCTTCAATGGATGCTAGGAGATGTTATTTCTGTAATTTGCAAAAAAGCGAATTTCTTCCACGATATAGAAGTTGAGGATAGTGCCGTGGCAATTTTAAAGTTTAGAAATGGGGCATATGCTACTTTTGAGGGGACAACTTGCACTTTTCCAAGAGATATGGAAGGTTCAATTTCCATTCTTGGAGAAAAAGGTTCTGCAAAAGTAGGAGGATTTGCAATGAATAAAATGGAGCATTGGCAATTTACAGAGCCTAAAGAAGAAGACCAAGATATAATCCATACTATCACTAATCCTCCCAATGTTTATGGGTTTGGGCATTTACCTTTGCTTAAAAGTGTTGTAGAAACAATAACTTCAAGGAATGTTCAAAGAATAGATGGAGATGAAGGTCTGAAAACTCTAAAAATAATAATTGCAATGTTAAAATCTGCAAAGGAAAATAGAGAGGTTTTCCTAAAAGAGCTCAACAATGAAGACGAGGTTTACTATTATTAATGGTAAGAATAGGCTTTTCAGACAAAAACGATGTAATTAAATCGGCTGCAGAAGAATTGAAAAAAAATACAAAACATTCAGCCATTATTTATATAAGTCTTTTAGAAGCTCTCGATGCATTAAAAAATAAAAAAATTGACTGCTTAGTTGGAGGACACGATATTTCAACAGGAGATTTCCTCAAAGAAATTTTTAAAATAATTAGACCAAAAGGAAGAGTTTACTCATATAGTGTTTTGACAAAAAACAACAAATCTTATTATTTTGCGGATACTGCAGTAAATATCGCTCCAACGCAAGACCAGTTGTGTGAATTAGAAGAAGTGCTCATGAGAGAATTAAAACCATATACTGACTATTTTGAGCTTGCAAGAATATCTTATAAAACAGATAATACTACAATGCAGATAGATGCAGCACTAGACCCCATTATAGCTACAAAAAAAGGAATTGTAGATTCAAAAGAAAGAAATGTATTTATATTTCCAGACATAAACTCTGCAAATATATCTTACAAGCTAATGCAAAAGTTAGGAGACCATTCCCATATAGGACCCATACTTTTAAATGTAGGATATCCTATCTCAGATTTGTCAAGAAGTGCAGATTCAAAAGAAATTTATAACACTGCCAAATATCTAGCTGATTTGACTGCAAAGAGATTAGAAAAATAAAATAACAACTTAAAATACATAAAATATCTTTATAAACCTCATTGGTCAGTCTTTTTCATGATTCACCCAACAGCAATCTTAGAAGGGAATAACTCTTTAGACAAAGACATAGAAATTGGCCCCTTTTGCACAATTAATAATATCCAACTTGGAAAAGATTCCAAACTATTCAAATATGTTAATGCCTACGGTTGCGAAATAGGGAGCGGAGTAAAAGTAGGGGCATTTAGCGAAATCCAGTCAGAAGTTAAAATAGGAAACAATACCACAATATGCTCTCATTCTTTTATTTGCTCTCTTGTTACTATTGAAGACAATGTTTTTATAGGCCATGGAGTGAAAACTATTAATGATATTCACCCACCTTCAAAAAAAAGGACAGGCAAGACAGATGAATGGAGGCCTACCATTATAATGGAAGGAGCAACCATAGGAAGCAATGCAACTTTATTTCCAGTAACTATTGGTAGACATGCTATTGTCGGTGCAGGCGCAGTTGTTACAAAAGATATTCCAGACCATGCAGTAGTTATAGGAAATCCAGCAAGAATAATAAAATATAATAATCAAATAGAAAACTCAAAATGAAAACAATTCCGTTAATTGATCTAAAAAAACAATACTATCTATTAAAAGAAGAGATAGATGGGGCTATTTCAAAGACTCTGGAAAATTCAGCATTTATTAAAGTAAAAGAGATAGATGACTTTGAAAAAAACTTTTCAGAATATTGTGGAAAAGATTTCTGTGCAGCAGTAGATAACGGTACTGCCGCGTTATATATTGCTTTAAAGTGTATGGGTATAAAGGAAGGAGATGAAGTTATTATTCCAGTAAACACTTTCATTGCCACAGCAGAGGCAGTTAGAATGAGTGGGGCTATCCCCATTATGGTTGATGTCAATAATTTACATTTAATTAATCCAGAACATATAGAAAAGAAGATTACCTCAAAAACAAAAGCGATTATTCCAGTACATCTCTATGGAAATGTTTGTGACATGGATTCTATAATTAAAATAGCTCAGAAACATAATCTTTTAATTGTGGAAGATTGTGCTCAGGCGCATGGCTCCAAACTCCATGAGAAGAAAGTTCCTATAAGTAATATTGGCTGTTTTAGCTTCTTTCCTGGAAAAAGCTTGGGTGCTTATGGAGATGCAGGAGGAATTGTTTCAAATGATGAAGAGTTCATAAAAAAATGTAAAAAATTTTCAGATCATGGTCGTCTTGATAAATATGTCCATGATGAAGAGGGGTTTAATTTTAGAATGGATGGTCTTCAGGCAGCAATACTCAACGTAAAGTTAAAACATCTTAACAACGCTTTAAAGAGAAAAAGAGATATAGCCGAGATTTATAATAAAAACCTTCAAGATGTTGTCGAGATCCCTCTTGTATTAGAAGGTGTTTTTCATACATATCATCTTTTTGTGATAATGACTCAACCGGAAAAAAGAGATGAACTAAAAGAATTTCTAGAAAATAATGGGATAAAAACGGGAGTCCATTATCCTCTTTCTTTGCATTTGCAACCAGCTTTAAAATATTTAGGTTATAATGAAGGAGAATTTCCAGATAGTGAGAGAATATCAAAAAGAATATTAAGCCTCCCAATGTACCCAGAGCTTTCAAACGAAGAGGTTGTTTTTATAACGGATAAAATAAAAGAATTCTTTAAAGAATCACATTAAATGAGATTTTAGATAATTTTTTTTAAGTGCTTTATATGAAAACGTTCTTTCTGCGAACTTTCTTGCTTTATTTCTTAATTGTATTTTCTGAGCTTTATTGAGATTAAAGAATTCTTTTACCTTTTTGTCCACCTTATTAACATCATAAGGCATTTGGAATATCGATTTATCATTATGTAAGTCAAAGCAATCAGGAATAATTACAGGTACTCCACAAGAAAGCATCTCCATTGCGGTTATTCCCATTCCACCACCATGTCTAGTCATATAAAATCCCAAATCTGACGCATTGTAATAGTGAAATAGCTCTTGCGAACTAAGTTTTTCCATATAGGTTACATTTTTTACATTTTTATCGAAGTTTTTGTCCATCATCCTACCTATAAGAATAAATTGGATATCTGGGTTTTTAACAATCAGTTTACCAAGGATATCTGAACACTTTAAGTAACTCAATCTTCCGGCAAAGATAATTATTTTTTCATCTATTGGAAAACCAATTCTTTTTCTAGCAACACTCTTACTTTCTACTTTAAATAGGTCTGAGTTAACTGGAGCATAAAGAAGATAAAATTTTTTCTTATTTTGCATAAAATATTTAAGGGCTTTTCTATAATTTAATCTATCATTTATAAAAACTCTATCTGACATCCAAATAATAGGGAATAAACTTGCTAATATTAATATCTCTTTTAGAGCATCCTTAAAAGTCTCGGCAAGCCTATATTGGTTAAAAACATCTACAAGAATGTTCAAAGCGAATTTAGTTTTTAAGAATACTGTTGCAAAAATCAATAATGGAGCACTTATATGAAATCCAAGATTTACAAGCATTTCAATTTCTCTTTCTTTACAAAATTTTCTTATTTCAATAGGGAGAGTTAATAGATTGTAGTTCATAGTCACTATCTTTGTCCTATTTAATTTGTATAGTTGTTGATACTTTTCTTTTTCTTTTCCATAGAACTTATTCGTAGTTATAAGATAGATCTCTACATTTTTTGGAAAGATCTCTTCATAAAAAATCATCCTATTTTGTCTGTTGAATGCAAATCCTACAGTAAAAAAGGCAATTCTCTTAATTGTTTTTTCCATATTGCTAACTACCTGCTTCTTCTTATAAGTATTACTATATTGGCTTTGGTATTCATATAATTAGATTTTTATATGAGCATTATTCTAACTTTAAATGAGAATTAATCAAAGACTTTTAGAATATAGAATTAGGTATCCCTTTCTTTTCATAGATTATCTTTCTTGGCTTATTTTTGATTTTTCAAAGTTTAAATTAATTAGAAAGGAAAAGATAAAAAAAGTCTTGATAATACATACAGGAGCAATAGGAGAATTAATAACAATAACTCCCATTATCAAAGAATTAAGAAAACAGCTTAATTGTAGCGTTGATTGTCTAATAAAAGAAAATATGTATGACTTACTTAAGAGTAATCCAAATATCAACAATATTTTATTTTATTCTGATGATTTTAACGAATTGTTAAGTAAAATTAAAGATAAAGATTATGATTTGGCTGTAATATTTCAAGCATCTTTTAAAAATGCACTTTTATGTTTTAAGGCAGGCATTAGATACCGTATCGGAGGATTTAGTAGAATAAAAAGATTCCCAACATTTTTTTATACAAGAAGAACTTTTCCAGTGGTTTTGATGCATTCTCTAGAATATAGTTTCAAAATTGTCGAAAAAGTAGGGATAAAAAAACCACATTTTCTTAAAACAGAAGTTTTTATAGGTATAAAAAATGAAGAAAAGATTAAAGAGCTACTAAGAAATTTAAAAGTTACAAGTTATGCATTGATACATCCTGGTTTTGGACCTGCTAGAAAAAAGAGCCCTCCAAGATTCTGGCAAAATGAAAATTATTCCAAAATAGCAGATTATCTCTTTGAAAAATATAATTTAAAAATTATATTTACGGGTCTCGAAGACCAAAAAAGTATAATTGAAAAAATAATTTCAAACTGCAATTATAAAAGAAATATGATAAATCTAGCTGGAGAAACAAATTTGCAGGAATTCTGCGCATTAGTAAAAAATGCCAAATTTGTTCTTGCTCCAGATACAGGAGCTAGTCATATAGCTGCTTCTTTTGGAGTGTATTTAGTTAACTTGATGGATGCTCCAATAGAAGAATGGAAACCTATTGGTATAAAGGACAAAATTATCAATATTCACCATCCAAGAGAGATTAAGTTGTTTGAAAAAGGTAAATTATTCAAAAAAACCGGAGGAATCATAAGCATTAGCATAGAAGAAATAAAAAAAGCAATTAACATTCTATTAGCCAAAAAGACATTCAATACTTTAGCTTAACTTTTCCCTTCTTGATTTTGCACTGACATGCAAGTCTATATTCTCCATCTAGTCCCATATCTGTTTCAGAATCATTTAATTCTCCCATGTTTTCCTTTCCTTCAACTACTTTAACTATACAAGTACCACAAATCCCATTCTCACAATTAAATGGAACTCCAATTTTAGCACACGCTTCTTTAATCATAGAGTTATCATCCACATTTATTGTCTCGCCAGTATCTGCATTAATTATTTGTGCCATCAAGAATAACATAAAGGCGCTATTAAAAATGTTACTAATATATACAATTGTTAATATTTCTCAGAATAAATTCTGTCCTTGCTTATTCCTTTATTTTTAAGAAGAGAGTAGACATCCTCAACCATCTCAGGGAGTCCACAGACATAGATATCTCCTTCAAAATCATTTTTAAGATATTTATTGATTAGATCTTGAACATATCCTTTATCTCCTTTATATTTGACATTTTTTGGCAGGCTGATAATTCGTTTATATTTAAAATTCTCAAATTTTTGTAATAAATCGCGAAAGAAATTGTCATATAATACTACATTTTCAGTTTTATATCCTGCAAATAGAGTTATTTTATTATTGTTTCGCTCAAGAGCATAAGGAATCATACATGTAAACGGAGCAATTCCTGTTCCAGTGGATACAAACAAGATATCTTTTTGCATAGATTTAGCAGCCAACTTAAATGCCCCCATCGGCCCAATAAATGAGATATAATCTCCTTCCTTAATGTTAAATAAATAAGAAGTTGCCATACCTCCATCCACTTTATTTATACATAAGTCTATATTTTTATTATTTAATTTTGAAGAACACAATGAATAAGATCTTTTTATTCTATTTCCATTGCTTGGGATTAATATGCTTATGAATTGTCCGGGAGCGAAAGAGAAATTTTTCGGAGATTCTAAGATAAAATTCCTTATGTCTTGATTTATTTCCTTAATTTGTAAGACTTTTGATTCATATTCTTCAATTTTTACCATTACAATTTCTATATTATTAAATATAATAAAAAGTATTTAAACATATTAGTGCGGAGAATTATAAGAAATATTTATAAATAGTTAACTATAGTTAATTAAATGAACAATAAAATGCTTCATCCTCAGGAAATAGAAGTATGGTACATAATTCCATCAATAAGACGCGAGATTGCGATAGAAATGAAAAATAAAGGAATTTCTCAAAAAAAAATAGCTGAATTTCTTGGAGTAAGCGAACCCGCAATTTCACAATATTTTGCGCACAAAAGAGCAAAAGATATTTCTTTAGGATATAAAATTAAAAAAGAAGTAGTAATTTCAGTCAACGCAATAATAACTGACAACTCGGTCGTGCTCTATGAGATACAAAGGTTAATAGATCTTAACGAAACAAAAAATATTATCTGCCAGATACATCGTAAGCAATCTAATATTTACAAAAATTGCAAAATATGTTTTGAAAATGAAAAACATATATCTTGATAATGCAGCAGCAACCCCTTTAAATCAAATGGTGATAAAGGAAATAACAGAATGTTTGACAAAGATAGATGGGAATCCTAGTAGTTTTCATTCCAAAGGTCTAGAAGCAAAGGAAGCAATTGACGATGCGAGGAAAAAAGTTGCAAACACCATTAATTGTAAACCAAACGAGATTATATTCACTTCAGGAGGAACTGAAAGTATAAATTTAGCCCTGAAAGGAATAGCTTTTGCAAATAAGTCCAAAGGGAATCATATAATAACTTCTAAAATAGAACATCATGCAGTTCTTAACACTTGTAAGTTTCTTGAAAAGAATGGATTTAATGTAACTTATTTAGATGTTGATAAATATGGGCAAGTAAATCCCCAAGACATTGAGAAAGTGATAACTGATAAGACAATTGTTATTTCTATAATGTATGCAAATAATGAAATAGGAACAATTGAACCTATAGAAAGAATAGGAAATATCGCCCACTCTAAGAATGTTTATTTTCACAGTGACGGATGTCAGGCAGGAGGACTTCTTCCAATTAATGTTCAAAACTTAAATGTAGATTTATTTTCTCTTAATGGCAGTAAAATGTATGGGCCAAAGGGCACCGGAATATTATATGTAAAAAACGGGATTAAACTTGAACCATTAATCCACGGCGGAGGACAAGAAAATGGACTTCGCTCTGGAACAGAGAATGTTGGAGGAATAGTCGGATTTTCTAAAGCTCTTGAACTTGCACAAAACAAATGGTTAGAAGAAAATAAAAGACTATCTAAATTATCTCATAAACTAATCGAAGGGTTATTAAAAATACCAAAATCCAGACTAAATGGACACCCTACTGAAAGACTTATAAATAATGTGAATATTTCTTTTTTAGACGTGGAAGGAGAATCTATCGTTCTTCGCTTAAATGAGATAGGAATTTATGCATCTACAAGTTCTGCATGCACTTCAAAAAGTCTTGAAACAAGCCACGTTTTGAAAGCTATTGGTCTGCCATATGAAGCCTCTCACGGAAGTATTAGATTTACGCTTGGCGATGCAACTACTGAAAAAGATATAGACTTTGTTATTAAGTCAATGCATTATATTGTCGAGTTTCTGAGAAAAATATCTCCTTTAAACTTAAGTATGGAGCATTTCAAATGAGAAAAATTAAAACTCATGCAGATATAAAAGCAAAAGTCGACTCACAAAAGTGGTTTTACAGCAATACTGTAAAAGATCATTTTTTCAAACCGAGAAACTTTTTAGATGGTACGAAAGCTGAGAAATATAAATATGATGGACTGGGGCTTGTCGGAAGTCCAGCATGCGGAGACATGATGAAAGTCTGGATAAAAGTAGATAAAAAGAAAGACAAAATAAAAGAAATGAAATGGGCCACATTCGGTTGTGCAAGTGCAATAGCTTCAACTTCCATGCTTTCTTTAATAGTCTCCGAAAATGGTGGAATGAAAATTGATAAGGCTTTAAAAATAAAACCTCAAGATATAACTGAAAGGCTTAAAGGCTTGCCTACAAGAAAGTTTCACTGCTCAGTACTTGGAGACAAGGCATTAAGAGGGGCTATAAACGATTATTTCAGAAAGACAAACCAAAATACTAGAATAGTTCTAGAAGGAGCAAGAGTTATAGACAAAGAGACTAACGTAACAGATAAAGATATAGAAGAAGCAGTCCTAGAAGGAGCATACACATTGCAAGAGATTCAAGAGAAACTTAAAGTTGGTGTAAGTAATAAAAGCTGCGTTCCAGAAGTTGAGCAATTGATTAAATTTTATAATGAAAAATATTTTGGTAATCCATCTCAATAAATATTTAAATCAGTTTATGTGCTTTTCGAAATGAAAATTATTCTAAAACAACAGTAAACCCCTTACTATAGAATATTTATATAAACCTTAATAAATATAAGTAAGTTATTATGGCTGAATTTATTATGTTATATAAAAACTTACAAAATACAAAAATAGTTGCTTTAATTTTAATTATTATAGCTTTTATTCTAAACCCCCTTGTGTTAAAACCCCTTGTTGCTCCTAATGAAACTTTAGAACCATATATCACAAATTTTCAGATATGTTTTTTAGAAGCAACAATACTTTTTTTGGCAGTAAATATATATTTTAATTTAAGACTTTTAAACAAAAAATCCAGAGCGATTATTTTTTTAATTACTTTTATAATTATATTCTTAGCATTGGAAGGACCATTGCAAGCTACACTAATAGCCGTATTTTTTACAATTCTCTCATTTTTATTTATTCTTAAAATAGACTTTATACGACGTTATAAAAAGGAAATTTACTTATTATGGACTACTATTCTATTTTTAATAATAATCTTAGAGATTTTTTCAAGAATCTATTTAGTCGGGCCATTAACTTTTCTACCCTCTTACGGTTCAAGTATAGTCGAGTTTTCAAAAGCCGGTTTAATTAAGGAGTCAAGTTATCCAGGAATAATATACGAATTAAAACCCAATCTCAGAAAGAAATTTTTATTAGTAGATATAGAAACAAATTCTCAAGGTCTTAGAGATAGAGAATACGAGATTATCAAGCCAAACAACACTTACAGAGTAGCAGTAATCGGCGATTCTGCTACGTTTCCGTTTGGAGTAGACATAGATAAAGCATATCATTCAGTTCTAGAAGAAAGATTAAGCAACAATTCAAGAGTTAATTATGAGTTCATAAATTTTGGCCTTGGAGGGTATTCTATTTCTAATTATTTAGGTGTAATTAAATACAAAGCCCTGAATTATAGTCCCGACGAACTATTAATTGGCCTTCTCCCAACCAATGACTTTAATGTTGATGAACTATCAAACTTTACCGAGAAAAAAGAAAGAATAAACGGTTACTTCAGATTGTATTCTCCAAGACTATTAACTTTTACGATAAATAATTTAAAAGGTAACTTTTACGGAAGGCTTAGTGGTGAATATAATTTAACTAGAATAAATCAATTGTTTCAAGAGCTTAAAGATATAAGTACAGAAAATAATATCAATGTAGTATTTGTTGGTTTAATCACTCCTGAACAGGTAGAGAGATTTTCAAGAGAGTATCAACTACTCAAACAATTAACTACAGAGTATAATTTTACTTTAATAGAACCTTACAAAAAATTTAGTGGAATCCCTTTTTCACAAACAAAGATATTCCGAGCAGATAATCATGGAAATGAATTATTCAATAAATTGGTTGCAGATGCCATAGAAGAAACAAGGTTATAAAGACAAGAATCCAATTTATCCCGTTGACAAAGTATTTAAATCAATTTTGAGACTGGTATTTATGAAGGTTCTTTTTATTACTCCAGCATATTTTCCAAACCTCAGGGGAGGAAATGAGCGCAGTATAAAAATTATTGCAGAGGGTTTAGCTAACAAAGACATTTCTGTTGCTGTGCTAAGCTTCGATGCAAAGAATAATACTCAAGAAGAGCATTACAAAGGTGTTAAAGTTATAAGGGTCAAAAAGTTAAAAATTTCACC
Source organism: Candidatus Pacearchaeota archaeon (assembly GCA_018303995.1). GTDB lineage: Archaea > Nanobdellota > Nanobdellia > Pacearchaeales > GW2011-AR1 > SICU01. The sequence continues at coordinate 18,564 of JAGVXB010000012.1, forward strand.
AAATACTCTTGCCCATAATCTAAGTCTTCTTAAATGTAGAAATCTAATTGAAAAAGAGCATCCAGATATTATTCATGTTTTCAATACGTGGCATATCCCTGCAGCAACTTTCTTTAAAGATATTGCTCCTCTTGTAGTTACTTTGAACAATTATTTTCCAATCATAGCTACTGCTTACACAAAAGATAATATAATTGAAAGTAAAAAGAGCAATCTTTTCAAAGTCGTTCATTCAATAAAAGGAACCATTAAAGGAGACATTGTTAAGAGATATTTATTAGGATTATTTTATGGAATTTATAGTATTTTTGTAAGATTTTATTCTAAACGAGCCGATAAATATATAGTTTATGCAAGCCCCATTGGAAAGATATACTATAAATGGGGTTTTGATAAGAGAAAGTTTGTTACTATTTCCAGCCCTGTTGAAAAAAACAAAATTCAAAAAACAATTAAGCGAGATAAAAAATCTGTGTTATATGTTGGAGGAGCTTACGAAGCCAAAGGGTTTTATGAACTTCTTGAAGCTACTAAATATGTTAAGACAAAAGATGTTCAATTCTATTTTGTTGGGATTAACACCGTACCTGAAAAGGTAAAAGAGTTTGTCAAGAACAATAATATCAATGCATATTTCATAAGGAAATTAGATGCTCTTAAACTAGTCGAATATTACAAAAAATCCAGTGTTTTAATACATCCTTCTATTTGGCCAGAACCATTTTCGCGCGTATGGATAGAGGCTCTTCAATACAATATCCCTATTATTTCTGCAGATAATCCAGTAGCCCTTGAAATATTAAAAGGGGCAGCCATATTTTATCATAGAGGGGAGCCAAAAGAATTGGCTACAAGAATAGATTCATTTTTTAAATCAAAAATCAAACTCGACCAGACAAAAGCAAAAAGAAAGATATTTGAAAGTAATCCAGTAAAAAGACTTATTGAAGTTTATAATAATTTATTGAAAAATAACTCCTAAAAAGAATAATTTAAACTTGTCTAAAAACACAAATACTTTATTTTAATTCACATATATATCTTAAGTTCTCTTTTCCAATAGAAAAAAATAATGGTACTTATGCATTGGAGGGCTGGATTCCTTTCTGATGACAAAGTATTTTCTCACTATTCTTCTAATCTTGTTTATAGGATATCCTTTTTTTCCCATCTCCCAGTAATGTTTTTTATCAAATTTATGTCTCTTCCAGAATACCGGAATACGAATATAAAATTCAAAGAACTGGCGTTTTGTGAGAGTTCTTATCAAGGGAAACTTATACATAACATCAAACACTATTGATGCATAGGGCAGGGATATCAAAACATATTTGCTTGAAACTCTATGCAGTTCTCTTAACGTTCTCTCAAAATCTTCGAAAGGCATATGTTCCAAAACTTCACAGATACTTATCATATCAAAACTCTCAGATTTAAGGGGCATCTTCCTTACGTCAGCTACTATGTCTGGCACTAAGTCTTCGTTTTTGTCCAAACCACTTGTATCGATCCCCAATTCTTTTGCATAATTAAGAACCAATCTATTACCCACTCCAATCTCTAAAAGTTTTTTTGGTTTTATTTTTTTTATATAATTAATTTGCTCTAAGTATGAAAGAAATCTTAATGGGCTGTCATAATCTCCAAGATATTCTTCTCGGCATACAGGTCTCTCAATTAGTTCATTTTTTTTCATAGATGTTTTACTTTCGATCATTTTACACTTAAATAATAAACGTTTTATAAACTTATCTTACATTTTGGCTAGGATTTAAGAGCAAGAATAATTATAATCTTGCCTGAAAATATATTTATGTCATAGAATAACAATAGTTATAAACAGATTTTTCAATTCCTAATTATGAATAAACAGATTATTTTTTTCGAGCCTAAATTAGCCGGATCTACATTTAAGATGGCAAGAGCTCTTAAATTAAAGAATAACTATGAAACCATATTAATAACATTTACAAAACCAAATAAACAAGTTGCAGAGTTAGCTTTTGATAAGATATTATATCTTGACATTAAACTGATTCCAACACCAAAAAACCTATTTAACATTTTCCGCAAATTTACAAAAAAAGATACTTATAATTTTATCAATAGCGTTAAAAAATTAAACCCTTATATTGTTCAAATAAGAGGAGGTTCACTAGAGGTGATTCTATTCTTGCTCATATTTAAACGATATCCAAGAATTTATTATTTACAAGACATATGGCAATATTATTATAAGAAAATAATATTCTCATTGCGTAAGGATACGGGCATCCTACAACCATTAAATGCACTTATTTCAAGTATTGCATGCAAAATGGTTGATGGCATCTTAAATAGAAGCGGTGAAAACTCCCTCGACCATCTTAAAAATGAATTAAAATTAAAAACCCCTATTCTTGATTTTCTTCCTTATTGTCTAGATGAGTGGGTTTTACCAATCAGAAAAAGAGCAATAAAAAAAAGTAAAGAAATCCACTTAGTCTACGCTGGAACTATATGGAATAAATGGAAAGGACACGCTTCTTTTCCAGATATGATTAAGAGAATTACCAATCAAAATTTACATTTTCATCTTTATCCATCAACAAAAAACGAAAAGCTTATTGATATATTTAAAAATATTGAAAAAAAAGACAATTTTTTTCATTTATATAATAGAGTAGATGAAGACAAGATAAATGAAATTATAAAAAATTATGACTATGCCCTTCATCTAGACTTCTATGACGGTACAATAAATTCACTATGGTATGCTACAGGAATGTCGGCAAAGATATTTGGCTATATCGAGGCTGGACTTCCAATAATAATAAATAAACAGTTTAAAAATATGTGTAATATCATTGAAGAAAATAATATTGGCTTTGGAATAAATTACAAAGATCTTGACAATCTAAATGAAAAAATCTATTCTCACAAGCACCCATCAAAAATGGATTTTATAAAAGTAAGAAAGAAGTACGGTATAGACAGAAATATAATTAAATTGGAGAGATTTTATGATAAAATTCACGAAGTAGGAATTAAAAGAGTTAATAAAAATAAAATTTAACTGATAAAAAAGTTATTACGCCTGACCAACATTCTTTATTTCCACACTAGTATGTCCTATTTGCTGTCTGTGGTCTGTTTTTACCTTGACATCACACGGATTACATCTACCATATATGCTACATGGTCTAAATTTATCTTCAATTTTAAAGTCTATGTCGAGAAGACTACCAACATCTCTTTTTCCATCATATAAATCCGTATGGCATCTGTAAACTTTTCCACTCGGACCAACAAGAAGCTCAGTAGTTTTACAATCAGCATATTTGAATCCGCTTCTTGAGAATGCAGCGCCAGGGTATTTGCTGTAGTCTCCATAGGTAATGGCGAAAGGTTTATTCAAGTCATCTTTACCTTCATAAATGCCGACAAATTCTTTAAGTCTAAAATCTATCCCTTGCTCCTTAGCTATAAACTGAAATTGGTTTATTGCTGTAAGTTGTGCAGGACTTGGAAATAAAACAGACCAAACTCCTATACTAAACCCTCTTTCTTGCAAATATTTTACATCTTTAGCAATACTCAACGGTTCCATTCCAGGTTCATTTGGATGATAAGAAACTCTTATTGACGCATAAGGTGCATCCCTTCTTAATCTTGCAGGGTCCACTTCATTAGCAAATCTTTCAAGTCCTCTTTGCCCCCATCTTAAATTTGTGAGTATGTCTATTTCTTTGTCTCTATTAATACCATTTACTATTTCTATAAATCCGGGATGTACGAATGGTTCTCCTCCCCCAAGTGTTACAGGAACCCCAGGTCTTGTTTTTATCCTATTTATTGCAGCAATCCACTCCTCTGCACTCAGTTCTCCAAATCTTTTATCCTTAAATACATCATTATTTCTTATTCCTTCAGAATTTCTTCTTTTATGGTCATCATCTTCATTTATTACATTAATACAAAAGCCACACGCAAGCTGACATCTAAGAGTTAGATAACACTCAATGTATTTGTAATTGTCCGGAACTACCAAATCTCCATTTGGAAGAGTCTGATTTGTCTGCATATCCATCTTATATAAAGTTCACGTGTGAAGGCACGTCTCCTTTAGGCATTTCAGCAGATTTTCCAGACCTTCTTATTTCTTCGAGCGTATTATTTACAGCATTCATCCTACAGTTTACCCTGCATTCAGTTATATCAAGATGCTGTGCAACATAATCGATGCTTTTCTGCCTTTTTTCTCCTTCCCAGATTGCTTTAAATGAATGGTCTCTTATATTTCCATAGTTAAATCTATCATCGGTAAGATATGCACTACAACCATAAACTTGCCCATTAGCCATAATATATGCCCAAAAGTGAGGGGTTGAAGGACATCTTGAATAATCTTGTTTTTCTTTGTCAAGCTCAGCCATTGTTTTTTCTCTGAAAACAACCTCAAAACTATCAGAGCTGAATCCCTTTAGTCTTTCAAAAAGTTCTGTAAACTGCCCATATCTCAATCCTTCATGTTTATGAGTAAGACTTTTTTTATGTTGCGAATAAGGTTTTATTACTGCATAATCTAGTCCTGTGTCTCGTGCTCTTTTTACAAAATCTTCTGCTCCAGGTGCATTTTCAGGTAAGAGAACCATTTGCGCTCCAAGAGAGTGATCTTTACGTTCCAATCCTAATCTTTCTCTTCCTTGGGCAAGCGTTGTCATATTTGCCCACACTCTCTCAAAGTCTTGAGGATTCTTTGATCTATGTATTGCTGCATAAGATTCAGGAGTGCCTGCATTAATGCTCGCCTTCAACCAAGTTATATATGGCAAAGCCTCTTCTACGAATCTATCGGTTATAGGAGTGGCGTTCGTTGTTATTGCAACATCAATTCCTGCATTTTCTCTTGTATGTCTTATAATTTTTGCAATATCTTTATGAAGCAAAGGCTCTCCCTCGCCAGCATACATTACACTTCTCACACCAAGACTTCCCATTTCAGAAAGTCTAGTCATAAGATTTTCAGTTTCAAGACGGACATTTTGGTATCCGATATAATCAACAGCACAAAAAGTACATCTATGATTACAACTTCCAACAGGAGAAATTTCAACATATATTGGGTAAACTTTACCGTCCCCAGAAAGCCACTGATTGACTCTGTCAGGATGCCATGAGACTTTTTGTCCATCAATCAGATTTTTATCAGCCATTTTTATAAGGTAATTTAAGATAATATGTGCATATAACTTTGTTTTAAAGCTTTTCTATACTAACGTGAAGTTTTAAAATAATCAATTATCTCTTTGTAAACATGATCGACTTCAATTTTATCAATACAATTACCCTCTCTGCTTTCACATTTATCTCCAAGACAAGGAACACAATCAAGCTTAGGATAAGGCAGTATTGCATTTCCTCGCCCATAGAAATCAACTTCTTCACTAGGTGTAGGAGCAAATAAACCATAAACTTGTTTTCCTAATGCTATTGCTAAGTGCATTCCAAGCGAGTCAGAGCTTACCATTGCTCTTGAAGAATTTACCCAATCAATATACTTATGCAAATCTGTAAGCACTAGAGGGTCTTGTCTGTCTTGCCTTGTGACTCTAAATCCTTCAGATTTAAGTCTTTGCTCTAAAGTGTCCCATCTTGTCGGAGACCAAGATTTATTAGGCCATTTCTTTCCAACCAAAGTGTTTAGAGCCACATCATATTGCTCTTGAGAAATTGGCCTATATCCTAAAGAATATTCTTCCCCTTTCCACTCCTCACCTATTAACCTAAACAAAAGATCCTGAAACCTCAATTTATTTGTTTTTTTTAAAGCAGTATCGTGACTGACCGCTAATACTTCAGCGGCACGGTCATAAGCTTTAACCTGTCCTGTTTGAGCATCTATTCTAAATCCTTGTTTTTTCCAAGCATCTATTTCTCTTGCAAAAAGGCATATTCCTCTATTTTTTTCAAGATTAACTACAGTGTCAAATGTTTCTCCAAGAAGTTCCAAGGCACGAAGAGAGTTAAGTTTTACAATCTCTGCAATATGAGGATTACCTTCAAGCAAAGGCATGGCATGCGAATCTGTGAGCCATGTAACTTGGTCTCCTCTTGCAGCATATCTCGGAAGCAATACAGTTGTTCTAAATACATCTCCAAGACTAACATTTTCAGTCTGAGCATCTCCATACAAAAATTCAGAATAGCCGGTTTTTATTATAAGTACTTTTTCCATTTTAATCAGGTTTTGTAAAGGTATTTATTTCTTGTCGTGTTGTAAAACATGCTTACCAAAAATACCTATTTATCTCAGATTCTCCTTTTTGACATATCGCTCTATAATCAAAATCTTTACTTCCCAATATAATTCGCATTGCCTCATTAAAAAGAGGGAGTGCTCTTCCGTTTTCACTAGTATCTAATATCTGCCCCTCTGTTACAAGCCCATTTAATCCGTCAACAATTTCATCAAGTCTTCTTACATGCAGTCTGTTTTGGTCAGTTACAACTCCTTCAAATTCATTTTCTGGAAACCATTCTTCATATTTTCTAAATTTATGTTTGAACCTTGCTAAATTGTCTCCTGCAAATTTTCTTATTCTGGTGGTTGTTGATGTACCGAAAACAGACCTGAGGTAGAGGTTAAGTGGACCAAAAGTTTTCAAGTAGTCTTTTCCAATACCTGTTTTAGGGTTTACATCTTTGATAGGTTCTAAGGTTGGAGTCATTTTAAATTAAATAAAGTTTACATGTAACGGCTTTTGTTTTTCATCACTGAGAGAAGGTATAGGAACTCCATGCTCCACAAGATGGTAAAGTCTTTCATTTACTTTATGCTGCAAACATAAAGCACCGCACATTCTTTGAGCATCAAATTCCTCTGAACGGAGTCTCTTCATAACTTCCCAATATCTATCGCCTCTCACAATGTCTTTAAATGGTGTTTCTGCAATACTCCCTATATGAAAATCCTGTTTGTATCTGTCATGAAAAAGCATTCCACAAGGTGCAACAAGACTTGAGCCCGACATTTGAAGTATGAATGGAGCTCCGTAACATCTTTGGTAAACTCTCTTTCCTTCGCTAGTCAGTTTTGACCATTTAGGAACAATAGCAGTTTCTTTTGTCGATTCTGTTTCAGCAGCCTTTAGTTCCGGAACACAATCCCTATAATCTCTATAATTTATCCCAAGACTTCCAAGTTCATCATCACTACAATGTTTTATTACAAGATAATCCACTCCAAGCGATTTACTCAGACGGGCAAGAGGCATAAGTTGATCTTTATGTTGAGGCATAAAAACCATTTGCATTCCAATAGTTACATCAAGTTTTCTTTCCCTCTTTATTTCCACACTCTTTTTTATTTTATCAACAACTTTATAGAAATCTTCTTCTCTACATCCCATTATCTCAGCATATCTAGCAGGTTCTCCTCCTGAAAAATTAAATCTTATATATGTCAATGCAGATAGCATCTCTTCAAGCCTTTCTTCTCTTAATAACATTCCATTTGTACCTATTGCCATATCTATTCCATTTCTCTTACCTCTTTGTATAGCATCATAAACATAAGGATGAGCAGTGCTCTCACCATCACTCACGAAGCTTATTCCCCTCACTCCAACTTCTGCGGCATCATCAAGGAATCTATCTATAACTTTTGGGCTCATTTTATTTTTGTCATCATTAAGAGCCAATGCTTCATTTTCTTGCAACATAGCGTAACAAAAAGTACATCTCATATTACAAGCTCTTGTAAGGGCCATATCGATGGTTATAGGGGCAATTCTTTCCCCCCTCATCCAAGCATTAACTCTATCTTGATGATGACTAAGCTTATCGCCATCTAGAATCATTCCATTTATCATTGCTTGACTTAAAGGCACAGTTATATTTTTTTTTGGTTCCATTATGAATAAGGTTGTTCTTTTTCGTTACCTATAAGGGTTTAAAAAGTTTGCTTCAATACACAAATAGTTTAAAACATAGAGTATTTCAATACAAGAAAGCTTATAAACCGTTCATTTCTATGAAATTCAGTACTAAATTTTTATGGAAAAACAAGAATTAATTAATTTTGAAAGAGCGATTGCCGACTCATTTAATAAAAAGGAGATTTCTTCTCCAATACATTTTTCAGGAGGCAACGAGGACCAGCTAATAGGGATCTTTCAAGAAATAAGACCACAAGATTGGATTTTTACAACTTATAGAAATCATTATCATGCTCTTCTTAAAGGAGTTCCGAAAGATTGGCTCGTTGAATGGATAAAAAATAATAGAAGCATACATCTCATGAATAGTGATTATAGGATCGTTAGTTCTGCAATTGTTGCAGGGCATTTACCTCAGGCAGTAGGAATGGCTCTAGCAATACAACGCAAAGGACTTGATGAAAAAGTATGGGCTTTTTGTGGAGATATGGCTGCTGAAACTGGCACGTTTCACGAATGTTATAAATATGCCACAAGACAAGGCCTTCCAATTACATTTGTTGTTGAAGACAACGGAGTAAGCACAAATACCCCAACTCAAGAAACTTGGGGTAAAAGATGTTCTGGTAGCAGTAATTTAATAAGATTCAATTACAGTCGAACTTTTCCCCACTATGGAACTGTGGAAAATCCTTGGAACAGGGGAGAAGAGAAAAAGGCGGGTGCTTTCTAATGACTTACAGAGAAGAGTTGTTTAAAGCAATGGATGTTTTAGGACAAGATGAAAGAACAGTATTCTTAGGACAGTGTGTGGTTAATTCAGGAACATTTATGTATCATACTCTTAAGAATATTCCTCTTAACAAAAGGTTAGAAATGCCTGTCTTTGAAGACACTCAAATGGGGATGTCAATAGGGCTTGCTCTTGCAGGATATGTTCCCGTTTCAGTATTTCCGAGAATGGATTTTTTAATTTGCGCAACTAATCAGATAGCCAATCATCTTGACAAATTTGTGGAAATGAGTGCAGGGCAGTTCAATCCAAGAGTCATTGTAAGAACTGCAGTTGGAAGTACTAATCCTCTTTTTCCAGGCCCACAACATTGTAATGATTATTGCGATGCATTAAGGCACAGCGTACGTAATATAGATATTGTTCAACTTAAACGTTCTGAAGAAATAGTTCCAGCATATAGAAAAGCACTTGATTCAAACAAAAGCACAGTTTTAGTAGAATATCCGGATTTATATGATTCTTCTTAAGATAATTTTAATATGAACTTAATTAAACCAAAATACCCCAAGATCATTATAAGACTTTTCATTGGATTTCCTTTGCGCAAAATGAATTAGGTTCTGAAAGAGAATCTTGTAGCAAGCTGAGGCTAGTAAGGGTTGGAAAGGCCCCAAACAGATTAAGGCGTTTTCTTTATGTTTTATTTCCTATTTTGTTCGATAAAGTTCATTTTGTCTATAAAATTGTCAAAAAATAGTAGCTTTATGAATCATAAAGAGGTTTTAAATACAACTTTTGTTGAATATAAACTGATATGCAAAAACAAAATTATACGAGCACAGAGAGAGCATTAAAACTTATTGTAAGGTCTTCAGTTATAGTTCTTACTACAGTAGTCTTGTCTAAGCTATTAACTTGGATTTATAGAGTATTAATTGCAAGATTTTATGGACCTGAAAGTTATGGTATATATTCTATTTTAATAATGATACTTAGTCTCTTTGTAACTTTTGGATCACTAGGTTTCATTGATGGGCTTTTTAGATTTGTACCTAAGTACATCGGGGAAAATAAAAAGAGATATGCAAAATATTTAGTAAATTATTCGATATTTGCCTTAATAATTTCAGGGGTTATTTCCGCCATTTTACTTTACTTATTTTCCGATTACTTTGCAATTCATCTATTTAAAGATATTAAATTTTCAAGATTACTGAAAATATTTAGTCCTTTAATTTTAGTATGGATGTTTTCAAATCTATTCTTAACACTTATTAATTCATTCGAAAAAATAGGCTGGCACTCACTCCTTTCAGATGTCCTTTCAAACCTTTCAAGATTAATTATAATTATCTTTCTTATTCTAATAGGTTTCAGCAGAAATGCCATATTTATTTCCTATGGATTATCTTTAATTATTTTATTTATTGCCTCATATTTTGTTTTTAGATATTTTTCATCACGTATTTTAATAGGTAAAAAAATACCTGAGAATGTAAAAAAAGAAATCAGAAAGGATTTTATTTCTTATTCGTGGCCCGTAATATTTTCAGGAAGCATAGGAAAATTAAACTTTTGGACAGATTCTCTTATTATCGGTTTTTTTCTAGCTCCGCTACAGGTCGGATTTTATAATGCTGCAGTTCCCATAGCATTATTACTCCATATAATTCCAGAATTATTTTATCCCTTATTTCTTCCACTAATTACAAGGACTATTGCAAGTAAAAATAATTTAGTTGCTAGAGATATATCAAAACAGTTAGGAAAATGGATATTTATGATCAATCTACCAATTTTCTTATTCCTTTTTATATTTCCAGGAGTTTTTATTAATTTTATCTTTGGTAAAGAGTTCTTAATAGCCGAATATTCTCTTAGGATTCTTTCTGTAGGAGCATTCATATCTAGTTTTTTATATATGTCTCAAAGATTATTATTAGTTTATGGAAAATCGCAAGTCTTACTTATGAACTCAATTATCGCATTTATATCAAATATTATCCTCAATATAATATTGGTTCCAAAATATGGAATAATGGGTGCCGCAATAGCGACATCCTCGGTTTGGATAGTTCTTGGGATTATTTTCACGATTCAGAGCTCAAAATTTACTTCAATAATTTCATTAAGGAGGAATATGATAACAATACTTCTCTTATCTATTATTCCATTAATAATAATTCTTGTTTTGAGAAATTTAGTAGTCCCTAGTACTGTATCAATTATGCTAGGAGGCATATTATTTCTTGTAGTTTACGGAATCCTTATCTATTTGTTTGGATTAGATAAGAATGATATCTTAATTCTCAAGGCGATAAAGGCAAAAGTCATTTCATCTACACTAAAAAATAAATGCTTCAATGCCTATAATGAAAAATAATTTATAATAATTTAAGCAATTTCTCCCAGAAATATTTTGTGTTTACGTGCCTCCATAAAACTCTATAAATGGATTTATAAGGTGCTTAATTATAAAAACTATATGAGAATACTAGAAGTTTGCCCTTTTAGCGCAGGCATATGTGGAGTATGGTCTCGCGTAGAAGAAGAGGCTAAAGGTCTATCCGAACGAGACCATGAATTAATGATTTTTTCATCAAATAAAACAAAAGGCTCAGACGAAATAGCATCTAAAAATCAGAAAATTGGGAAAATATCTATTAAAAGATTTAGAACTTTTAAGCTTGGAGGAGAAAGCTTCATGTATTTTAGCTATCATAAAGAAGCTATAAGTTATAAACCAGACATAATTATTGCTCACAATTATCGCCATTTGCATACTCTGCTTGCGTTACGTGTTGCATATAATCTTCGTAAGCAAGGGCATACTTGTAAAGTATTTCTAGTAACACACGCACCATTTGTAGAAGGAAATATTACACGCACATGGTGGCAATCGACTATTGTAAAGTTATATGATTGCATAATTGCCCCATTAACTCTTCCTTTATTTGATGCTATTCTTCCAATAGCTCTTTGGGAGATACCTTATCTGTGTAATATAGGCGCAAGAAAAAAACAATTAAAATACATTCCAAACGGTATTCCTGATATCTTTTTTACTCAAAAAAAATCTGCTGAAAAGAATCACATTATTTTTTTAGGCAGAATTTCTCCAAAGAAGAAATTAGATACTCTTATCAAAGCAGTAGCATCACTCAATCAAAATAATAAGACCTTTTTACACATTATTGGTCCACAAGAAAAAGAATATTTTGAAAGTTTAAAGAAACTTACTGCCTCTTTGCACATGGACAAATATATTAAATTCATACCTCCAGTTCATGGTCTGAAAGAAAAAATTAGAATATTAGATAATGCTAAAATGTTTGTTTTGCCCTCAAGAGTAGAAGGTATGCCTCAAGCACTCATCGAGGCAATGGCTAGGGAAAAGATAGTTATTGGAAGCAATAGTATTGCAATTAGAGAACTTATCAAAGATAATCAAGATGGTTATCTATTTGAATTTGATAATCCTACAGATCTTGCAAGAGTAATAAAAAAAGCAATAAATAAACCATCTTCGCAAATAAAAAAGGCGGCAAGAAAAAAAGTAGAATTATTTGCATGGGATAAGGTTATAACGCGCCTTGAGAAAGTATTAAATGTGGCATATAATAAGTATTAAACATGGATATATCTAAAGAAAAGATTAAAGTATGGTTAAAAGATAAACATAATTTTACATTTATTCTTCTTATAATTGTTGCAATACTACTTAGGGGATATTATTTTTCAGTTACTGACAACCAGCCTTTATGGTGGGATGAAGCGGGTTATATGGCTAGTGCCAAAGCATATGCTGGCATAGGTTCTTACGCATTAGAATCAATTCGTAGTTCAGGATTCTCAAGAACAATGTCTATTTTTTATTTAATTGGGATAGAGAATGAAGGAATAATCCGCTTCTTTGGATTACTTATACCTTCAATTATTCTTTTGATTTTAACTTATATTTTGCTTTCTAGAATGTATGAAGATAGACGTATAGCCCTAATAGGAACTGCAATTATGGTTGTTTTGTGGGAGAATGTATTTTATAGCAATAGATTTCATACAGAAAATTTTGCCCTTATCTTTCAATATATTGCACTTATTGCTTTAATTGGATTATATAATTATAATTCAAAATTATCTAAAAGTTGGTCAATAGGAACAATAATTGTAAGTGTAATACTTATGTTTTGGTATAGACCTGGAAATATAATTTTCATTCCGGCAGCAATAGCATTTATAGCGCTAATGCATGCACCAAAATTTACAAATACAAAAAATAAAAAAATAATTACAATTGCAAGCATATTAGCAATAATTGTCTTATTCTTTATATTATTAAATTCATTTGCAGAAAATCCACTAGTAGCAACTTACTATCATCCAGATTATCCAATTTCTTGGAATTCGCTTAATGTTTTCCTAGGATTTTTCAAGTCTCCTATTTCTTGGCTACCTTCGTTATTTTTTTACGCTTTTCTTATAGGTATATTTGGAGCATTATTTACAATATATCTTTATTTTCCCCAAATTTTAAAAGAGCCAAATCAACTACCTCATAATGTAAAAGGAGATATTCTCAATGTTTTGATTTTGCTAAGTGTAATGATAGGGTTTATTTTACTCATCAGACCAACGGCCTTTGAATACAGATGGTTCTTTCCATTACTTCCAGCATTATTGGGATTCACAGCAAGTGGAGTTATAACCTTTTCAGATTGGTTTTCTCAAAAATTAGGTAAGAAAAATATTTCAATCTTTATAATATTTATAATAGTTATTTTAGGAATTTATACTCAAATTACCATAATTGACCCATTAGCTAAATCAAAGTCCACTTCATATGATCAGATAAAACAAGCAGGTATTTGGTTTAATGAAAATGTTCCAGCCGACGAGATTGTTCTCTCAACATCAACTCCTCAAATAGCTTATTATTCAGAGAGAGAAACAATTACTTATTCAAGTATGAGCTTAGAAGAGTTCGAGGATTTTTTATCTAATCATAAAAGTCAGTATCTTTTGGTTTCTGTGTTTGAAGGTAATCCTCCTTGGCTTATAGATTGGATTAACACAAACAAAGACAGACTTACCCCACTCCAAGCTTACAATCTTAATGGACAAACAGCTGCAATAATTTATCTAGTTAAAACAACTTAATTAATTGATATAAATCATATAACTTACATACAATAAGTAACTTTTTAAATGGCTTTCTCAATGTAAAAAGATGGTAAATATCTTAGTCACTGGAGGCGCTGGTTTTATTGGAAGTCATGTTGTAGATATATTAATAGAAAGAGGACACAACGTAAAAGTTTTAGATGACTTATCGGGAGGATTTATTGAGAATGTAAATCAAAAAGCAGAATTTATCAAAGGATCTATTTTAGATAAGGCCCTTGTCGAGCAGACGGTTCAAGGAATTGATATAATTTACCATTTAGCTGCATATGCTGCAGAAGGACTTTCACATAACGTAAGAAAATTCAATTATACAAACAATTTGATAGGCTCGATTAATCTTATAAATGCGGCAATAAAAAATAAGATTAAAAGATTTGTTTTTACATCTTCCATTGCAGTCTATGGTACTAGTCATGGTAATCCTCCATTTAAAGAAGAAGACCTTAAACTTCCAGAAGATCCTTATGGGATAGCTAAATATGCTGTAGAACTAGATCTTGAGTCTGCTTATAAAAAATTTGGACTTGAATTTACAATTTTAAGACCTTACAACGTTTATGGTGAAAGGCAATTCATAGGAGATCCATATAGAAATGTCTTTGGTATATTTATGAATCGCATAATGCAATCAAAGAAACCTAAGATTTTTGGGGATGGCAATCAGAAAAGAGCATTTACTTATATCGGAGATGTTGCTCCTGCAATAGTCAACGCTGGTTTTTCAGAAGAAGCTAAAAATGAAATAATTAATATTGGCGGTGGCAAGGTTTATACTGTAAATGAAATTGCAGAAGAAATTTTGCTAAGCATGAGTTCTAATTTAACTAAAGAATATATGCCTCCAAGATATGAAGTCAAACATGCGTGGTGTGACAATTCTAAAGCAACTAAAATGCTCGGATATGAAGATAAAACTTCTTTGAAAGAAGGAGTGTCAAAAATGGCTTTATGGGCAAAATCAAAAGGGCACATGAATCCTATTATATGGGAAGGTTACGAGTTAGATTCTAATTTGCCAGAGTTCTGGCAAAATCTGAACAAAGAATATCCAGAGTCTGGATTTAGGATTAGAATCGGTGATTAACTAAAGACTTGGGAAAGCATCTTTTTAGACATAAGGGAATAATATATATTCAAAGCAGTTGATATGAACATCAAAATAGGATGCAACATCCACGCAATATCTCTATATTTGACATATTTTTTTACGCTCACTGGAATATTAGGAAACAATAAAATATTCTTCAGACAGTAAAATAGGAACCTTTTCTTATCAATTATCCAATTAAAATCTTTTTTTTCTTTTATATATACTTTAGAATAATTTCTTGTCCATTTTACTCTTTTTTTAATAAACTCGTTAAAACTTTTAACATTTTTATGCCAGACTCTTGCATTTTCGACAAATGCAAATTTTTTATATCCTTTCATTGCTATTCTTGCTATAAACTCAACATCTTGTGCATAGTCTCCAACTTCTTTAACAATAGATCTTCTAAACATGAAACCATTGCTTCCCATACAATAAGGTTCATTTTTACTCAACTCTAAAACAAAATAACTCCCTTTTAGCATCTTTTTAATACCTTTATTAAATTCTAATTGGCCTTCTAATGACCTATAAACTGCAAAAGGGTCGACGCCAACATAACTAAGGTATCTATTTGTAGGACCATCAGATTTTGAGATGTATAATTTCGGAACGCTTGCAAATATTTCTTTGTCTTCTTCAAGTGGTTTAATCATTTTATTAATCCACTCAGAGTCCATAAATTCAATGTCAGACTCAGCAATTACAACATATTTACCCTTAGATTTCCAAATTCCTTGGTCTTTCCCCATCCCAGCACCCTCTGCAAATCCTTTCGGATTATTATAAATCCTCACAAAATCAAATTTCTTACACTCTTCCAAAACCTTTGGATTGCTACCTCCATCTGTAATTATAAGTTCTATTCTTTCCTTAGGGTAATTTTGATTTTTAACCGAATTAATAAGTTTCATCACCCTAAAGTCTTTTTCTTTCATAGGGGTTACAAAACTTATTAATGGTTTTAAAAAACTATTTTCTTGCCTATTTACCATTAAACTCTAGAAATTTTCCCATATATAAACCCAACGCCATAGCTTATATGTATTGTAAATAATACGGCTGGAAGCAGATGTAATGTACCAATATCTTTGTTTCGAATTGATTCATAAAAACTGAAAAGAAGATTAAGAGCAACATATACCATTAAAGGCAAAACAAAATAAATATTTAAAATTGACAGTAATGGCAGAAACAATAAGTATAGCACAAAAGTGCTTGGGATTAAAAACATAGGTTTTATTATCGTCGATTTTAATGGCTCTTTTTTATTACGAACCGCGCCATAACTAAACATTTGATAACTTAAATCCTTAAAACTCTCTCTACGTTTATGATAAACATAAATGCTAGATTCATATGCTACTTTAAATCCAGCAGTAATAGCATCAGAAATAAATTTAGGGTCTTCTCCAGGCCATAATTTCTCATCAAACATAACTTTCTTAAACACTTTTTTGCGACAAATAAGATTGGCGGAAGTAAGGTGTTTTTCATTTGCTTTTAATATTGAAGGCATACGAGAATAACGTGAACGTAAATCTGCTCCTCCAAACAAAGAACTCAATGCATAACCGCTTGCACGAGCAAAAGAGGACTCCCTTCTATGAGTAAGCTGTGGTCCGCCGACTATATCTATTTCAGGATGTGCATCAAAGAATCGCTCCACTGCATCAACCCACTCTGCAGGAATTGTGCAATGGCTATTAGCAAAAGCAACAAATTCTGTATGCGCAGATTTTATTCCTTTATTTCTATTTAAAGAAGGATTTTCTCCTAATTCAACAAATATTTCTATTCTCTTATGCAATTTTTGTAGACTTTCTTCTACTTCAAAGGACCTCGCAGGACCAACAGGTATAACTAAAGTTATTCTTTTTTTTACTTTCATTTTATCACCTCTAATTCACATAGCACCTCTGCACAAGGTAAAATCCAGCATAAAAATCTTTCATAAATCCCAGGGTTAATATTAATAATAGGATTAACAAATTTATTAAGACTTGTGAAGCTTTGTCTTGTAAAGTTTAGTCTTCTTTTTATTATTTTGAACTTTGGTTGTACATACCAGCATTCATCAGTAAAGTAATCAAATGTAAAATAACTAAACAATCTTTTATGAGTAGGATCTCTATAACTTACGCCACAGGAAAAGTGAGGAACTCGAATTACTACACGACCTTTAGGCTTAGAGATACGAGTTATTTCTTGCATAGTTTTCTGTAAGTCAGAAACATGTTCTAAAAAATGAGAACTATAAATCTCATCAAAAGTATTCGATGAAAATGGCCATGGAAATTTCTCAAGATTATGAGTAACATCTATTCCTGGTTGTTTAACAAAATCTATATTTACATAATCTTTCTTAATATCATTTCCACATCCTATGTTAAGTTTTCTCATTTTTTAATAACCTTAGTAAAGAATCATAGAATCTAACAAATGATTTGAATGGAGAATTTATAATTCTTAATCTAATAATTCCCATAACCATAAAAGGCCCAGCATTCCAAAAGTTAATTGTTGCATCTTTTTTATCAAACCATTGCGTTGGTACTGAAACTATTCTAAAACTATTCTTATGAGACTGATATAAAAGCTCCACATCAAAAGCCCATTGCGACATACTCAAAGAAGGTAATATCTTCTCAATTACTTTTCTTTTAAATATTTTAGCGCCGCATTGAGTGTCAGTATATGGCAACAACATAACGGCACGAACAACAAAATTAAACAATCGTTTAGCTATAAATCTTGCCAAGGTAGGTTTAGGGTGGATTGAAGCGCCCTTTGCATACCTCTCACCTACCACACCATCACAATGTTCAAGTTTAGTAATAAGCTTGTAATATTCTGAAGCACTTGTAGCCGAATCAGCATCTACAAATCCAATATAATCATATTTCATATCAAGTACTTTTTTAAATCCCTCAACAACTGCATAACCTTTACCCCCTCGAACAAGATTTATATAATTAACAGATTTATGTTTTTTCATATGTTTTCTTACAATAGCTTCAGTTCCATCAGTAGTGTTATTTATTACAATTAAAATATAGTGTTTCAGAACTCCTTTTTTATTTAGAACCTCAAAAAATTTAGAATAAGATAAAAGGGTTGGACCAATCCTTCTTTCTTCATTATAGGCTGGAATAATAATCGCTATAGAGCGCATAATATCTCTTAACAGGAAGGTCTTTTAAATATATCCACATAATTATAAATCCTATTAATTAGGGTAGTGTATGGAGAATATAGTTGAAAAATTAATTGACGGAATCTTTGAGCTTTCAAAAGAAAAGATAGCTTTGCTAACGATACTTTTATTAGCATTAGTTCTGCGTATTATGGCTGCAATTAATTTAGGGGTAAATGCGGATGATATGCATTTCGTAACAGATGCAATAGGATTTCTATCATCTGAAAAGTTAGTTACTTGGAGCATGTCTGCAGGTTTATGGCATGCAGTAACAGATATATTTTACAATTTAATAGGATTTACTCAGCTTGCTTCACGTTCAACTGCAGTTATATTTGGAGCTTTAACTGTATTTATAGTTTACTTATTATCTAAAGAGTTTTTTAACAAGAAAGTTTCTATTATTTCTGCATTTTTAGTTGCTATAGCAACTTTTCATATCAAAAACACCACTGCATCTCAAGATGTAATGGCAATGTTCTTTTCTTTATGTGCAATAGTATTATTTATACAAGCATTAAAAAATCAAAAATCTTACTTTTATATGATAAGCGGTATATTTATAGGACTAGCAATATACACTAAAGTATATCCTCTTTTATTTATTCCTTCAATGCTTTTATATGCATTATATTATCATAAAAAATTAAACAAATCTTTATTCTCCAAGTCAAATATAAAGAGAATATCTTTATTCATTATTGTTGCATTCATTTTTACGATCCCAGCATTAACTCATAACTATTTGCTTTACAAAGATAAAGGTTTTTTAGATTTACAATTTACAAGAACTCTCGGACTTGGTAAGAATATCTCTGCACAATATTATTCATGGGATCATCAATTCGAGGCTAAAAATGATTGGAGAGGTTTATTTTTAGGCAATTCCACGAATTATGGATCCCCCACACCTACTCTATGGGTTGCT
The DNA here is from genome assembly GCA_018303995.1 of Candidatus Pacearchaeota archaeon. Classification (GTDB taxonomy): domain Archaea; phylum Nanobdellota; class Nanobdellia; order Pacearchaeales; family GW2011-AR1; genus SICU01. Next base: position 37,620 of record JAGVXB010000012.1, read on the forward strand.
CTAAATTTTGTTCGTCATGGAGATCCAATCAATTTTTACTTAGGGATATTAGGCTTATGTCTATTAATATTTAGTAGAAAATATCCTAAAGATTATCTTATTTTCTTCATTTTAACAATTATTTTTATTCTTCCATTTTTAGCATCCATAATTTTATTACCTAAACATTATTTATTCTTGGAATTAATTATTATCCCTCCAGCGGCAATAGCCATAACAGAAATAATCTCAAAATTAAATGGATTATTCAAATTCAAAAAAGACCTTACATTACCTATTCTCGCATTACTAGGATTAGTATTTCTTATTTGGTTAGGGTTTCCATACGGAGATCACGTCTATGGAAAAAGCCACATTGCTCAAATGATTGAGTTTAAAGAAGATAATATACCTATAAATTCTTTAATTATTGGAGATAGTCGTATATATAGAGGAAGAATTCATTGGGCCTTTAATAGTAGGCCTTATTTAGAAGGAATTACTTTCATAGAAATGGCAAATAGCTTAGAAAATCTACCTGGACAAACAACCCCTATAGAAGTCTTCTTTTTTGAATGCATTCCAGACGATTGTGGATGGGGAACAATCAGAGATCAGCCAGATTTTAATGCAACAATGGAACAATTAACTCAATTTTTTAAGAAGGAAGGAAAATTAATTGAAACACTTACAGAACCTAATTGGGACAGAACATACTATCCAATAATTAGCAGAAACGATAATATAAAGATAATTAATATTTATAAAGCAGTTTTACCTTTAAAACAAAGCTTAGTAGATTTAGCAAAATCTCCTAAAAATTGGTTTCTTTCAGATATAGGCTACAAACCTAAAGAAAAACAATTTGATTATTACAAAACCCACAACTTTTTAGATGGTCTGCTTGCTAAACTGGCACGCTTTGTAGTTATATTGGCAGTCTGTTTAGCATTTCTAAGTATCCCATATACTATTTACTTAACACTAAAAAAATGAAACTTTCAATAATTGTACCGGTTTATAATGAAGAAAAAACTATTGCTACGATTCTAAAAAGACTAATTTCTGTTAAATTAGGAGTTAGTAAAGAAATAATTATTATTGATGATGGTAGCAAGGATAAATCTTTAGAAAGAATAAATCTCTTCAAAGATAATAAGAAAAAAGATATTTCGGTCAAAATTGTTTCAAAAACAAACCGTGGAAAGGGCTCGGCAATAAGAGAAGGAATAAAAATAGCAACAGGGGAAATAATAACAATACAAGATGCAGATTTAGAATATGATCCTTCAGACTACCTAAAATTAATTGAAGAAATAAAAAAAGGACATTTAGTCGTTTATGGCTCTAGATTTTTAAAAAAACATAAACCTTTGTATAAAATATACTTTTACGGCAACAAATTTCTCACTTTCCTTACTCAAGTTTTATATAACTCTAAGATTACAGACATGGAAACTTGTTATAAAATGTTCAAAAAAGAAGTTATCAAATCATTATCTTTAAACTCAAATGGTTTTGAAATAGAACCAGAAATAACTGCTAAAATATTAAATAAGGGAATTATTATAAAAGAAGTACCAATAAAATATTCCCCACGCAATATTAAAGAAGGTAAAAAAATAAATTGGATTGACGGACTACAAGCAATTATATTATTAATCAGAATGAGATTTAAAGATTAGTTTTTGTTTCAATTCTTTCTTTTAATATCCAAAAACTACCTAATAAAAATATAAGAGATGCCCCAATAAATGCCTGAGTAAATTGTATTAATGAATTAGAAAATATAGAAAGCAATACTACTTCAATAACTAAAAATATTGGTAACATCCAGTATCTTTTTACTGCACCCGTAGAGAGTCTATATAAAAGCATAAGATTTGCAATAGCAATAAAACTAAACGCAATCCCATTATAAAAAAGAATTGTGCTGGCAAGCGGAACAGTTTTTCCTGAGAAAATAGATATGATTTGATTAGGGAAAATTGAGAATATTATTAATATTCCCATCGATCCAAAAAGGAGCAACAACAACGCCGTGGCAAATACGCGACGTTTTTTATTTTTTTGTATGGTTTCTGCAGATGAGAAAGGAAGCATGGCTTTACTAATAGGGAATGTTCCCCAGAAAATTATTTTTCCCAAGATAGAAGCTATTGCATAAGAACCCGCAATTTCAGGAGAAAAGAATATTTTTGCAAGAATAACATCCATACTGTAAAATATAACCACTACGGCAGTAATAACTAAAGAAGGTTTTGCATAATCATAAATTCCTAATGGCTTTGCAATTTCTTCTTTAGCAGTTAAAGTTGATCTTATTTGAAAAAGAGAAACTCCCAATGCAAAAACTACGCCTAATATTGTTCCAAGAACCGCCCCAAATACTCCAATTCCTAATAAAACTAGTAATGCACCAATGAGCAATTTTGAGCCTGCTTCAGTAAGCATATTGAAACTCAACGCACCAAATCTTTTTTTTCCTTGTAAAACTCCGCGCGTAATGGGAATAAAACATGCAAAAAAGATTGTAGTTCCAGCAAGCGCTAAAAGACTATAGTCTATTCCAAAAATAGGAGATATAAATAAAGCCAACACAAGATAAACGCAAAACAGACCTAAAGAAATATAACTTATTTTTTTTAAAGAGCGTTTGAGGATATTCTTTAATTGTCCATCTGGCTCTTTTCCCGCAGAGTACTTTACAATAACATTCTGAATGGATTCAGTAAAAATAGAGCCAATATAAATAATTGAAAAAAGACTTGCTAAAATTCCATATTCTGTTATACTCAGCATTCGAGCCATGAAAAATTGAAACATAAAATGAATAAAATTAAATAAACCAAAAGATAGCACTAAAAGTATACTTCCTTTAACAAGAGGAGATTCAAATTTTTTAGTTAATTTCATTATGCGCGAACCAATTCTTCAGGATATTCAGTTTCCAAATATTCCGGTTTGAAGGCAATGTTTGATGGATATTTGATGGACCATATTTTTATAGGGCCTCTAAATTCATTAAAGAAGACAAAATCTCCAACATCCATATTTTGGGCATTTAGATTTTCAACAACAAAGTCAGGTTCTGAGTGGGCTAAAGTAAATGAGCTACTTTTTTCTCCAAATAAATATAATTTTGCTAACTGAGAACGCACAGTTCTAGAACTTAAGTAAAGAATAGCCCCCTTTGGTTCAATATTGCCTCCTCCTTGGGAGTTAAGAACAACACGAGGATACATTAAAATTCCAGCATCTAAACCACTTCCAGTATCTACAAATCCTGTTTTTTTATCCCAATAATATCTAAGTGGAATTTGATATGATTTATCTTGTGAGTAATATATACCCAACACACTAGAAACAGAATCTTCTTGATTTACGGTAACTACTACTGCAGCCACATATGCCTTACCTTCAGGCAAGAAAATTTTAGTACCATTTAAGTCATATACTATATCTTGATCCACTACAGTGCCTCCTGGATAAACAAAAACTGTAGTATTCTTTCTTTCTACTGTTTGAGAGTTATCTCTCGTGAAACTAGGTATCCAACTGCGCCTGTCATAATTTTTATCAGAACCAATGCTGGAAAAGGCAGTATACTTCCCAATATCTGTAGAATCAATCAAAAAGTATGTGGTGTTATGGGCATACAAAAATTCTAATGCCTCTTTCTCTGTTGGAGAAGTAAGTGCATGTCTACCCATAAGGTGGTTCCAATAAGATATAGCATTTCCACCATCAAGAACAGTTGCCCGTTTTCCAATACTCTGCAACCAATAACCATAATCCCACCAATGTCCAAATACTGCATCTGTCGGAGTATTTTCTCTTGTCCATGCCATTGCCTTCTGCCACTGATTCGTGTATAATGATGGGACATATTGTTGGGCAGTATTTTTCGAAATAGTATAATAACTATATATACTAAAGAGCAAAGCTAATACAAAGATTATGCTGATTACAGTTTTAGTTGTATTTGGACGCTTTCGCACATGAAGTAAATGTCCCATACTTAATACCATCAAATATCCAAGCATAATTGATCCAGGCAATGCCAATATCATAACAAGCCTAATCAACCCTCTAGCAGAAATAATAGACACAACCAAAAATACTAAAATCATTATTATCCCTAAATTAATGTTGTCAAATAAATATCCTTCTTTGCGCCGATATGCTTTAAGAAAATAGCGTCCGGAAATATAAATAAATGTTAAAAATCCTAAAGCGTACAGAATCAAACTAAAAGCATTTTCACCATTAAATACACTTTGTGAGGAATAACGTGTAAATATAGTAGTTATCAACATTAAACCATAAGAACCAACTATCCAAATGGACTGACGTTTGTCTTTAGTTACATGTAAACAAAACCGATAAAAAAGAAGTAGAGATGCTACAACAATAAGGGCAAGTCCCAAATACAATCCTCCTAATTGAGGCCCTAAACTAGAAGCCCATTCGCCAAAGTAAGGTTGACGATTTTCGGCTACAGTATCAATTAGTCTGCTCTGAGAAGGTTTTGTCAAATCAAAATAAATGTGGGAGAAGTTACTAAAAATAGTATTGGCACCGAAAACCGCAGTCCCTAAAATCAATCCCAAGATTATTATCAAAACAAAAGAAGTAATTCTAGGAGGGATTTTTTTTATTAAGTTGTAAGAATATAGTTTTTCTTTTATATAAGGGATAAAAACGAACGAATGAAATATTGCAACAATAAATACTATAAATGCAGAGCCAGTAGTAGCATTAACAATAAGACTTTTCAAAGTATGACGTTCGAAAAATAAAGTCATAAAAGCGAATGCGCTTATAACCCAAATCACAGTAGTCAGAATATGGTTTTTTTTCATAGATCCTATAAGAAAAGCGATTAAGAGAGAAGGGCTAAGAATATAAAATATGAAAACAAATCCTCCCCAAACAAAACTCATGCCTGCAGTCATAATACCTGCAAATATTCCTAAAGCAATACGCTTACTCATAGAGATAGCATTCCAAGAGGATAAGAATAAATAGAAAACCATAAAGAGAAAGAAAAATCCAGTGGCCTCTTTTTCAGGAATTCCTGCGATAGTCCTAGGAAGCAATACAGGAATAATGCTAAAGAATAAGCTTGCAGTAAGAGATATAGCATTTGCTTTTTTTTCACTGGTAAAACCTTTAAATACTTCACGAACAAAAAGGAAAAACGCAATAACTGTTAGTCCAAACATAAATACTGGATAATAAATTGCCGATTGAGTAACTGTCCAAGAAAAAATTCCAGAAAATAAATTATGAAACCATACCATCATATACGGATGAAGCAAATATTCTCCACGCATATCAAATCCAAAAGGAACATACCTCATTAAATCTTGAGCAAATAAAGTGCCATTTTCTACCATATATTCCGACCATCTAAGAAATAAAAATGGGTCTAAATCAGGTCCAAGAGTGGGTAATGAGGTGCTAACGTCAATAAGCTTAGGTACATTACGCGTGCGAATCCACAAAGTTAAGCCCACAATCACAGCAAGGATTAAATATACTACCTGATTGCTTTTCGCAGATATAAATTTAAAAAAATTCTCTTTACGCTGAACTACAAATTTATCAGTCTCCAAATCAACCATCTTCTAAATGACAAAATCTCTTATTTAAAGGTTATTGATTATGCAAAGAACATCGGAGTAACAAACACTTCTATCAAAGCAGATATAAACAGTAATATCACTGCCAAGATAATTAAATTTAGAGAGTCTTGTAAAACTCTCCAGAATCTTTCAGTTCCTATATCTCTGCGAATGACTGCAAAAGAAATCATCCCTCCAGATAAAGCAACCACAAAATAAGAAGCTATCTCGGGAAGTCCATGGACAAAATATCTTAACATAGCAACAGGCAAATAGTTTAAATCAGACCTTGTAAATATAGCAATAGCAGCAGCAATAACACTCGCATTCCAAGCCAGAATAAATATTACTCCTGCTCCAAATAATAGCGAGAATACGAGTGTAAAAATAAGAACATATACATTATTGGCAAAAATCAAGAACATACGTTCCTTATTTGATGCAAAAGCGGTAGGGCTAGTATTAGGTTTAGAAACAATAGATTCAATACACTTATCGTCTCCAGGTTTATTTATAGAACAAAAAGTCCCTAATTGCTGTTCAAGGCTTTCAGTAGTAGGCAAAATAATATACCAAAATGCAAATCCTAATACAAATCCTATAAATAACCACATAAATGCCCATAATGCTTTGCGATGGTCTTTAATCAGCTGAAAAGTTCTAGTATTCTCTTGAGAAGAACGTGTCTCTTCAATTCTAAACATATAGAACATAAAAGGAATAGAAAACATAACTGTAAAAGTGACTACTAATATTCCCGCAACGTCTTTTAAAATAGGGTCATTCTTAAATATCCACTCTACGAGCAAGACAGATATACTAGCATAAAAAACACCTACAAAAAACATCTCCCATGGTTTTCTTTCAGCCTTTGCAGGATTAACAAGCATTTCAAACATAATTCATCACCATCATGCGAGAAAGTAATCACCTTTTTATATATGTTAGCTTTATAGTAATATGGATTCATTCTCAAAAATATGCAAAGACATTAAATCTATCAAGATTCAAGGAGCGACAAATGTAGCAAAAGCCGCAATAAAAGCATACTATATCAAGCCGACAAAAAAATCAAAAGAGATTTTAATAAAATTAAGACCTACAGAACCAATGTTACAAAACGCTCTAAACATTATTGAAAAGTCTTCTTACGAAAATGTTCTAAATCACTTCGACAATGTACAAGAATTTATCAACTATTACGTTCAGAAATTAATTAAACCAAATTCAGTTATTTTTACTCATTGCCACTCAAACACTTTAGCCAAAGCTTTAATTTCAGCGCATAAATCTGGAATTAAATTTTCTATGATAAACACAGAAACAAGGCCTCTATATCAAGGACACATAACCGCAAGACAACTTTCAAAAGCAGGAATAAGTATAACTATGTCTATAGATTCTGCAATTCTCGAAGATATAAAAAAATCAGACTTTGTATTGTTAGGAGCAGACGCAATCACAAGGAAAGGAGTTTTAAACAAAATAGGAAGTGCCTCAATAGCAAGAATATCTAAAGATTACAAAAAGCCTCTTTACATAATAACTGATTCATGGAAATTTTCTTCTCATAAAGTTCCAATCGAAAAACGCTCAATAAAAGAGATATGGTCTAGGGCTCCTAAAAATGTTAAAATAGAAAATTTTTCTTTCGAGCTAATTCCTCCTAAACAAATTACTGGAGTAATTTCAGAGTTTGGCGTATTAAACTACAAACAATTTATCAAGGAAGCCAAGAAGAATCTCAAGAGTTACGGTGTTCGATAATCACTTCTTCAAGAGCCATTGCAACATTCTGAATTTCATCTAACAGCTGTACTTTAAAAGATTCAAGTCTATGCTTTTGTTCACTTGCAACGGCTTTAGTTTCATTAATATTCTTGCGAACAAAGTATCCTGCCCCCACATCGACAAAGAACTTTTCATTAATGTTTGGTTTCATAAATGCAAATACCGACTTTCCAAGCGGAGCAAGAATCCCGTTATCTTTATTATTCTCAAGAGTATCCAATTCTTTATTAAAAACAGTAATTTCGTTAATTTGTTGTTCAACAATCTTAATCTGTTCCGAAAGCATTTCATGCTGTTGATTAAGGTCATTTAAAATTTGTATCTTTTCTTGTTCCATACAAATGCACATTAAATATGCTATAAAAAGCTTACTCTTTTAATCATCTCTGCAAATGAAAAGATAATTATCACGATTATATTTTGTGCCTGCCGTTTCTCCACGTCTGACTCTTTCTAAAACTCCAAGACTAACTTTAATTTCAATCTGTTCAACATTCCCTAAATTAGAGCCATTATAACTTAAGTCTATGCCATCCGTGCTTCTAAGATTTGCAGAAGGCTCTAAAGTAAATCTTTGCTCAAGTAAAGTCTCTTCTAATTTCGAACCCTTATTTATTAAATCGTCCAACTGCCCTTCAGTAATATAAAAAGTATAATCTCCATCTTTCAGTCCAATTCTCATAAAATCCAACCAAATTATATGTTTTTAAGAATTTATATGTTAAACTGCATTAAATTCTGCTTAAAAATATCCTAAAAAATATAATAATGTTTAAAAGAGATAAATATTAATTTATTTTCATGTTAAATAATAGGCAACGGAAAAGATTAGAGCAATTAGACTATCTATGCGGAAGTGAAGTAAAAATTATGTTTAGAGATGGAAATGCAATAAATGGATATGTTTATGGTGTTAGAACCGATTTAAAAGAACCTTCATTATCTTATAGTACTCGAGCTCCTTCCGTAGATGATGTAAATCATGGTTCAATGGTAAACCCAATGGATTTGTTACCATCTGCACAACTCAATCAACTAGGATATGTGCAAGTCAAGGCAACAGGTAAAAAAATAAATCTATTAACATTTAGATAATTTTAGTGCACTTTCATTATCTTCCTAAATATAATTGAAAATACTATAAAAAAGACAATATATGCCCATATTCCAGACATAAATCCAAGAATCTTTGCCGGGTTGTCTTTAAAGTAATCCCCAAACCATCTAATAAGCAGAATGAAAGGAATAGTCGTATAAATTACAGGCCTCATTGTAATTGGCATTGTCTTCATAGCGAGCTCCATAGATTTCTTAGAAAGCTCCATAGATTTCTGAGGATTGTCTCTGTAAAGTTTAAGCTCAGCATTCACTAATTTCTGTTCTTCCTTAAGCTGTTTAAGCAAATCCTGGTCAGTAACTTTCTTATGTAAAATCGTCGTAATAAAATTAAGAACTGCAGTAATCAGTAAAAGCCCGATAGTCACATCCCAATTAAGTAATATTCCAAGAGAAGGATCAAGAGCCAAATGAACGCTGTCCCCTATTGCAGGAATCTTATCCCACAATGTAGCTACTGCTAGTCCAAGAAGCATAACCAAAAACATAATTCCCATCCCTTTCATATCATTAAATAGAATAAAGAATGTTTTTAAATTGAACTATTTCGGATTTTCAATCACTTCTAACAAACTATATAAATCAGTAAATGTTTATCAAATAATGAGCAAAAGAGCAATATTCTTCACATTAATTATTATCATTCTATCTCAATTAACATTATTCTCATCCGCACAATTACAAACTCAATCCAGTCAATCAAGACAGCTTACAAACCAAGGCTCAAACTTTGAAACAATCTGTCAAGGAAATGAATGCGCAACAACAATTTATTCTTATGATAAATATTTCAATAGAAATGGAGCATGGGAAGAAATAGATGAAAGCTGGCATACTTGTGCAGAAGGTTTCTGCACAAACCCCTATCACTTTAATGCAACTGTAAATAATGAAGGATTAGTAACTCTTAATTTAGGAAATAGAGATTTTACACAAAGAGCCTCTTCATTTAATCAAATTAATCTAACAATGCAGTCTCCAACAATAGAAGGCAGCATATTAACATATCAAAACATCCTGCCAAACATAGACTTAAAGTATCAATATCTGCCCCACAAATTAAAAGAAGAAATAATAATTAACGGACCTTTGCAAAATATTCCTCAAGAAGATTTTGAGGTAACATTCCATACTTCAGGCAATGCAAACTTCAATCTTGAATATCCATTCATCTGTGACAGCAATAGAAAATGCAAACCCATAAACTACACATTAACTAACAATCAAGTAACTTTAATAATTCCAAACAGATTTTTAATTAATGAAACTACAGTCTATCCAGTAATAATAGATCCAAGTTTCTATCTTGGGAACTCATCAATTATTTGGAATGGTCGTGTAGAAGAAAGAAATTGGAATGGTCTCTGGAGGGATGGGTACTGCCAGAGCAGATATTGATTGGAATCTTGATAGAGTACCAAATTTAGGGCAAATCAACAATGCTACTCTTTACCTATACTTAGAAACATTCACAGGACCAAATTTTCTAAATATTACACATATTGAAAAAAATAGTAGCCAGTGGTCAGATAATGATGCAGGAAATGAACAATTCTTTTATGATATGCGTAATGGTAGCATATATTATAGTATATACTCTCTAGTAGGTGGGGGAGGTTTCCCATTGCCAATGTCTTTGAATCAGCAAGGTATGGCTGATATTAACACCGCTCTCGCAACAGATAAGAGATTTAGCATTGGCAGCATACTAAAGAAGATTACAATCTCACATACGATGCAAACGGCAACATGATAAGTGGCTTTGGCAAGTATATGGAATATGATGGTTGGAACAGACTATCAAAAATAAGAAGCACAAATGCTACAGGAAGTGTATTAGCAGAATACTTCTATGACCATGAAGGAAAGCGCGTTCTAAAGAGAGCATATAATGTTACAGGCAACGGCCACAATGAAAGCACCTATTACCTGAACACAAGACCAGCAGACTTCATCCAAGTAATAAATACAAATGGGACAATAATTAATGAGACTTATATTTATCTGCAAGATAAGCTAATAGCAAAAATTGATACTGTTGGTCAAAGGTTCTTTTATCATCCAGATCATCTGGGTAGTACTACACTAGTAACTAATGAAAGTGGATCTGTTGTAGAAGACTTGTTGTACTTGCCCTATGGAGATATTTTATCTGGAGATGAATTAAGTAGATTTACATATAATGGTCAAGAATCTGATAGAGAATCAGGATTTATGGATTATGGGGCAAGGCAATATGATGCAAGATTTTCAAGATTTATAGAACCAGATCCTATTATTTCAGACCCATATAATCCTCAAGATTTGAATCGATACTCTTATACTAGAAATAATCCTTACAAGTATGTTGATCCTACAGGGAATATAGTTAATGTGGCTACAGCTATTGCTGGAGCAGGTATTGGTGCTACAGTAAGCGCACTTTATTCTGCAGCTAGTCAGTATCATTCTTCTGGTTCAGTTAATTTTGGAGAAGTTGGTAAAAATGCAGTTGTAGGAGCAATTGCTGGAGGAATAGGAGGTTTAACTTTCGGTCTTGGTACGGCAGCTATAAGCGTAGGGGGTTTCGCAGAGTTATCTGCTGGTCAAGCCGTAGGATTGGGAGCAATTTCTGGAATAACCTCAGGTAGATCCGCACAGTTGACCTCAAATATATTGTCTGGCAACTCTTTGAGCCAAAATGTCTTGGATCCAGATGCGATAGTTAGGGATGGTATTATTGGAGGAGTTACTGGAGGATTAGTAAAGGGGTTAACAAATTCTTTATCAAAAACTATTAGCCTTCAAGGTAATTATCCTTCGTCTTATAAATCTCAGATTCAATCTGCAAATAAATTTTTTGCAGAACAAGCGCCCGAATATTCATTCAATGAACATTCCTTGAATAGTGTTTTAGGAAGAATACAACAAGGTAGGATTTCTTCACAAGAGGCTGTTGTAGACGCTTTGAAGAACGGTCAGAAATACTATGATCCCTCCTATAATAACTATGTCTTCATCAAGAACAATGTAAAAGTGCATGTAGATACTAGAACAAACTCTGTGAGAACAGTGACTGATGGGGGTCCAAAGGAATTTTATACTCCGGTCAGTTCTGGTTCTTCGTCATCTTCTGGAGGAGGAAGTTAAATGAAATACTCAAAAAAACTACTATTTTTCTTAGAGTCTTTTGTTTCTGGTAAAATAAATGCTCTTGTTTTTTCGAAAGATTATGACTTATTCTTTGGCAGTAATAAATCGAACATAAAAAAGGAGGTTTCTAACGAATCTTTTGAGATATTTGATGATATTTCGATAGATATAGCTTATTTTGAACCTAATCCCAAATTAAGATCTGAATATGAGGGGTACTTGGATGAGCCCAAGTTATTATTCAAGGTTAAGAATCATTATTCTAAATTAAAAGGGATGTTAAAATGAAAGAGGGGACAAAAAATAATCTGATCGTATTGGTTCCTTTGGTCGTTCTATTGGTTTTGGTGGGATCAATTACAAATTATAATCTTATTGCTACAGCTGTTGCTGGAGCCATCGGAGGATTAATTGGAAGAGGAATTTTAGCTTTAAAAAATAAAAAGAGGACTAATGTATAATAAATCTTTTAGGTTAATTATATTATTTATATCTATATTCTTAATTGGTTTTGTAAATGCAGCAGAGCCACTTCCTGAAAGAGGTCTTTCAGATACTTTTTATCTTAAAGAGCAATTGGGTACAGACCTAGACTCAAAACCTAACTTGTTTACAGGAGAGTTTGTGCAGTCTTATAAGATGATGGTCCCTTCAGGAACTAAGGGTCTTTCTCCAAGTATTGCAGTAACTTATAGCAGTCACAGGATTTATGATTCTACTCCTAGTATTTTGGGCAGAGGATGGGATATATCAGAAAACTCTATTGAGAGAGATACAAATTATAGTATGTACAATGTTTCGGATGACCAGTTTATTCTTAATTTAAATGGAAATGCTTATAAGTTGAGCTATAGTTCTGTTGACCAAAGGTATCATACTAGTGTAGAAAATTTCCTTTACATAACCAATTCTAGTGCTGGAAATAATACAAATAATGTTTATTGGACCATAATTACTAAAGATGGTACTCGTTATAGGTTTGGTTATAATAACGATTCGGAAGAGGTTGCAAATCTTTATAGATATACTTACAAATGGAATTTGGATTTAGTGAAAGATGTTTATGACAATAACATATTTTATTCCTATAAGAAAAATAATACTAACAATTTTGGTGTTACGCTCTTAGATTCTATTGAATACAACAATGATCGAACTAGAAGAGTTAAATTTATTTATGAAGAATCAAATATGCCCGATACAGCATATTTCGTGACGGATGGCAATCTTATTAGGCTGAGCAAAAGGTTAAGAGCGGTTAATATTACAGTTGATGATTCTGTTGTAAGAGTTTATGAACTCAATTATTTTAAGAATACAAGCTCCAGCTTATTAGCTAATATTACTGAATATGGGTCTGATAGTATTTCAAAACTTCCTTCTAACAAATTTAATTATTATCCTGAAGGCACTGGTTTAAAGAATGCAACTGGTTGGTCATTTCCCCCAAATCAAAGTTTCCAGTGGGGGCATATAAATGGAGGAATACCTCAAGGTCTTAGAGTTGGAGATTTGAATAGGGATGGTTTGACTGATCTAGTTATATCTCAATGTAGCTACAGCCACGATACTGGAAATTGTACAAGTATTAGTGTTGAAAGAAAAGTATTTATTAACAATAGAACTGGTTGGTATGAGAACAATAACTGGACTTTGCCTGAAACTGCACCATTTGCTGATGTACCTATCTATGAACCAACTGGAACTCAACTTGAAGACATAAATGGGGATGGGTTTACAGATATATTACAGATGTATGCAAATCCTAATTCTTATCCTCCTCATGATATTAGAGTACAAAGATTATGGTTAAATAATGGAACTGCTTTCGTGGATTCTAGTTCTAATTGGACATTTCCACAGAATGAGTGGTTCTATTCTACTAATGTTACGCAAGAGACAGGTCTTCGTCTTATAGATTTAAATGGAGATGGCTTATTAGATTTGGCCAAAAGTAGATGTCTTTATACATCTACTGAATATTGCTATATAAATTTCTATAACTGGACTTTTGAACAGAAGGTTTGGATCAATAATGGGACTGGTTGGACCAATAAGACTAATTGGAAATTGCCTTCAGGAATCGCTTTTATTACAGGAGATGGGGTCGAGCAACAGGATACTGGCGTTAGATTTGCAGATGTAAATGGAGACCTTCTTACAGACATAATCGCTATGTATGGTTTTACTCCTGTGTTTCCTGGAACCCCTACCCTAGTTCAACAACTTTGGATCAATAATGGGAGTGGATTTATCAATCAAACTGGAAATTGGACCTTCCCGTATAAAGAGTACTTTACTGTTGGAGGAGATAGCATCGAGAATGGGGTACAGATTATGGATATAAATGGAGATGGGCGTGCAGATATAGTTAAAAGTGCTTGTACTGGTGTAAGTATCTATGATTGCCATATTACTCCTGGAGCCAATAAACAAGATGTCTGGATTAATAATGGTGAAGGATGGTTCAATGGGACTAATTGGCGTATTCCTTCTAGTATACCTTTTATAGAGTATGGCACGCCTGGTTATGTTAATCCTCATGATATGGGGACTAGATTTGCAGATTTGAATGGAGATGGATCTATAGATATATTGCGTATGTATAAATCAAATACTGGGTCTCCACAAAATTACCAACTGCGTGAAGCTTGGTTAAACAATGGAAGCATGTTTTTATTGATGAAAAATTCTACGAATCAGTTCGGTGGAAGTATTTTAACAGATTATCAGCCTTCTACAATGTTAAGCAATATAGGAGATGACAATAAGTCAGATATGGGATTCAACCTGATGGTTTTGTCCAATATTACAGAAGATAATGGTCTATCTACTTCTCAAAGAACCCAAGTAATAAGAAAATTCAATTATTCTAATGGACTGTATGAATATGCAAGTAAAGAATTTCGTGGTTTTGCAAATGTTGAAGAGCGGTTGGATAACAAAAAAATAGTTCATTCATTTTTACAAGATGAATCTCGTCAAGGAAGAGAGTATAAATTGCAAATTTTTGATAATCAGAGCAACATCTATCTTTCAAAGGAATTAAATTGGAACAGTACAAATTTATATGGGTATTTTATAGTTAATTTAATCGAAGAGTCTGAGAAAACTCATGATGGTGTTACTTCTAATCCTAAAATAAGGAATATGACTTATAATTACGATTCATTCGGAAATATTTTTGTTACCCATGATTTAGGGGACGTTGACAATGCAAACGATGATAAATATGAAAAGAAAATTTATGCTACAAATTCGACAAATTGGATAGTTAATAAAATCTCAAATTATACAATATTAGGCTCAGATGATTTAATAGTCTTGAAAACAAGCCTTTATACTTATGACGATCTTCCTTTTGGATCTGCTCCAGCAAAGGGAAGCATTACAAAGAAAGAAGATTTTATAAGTAATAATTTGATTAAAGCAACGAACTACTCGTATAATTCTTTTGGGAATTTAGTAAATGAGACGGACTCTAATGGTAACAAGTTAACTTATATTCACGGGCTTAGAGATGCAACAAACACGTTTATTGATAGAATACTAAATGCAAAGAACCATCAATCTGACTACTATTATGAAAAAGGAACTGGAAATGTGTTATCTGAAATAGATTCTAACGGAATTGCTACAAATTATACTTATGATCAATTTGGTAGAAAGACAAAAGAAATAAGACCTTACGATTCGTTAAATTACCCCTCTATCGAAGTAAATTATTCACTAGATGGGGTTGCCCCTGAAGTCATATTTATTAAATTAAGGAGTGTTGTAGGCGCTTCGGATACTCTTGAGACTTATGAAATAATAGATGGATTTGGTAAACCAATTCAAGTTAAAAGGGAAACTTTACTAGGTCAACAAATTATCACAAATACTTTCTATGATCTGTCTGGTAAAATAGCTGCCCAAAGCAATCCTTATTATTCAGTATCAAGTGCAGAATATTCATCTCCAAATGCTAGTATTGCCTTGACAAACTATACGTATGATTCTCTGGATAGACTTGTAAAAATTATTAATCCCGATAAAACATTTAAGAAAATGAATTATACTCATTGGAATTTAACTATATATGATGAAAATGGAAATAGGAAGGATAATTTGCTAGATGCTTATAAAAGAATATCTTTTGTCGTAGAGTACTTGAATGGCTCAAATTATATTACTTCTTACAACTATGATGCTGTAAATGACCTGCTTTCTATTAAAGACTCTTTTAATAATACTTTTAATTATACTTATGACTTAACTGGAAAGAAAACTAAGGAAAATGATCCAGACAGAGGATCTTGGAATTATACCTATGATAATGAAGGAAATCTTATTAGACGAACAGATAATAGGAATGTGTTTACCGTTTATTCCTATGACTCTCTGAATAGGAAGGTTAATGAGACAAATAATGTAACAACTTTAAGATACTCTTATGATAATTATCTTAATCTGACTCTATCTGGTGTAGATGCTAATGGAACTTTAATTAATTATAGTTACGATAATCGCTTACGCAAAATAAAGGAAGACAGAAATATTTTTGGTAAATTTTATTCTGAAAATTGGTCGCACGATTCCTCTGACAGAGTCATTTTGCAAATTATGCCTGATGGTAGATTGATAAACTTTACTTATGATGAGCAAGGACTTTTATCAGGTATTTCAACAATATCTAATATCAGTTACAATGAAAAGAATAATCCTGTAATGATAAATTATGCAAATGGTCTCTTAACAAACTATTCTTACAACTCGTCTAATCTAAGACTTTTAGAGATAAAGACTTCAAACAAACAAGATTTAGACTATCAATATGATGCTGTTGGAAATGTTATGTCTATCCAAGATGGCATACACAACATTAATTATTCTATGTCTTATGATCCTCTTAATAGGTTAACAAGCACTAATATTATGGGCCCATTTATAGTAGGGTTTAACTTTATATATGATCAGCTTGGAAACCTAAGAAACGTAACTGGAGACTATGCAACAGATTATTATTATCAAGATACAAGACCTCATGCGACAAGCAGAGTTGTATTTTACTGATAATGTCTATCATAAAAACAACAATTCCTTTTAATATAAAAACATTGTTTTTATTTATCCACCCATCATCTTACGCATAGTCGGATTCATGTCTAACGAATGTTGTTTCCATCATCTTACGCATAGTCGGATTCATGTCTAACGAATGTTGTTTTGCAATATTCTGATACAACTGATATAATATCATGACTGCAAGCAGTATAGACGTTCCAGATGTTAATGCTCCAAGAAGGTTTGCAACAGAAGCCAAAAGCCCTATAGCAAGCCCTCCCATAACAGTCAATGGAAATATATAACGACTTAAGACACTCTCAATTATTCTAGGATCTTTTCTAAATCCTGCCATCTGCAATCCAGAAGAAGCAATATTCTTTGCCTGTCCAGCAGGGTCCATTCCAGTAGTCTTAACCCAAAATATAGAAAATATCATCGCAAAAACGGCATAAAATAAAATGTGGAATATCGCCTGAAATATCTGCGAAGTCAATAAACTTCCAGTGATAGCTGCTTGCAATAAATTAGGAGAACCTATCCAGAAAGCCAATCCAGAAACAGGTTGTCCATTTTGGAAACCGCCAAGGAATGTCGGACGTCCAAGCCAAGTTTCAAACAAGCTTCCAAATAATTGCATATTCGCTGCCAAAGCAGCAACTAAAATAACTGGCAATACAGAAGCATAAAAGAATTGCAATGGCCATTTAACTCCATAGCCTCTCAAACGATCGTAACTCAACGGAATCTCTACCTTAAGGCTCTGAGCCCAGACAACGCCCAGGAATATGAGAACTGTAACTAAAATAACTGCAAACGCAAGCAACGCACTTGTAGGGTCTCCATTAATGATAGATTGTATAATTACTAATATCCTTCCAGAACAAGGAGTTTCTCCAAAATTAATCAAACAATTAGAACCATCTGCACCCACAAATTGAAACAATCCTATGAATAACTGTAAGGCGACTCCCGCAACAATAAACAAAGAAACCCCAGAACCAAATCCCCATTTAGCAACGACTTCGTCCATAAACATTATAGCTAAACCTCCAAGAATCAGCTGAAATATAACTACTGACTCAAACCCTGGATTAGCTTCAAGACCTTTCATCAATACAAAAATACAAGCTTCAAAAACTATGAAGAACATAGTTCCTAATTTCTGAATTCCTTGAAACAATTTCTTTCCTTCTTCAGATTTAGTGTCTAAGCTTAATATTCCAGAACCAACAAGCAACTGCAAAATAATAGATGATGTAACTATAGGACCTATTCCTAAACTAATTATCGCCCCAAAGTCTGTTCCTAAAATTGTAGATAAAAAATCAAATCTCTCAAGAGCGTTTCTACTCAAGCCGTATAACTTAATATTATACATTACAAAAAAGAAACCTAAAACAATAAGTGTCCACTTCAATTTCTGATTGAACGCAAGTTTCTTCTCAACAGGTTTCTTTACTTCAGGTAAATACTGAATCAATTCTTTAAGAGCCATGTATCATATCATAAAATCAAAGCTTTTTAAATATTGATAAGCTACCTATATTCATGAATAAAAAGAGTTCAATGAAAAAAGACAAATCGAACTACAACGGTGCAGTCGTTCTAGGATTAAATGACGCATTAGTTGAAATAAGCGGAGCCCTAGTCGGATTAAGCTTTGCCTTTGCAGACACTAAACTTATTTCTACTGTAGGTTCAATAACAGGATTTGCCGCAGCATTATCAATGGCTGCTTCAGAGTACTTGTCAGCAAAAGAAGACAACAGGAAAAACCCCCTAAAAGCATCAATATATACGGGAATAACTTACATGTTAGCAGTTTTAATTTTAGTCACTCCATATTTTATTTTTACAAATGTTTACACAGCAACGGGAGTTATGTTTGCATCGATTATAGGAATGATTGCTCTATACACCGGATACGCATCATCAATTAACCACACAAGTTTCAAATCCAAGTTCATGGAAATGTTCACAATAACTTTAGTAGTTTCAGTAATAAGCTTTTTATTCGGAATGTTAGTTAAGAAGTTGACTAGTTAATGTGCGGGCCACCGTCATATACTAAATAGCATTTTGACTGGAAATGGACTTAAACCAAAGAAATATTTTTCATTGCTTCTTTAATTTCTTTAATCTCTTTTGTAGCAGTTACCCAAACTCTGCTTAAACTAGCTTCAAAATAAGAGTGTGCTATAAAATTTCTATAATTAATCATTTTAAACCAAGGCACATGATTATTTTTCTCTTTTAAAGATCTAGGGACATTACTGCTTGCTTCACCTATTATTTCTAATCTTCTTATTACTGCATCTTGAAGCATTATATTTTTACTAAAATCTTGTTCGGAAATATCTTGCAAATAAGATTCGATTTGTTTTATACAGTCTTTTATGTCTCGTAAATATAACTTATAGTCTCTTTTCATCGAATGATTGGTATCTCCTCATTTAATATTCTAGATTTCAATTCTTTCCTTATAGTAGAATACTCAACAAGATCTACTTTTCTTTTCAATCGTTTCTCAAGTAACATTTTAAGAGCAATTATAGCCATTAGCCCCTTGCCATCATTCATTTCTATTAATATATCAACATCGCTCCCTTTCTTTTCATCTCCACGAGCATAACTTCCAAATATTCCCGCTTTTGTGACATTATGTTCCTGAAGCAACGGAACTATCTTTTTCTTTATTTCCTGCAGTGATTTCTTCATGTTTTTTAGAGATATTAGAACTTTTTAACACTTTTGACATATGCGCGGGCCGTGTTCCGATACTCTTTTCCATCTTGATGCGCAACTAAAATAAGGTAAACAAAAGCTTTATAAATAGTTATTTAAAAGTAGTTACATGAAGAAACTATATTTGGTCGGCACCCATCACCTTGACTTAAAAGGTCCTACAAGGCTTGAAAGATTTTTTGGGTTTGTTAGACCTGACACCATAGGATTAGAGTCAACAATAGAAAATTTGGAAAGAAGACTAAAAGACCATAAAAACTGGCAAAATCAAAGAAATGTTACACAAGAAGCTTTAGTAGGATTATATGGTAGAGAAGGAGCTAAAAAAATAGATCAATATCTTACTATGATTGGTTATGAATGCTGGGTATCTGCAAATCATGCACAAAAAAATTCAGGCGTAAGATTAGTTAATTGTGATGAATATGACAAAGTAGAATTTCAACAAATAGGTAAAAAAGTTTTTGGAGAGGGAGTAGATGAGAATCAAGATATTACAAGAAGTTTTATTGATGAGATAGCAACATATGACCTTATAGATCTTCAAAAAACAATTGATCAATCATATCAAGATGTTTCAATTACAGCACTACAAAAAAATCAAAAAGAATTTAGAACACTTATGTTAGATAGAGATAAAGTTGCAGAAAGTAAGATTAGAGAGGCTTTCGCAGGTGCAAGTCATACTCTTGTTTATGTTGGAGGAACATTGCATTTTTTTGGAGATTATCCTAATTTATATGAAAGACTAAAAGATCTAAATCCCTCAAAAATAAAGTTAGTTGATGTTGATCAATTTTAAATTTCCAACGATGGACTTTAGTTCGCACAAGTGCGAAAGACCCCATGAAGATGGAAAAAAGTATGGATGCGCGGGCCGGAAATTAAACTAAATTAATCAACAAGACTTTGTAAATATTCTGCACGTACTTTCATATCATCAATAAATCTTTGTTCTTTTTTATATTCAGTACTTCCTTGATGACCATCCATGCTATAAGTAACTGAAAATCTTTCAGAGTAAGCATTCTCTTTTTTACCAACTTGAATAGTTATAACTGCAATTCTTTCAAAGATATCTCCAAAAGCGACTCGTGGATGATTTGGAGGAATATTGTCCCATTGAGAGCAATCAAGATTTACCTCATATCTCAATCCCTTTCTTTTTGCTTTATCTGCAAAATCCTCGGCTCTAGAAGTACCGAGAAAGCTAGATGTCCAGCTCATGATTTTTTATCATCATTTCTTAATGTTATCTCGCCACCATGCTTCTTAACGCTCTTGATTGCGCTTTCACTTGCTCCGCCAGCAGTTATATTCAGTTTTACTGGTTGCGTCAAAGTTCCAACAACTTTATAATTTGAATAATCTGCGCTGTCCTTAACTTTATTGAATGACAATCGGTCTAAATTTAACGTTTTCAATTTATGCCTATTTCCATAAACCATCTTAGTCTGACGCTTACCAAAATACTCTGGCAAGGTGTTCTTTAAAATCATCGACTTTCTCTGGTCTCCACGCTTTCCAGTTCCAGCCATTCCTACTCCTCCTCTGTGACCGCTTCCTCGAGCTTTCTTCTTGAATCCTCGACCGTGAGTATGACTTCCTCTAAATCTTCTTGATTTTCTGCGTCTCTTTACACGTAAAGCCATTAGTCCTCCCCCCAATCTTTAGCGCGAATTTCTTCCATTAAATTTTCATCAGCGAGAGATTCAAATTTCTCTTCGTCAGCTTCAATAAAACAATCAGATGAACTGCAACGAGCACATTCTTCAGGCGGTAGTTTACCGTAAGCAATAGAACCGCATTCACATTCCCAAGCTGTTTTTAATTTACTCATAACATTCTCTCCAATAACAAGTTAATATGCTCTCCATTATCTCCTAACACTCCTCTACCGACTCCAAAATGTTTCTTACTCTCTATTCCTTTTCTTGGAGGGTGTAATCTAAAGAACGGCTTTAAGCCCAGCTCAGATAAAGATTTCTTCTCAAGACCTTTTATGACTGCTTCTGAATTTATTTTTGTTTTTTTCAAAGACTCTCCCCGTAATGAAATAAGTTTACTAAGCATCTCGTCGCTTATTTTTCCAAAAGCTACAAAACTTCTAACTTTATGTAATATCTTGGTAGTCTCAATAGTTTCAGGCATTAAAATGGCAGAAAACTTTCTTCTTAGTCTCATATGGTCCAAAGTATGTGCAACTTTGTAAGGCACATCAACCATTCCAGAGATTCTAATTACAAGTAAAGTCATACTAATCCTCCAGTCTTCTTCAACGCTTCCATACATGCAGTTGCGGAATTTATTGTCGAACGCCCATATCCTTTAGTATACGAATATATGTCTTTAATTCCAGCCAATTTGAGAATCTTCTTGCATTCATCTCCAATAACTAACCCAGTTCCTTGAGGAGCAGGTATTAATTTAATTACAACACTGCCACATTTTCCTTCAACAATATAAGGGATGCTATGTAATTCTGAACAAGCACAATCAAAATGTCCACACCCTCTATTTACTTTGATTATATTAAGTTTAGCAAGCCTTACCGCTTTCTCTCTCGAAGGCAATGTTTCTTTTGATTTTCCTAAACCAAGACCAACATGTCCATTTTTATCTCCTACAACAGCCATAGATGAGAATGTTAAAACATTTCCTTCCATTGTTTTCTTTTGAGTCTGTCTCCATGCTCTTCTCTTTCCGCCTCCAAACTTACCTTTTGACTGACCTACAAGAATTAAATCCTTGTCCAATGTAACTAAACTGTCCACTATTTCAGGTTCAAGAATTCTTTTCTTACCAAGTAATATTTCATCTATGTTTTTTATCTTTCCACTTTTAACCTCTCGACCAATTTGAGTTTTAGGATCCCAAGCTTGAACTGTAGTATGTTCTTCCTTAATTCCTTCAGTCATTAATGCTTCTTCACTTGCAGGAATCTCTATACTTATTCCAATTTCTTCTTTCTCATTTATTTTTTGTTCCATTGTTAAATAATCTTCTCCTTTAGTTGATTAATAAGTTTTGCCGTCTCTTTCTTTTTATTAATTAAATCTTCTGTAGGCAAAACATCATCATTACATGGAATATCAAAACCAGCATCTTTCAATCCTTTAACGAAAGCATATATTCTAGATTTAGGAACATGAGTCAATAAACCTATATCCAAAACGCCTTCCTTAATATTTTTAGATTTTTTAACAAGTAAATATCCCATCAAATAAGCAGCAGGAAGACTCTTCAAACTCCCGCTAAGTTTTTCAGGCCAACCATATTTAATCAAATCTTTGGTGGTGACGTTAACTAATACCTTATCCTGTGCAATTTCAGAAACGACTATCTGTGCTAACAAATAGCGATTTGTTTTTCTAAATATTACTCTCGGTTTTCCAGATTTAAGAAGATACAATCTAGCCTTATAATCTGTTCTCCCCTCAAGTCTTCTTTTTCTGATGGTTCTTTGAATTCCTTGCATTTTATTTACTCTCCTTCTGCATAATTTGAATATGCTCTTTTAGATGTGCTTTGTTCTTGAATATCTTACTTCTTATTCCTTTGCGTATTTTAGCAAACTCTTCATTATTTATTGAGCCATGCTTTCTTATTTCTGAAATATATGCTCTTAACTTTCTTGTTAAAATAATATAATCTCTCTTACGAGTATTAGGTCTCATACGAATACTTCCGCCCCTTCTTCTTTTCCTAGCAACATTAACCTTTCTACCCTTTATTTCTCTGATGAATATAGACTTATTAGCAACTAAATCTCTAACATCTTGTTTAGTTATTGCTTCTTTTATTTCATTAATGCGTCCTGTATTGAACATTACTCTGCCTTTGCCTATTCCAAGAGTTCTAGCAACAAGTGCTCTCTTCTTACTTAGATCCATCTTTGCCTCCAAAACTCTTTACATTTAAAATATGCAAGCTCATCTCTTGTGCTTTCTTTATAATTTCTATTTTTTTCTTGGCCCCGATGGTTCGTGCAACTATAACAATATTATCTTTTCCAGCGTTGCTCAAATCAGACATGGAGTAAATCATCAAAGGAGTCTTTCCCTTAATTTTCCCAGATTCTCTCTTATCAGCCTTAAATCCAATACGAGGAGACTTAGTATAACCAAATCTATTTTTACGTATCTTGCTATGTCTTCCAACAGCTCTTCTCCATCTCTGCAACTTAGGTCTATTACGTCCCATTCTGCTGAATTTCAAAGTGCTACGCCTTACGAATTTTTTCATATATTAACTCCTGGTTTTTTAGTTATAAAAATCCCGTCTTGGAAAATACGTCTATCTTTATTTGTAACTGCAGAAGCCTTTTCAATATTGGCAGCAGTTTGTCCTGCTTTTTCAACATCAGCACTTGATATTTTTATCTTAGTACCTTCTATTTTAACTTCCACTCCTGGAAGAATATTAGCGCTTCTAGGTACTTTTTCACCAAGAAAGTTAGTTATTACAACTTTATCTTTTTCAGCCTTAACAGTCATTGGAAAATGTACATTACATATTTCCATTTCATACACAAATCTTTCTTTGATTCCGTGAAACATATTTTTTATATGAGACACATAAGAATTTACGCTAGCAACACTCTTCCTATTTGACTGATTGCATTTAATCACTATCTCTTTTTCTCCAACAGTTAATATCAAATTAGGATTTTCAAAAGCTTTCGATAAATTAGTATTTCCCTTTGAACATTCAAGCAAGTTGCCTGAAAATTTGCATTTAACTCCATCAGGAATTGCAACACTGTTCTCATAAGTATTTTTCATATTTCAGCTCCTCTTCCTATTGCGAGTGTAGACGAGCTAGTGGAGATGAAATACTCAGAAACTTTCATCAGACAAGTTTCTGTTGTTGGAAATTTCTTGAAGTTAGTTGAAATGTCAAAGTGTGTCTGAAGAACACTTTGATCATCCAAAAAACTACTATTCAAACTCAAAGTTTTTTTGATTTTCATATTAGTAAAAGTATGCGACTACGCTTCCTCCAATGTTTTTATCTATAGCTGTCTGATGAGTAACAAGTCCCTTACTTGTTGAAATAATTAAAGTTCCCATTCCTCTTGCAGGAAGATATCTTCGAATATACTTATCTATGTCCTTTACTTTTACAATATAACGAGGTTTAACGGCCTTACATTTATTTAACTTGCCAAATTGAACAAACAATCCTTTTGGTGTTACTGAATATTCTGAAATATATCCCTTTAACTTTCCTATAGCTAAAATATTTTGAAGGAATTTTGAATGATATCTCAATGTAATGCTGTCCTGATTAGCAAGTTTAGCATTCATTATTCGATTTAAACCGTCTGAAACAATATCTTGGCTCATGTTAACTATATTTTTTGAATCCGATTTCCTCCGCAATTTCTCGGAAACAGTGTCTGCATAAATGCAAGTCGTATTGATTAAGATGTGCTCCAAAACGTCCACAACGTTTGCATTTTTGCGCAGCAATCCCTGTCTTTCTATCTTTAGGCTTATTAAACTTTAAGAATTTCTTAGCAATAGTTGGCTTATTCTTTAATTGCTTCAAAACTTTATTCCAGTCACTTGCACTCATGTTTAATTTCTTCCCTCCGTTGTGATTTTCATTCTACAACCTCCGTCTTAAATGTTTTTTTCATATAATCTATAATTTCCTCAGGAGAAACATGTTGTTTTTTAGGCACTGTTCCCGGTTTTATTTTTCTTTTCTTAACTCTAACTCCAGAACGCTCAAAAACAACCGTGACGTTAAATCCCTTAATTCCTATTTCACGGGAATATTTCATTCCAGGAATATTTATGTATTCTGGAATTCCAAATGAAAAATTATTCTTATCTATTTGAGATACTTTAAGTTGATTATCAATAGCCCCTAAAAGTTTTCCAAGAACATTTACAGCATCTTCATTTCTAAGAGTTACACATGTGCCAAGTTCCATTTTGGGCCTTACTCCAAAAGCTGGAATTCTTGTTCTAGCTCCCGATTTAGTAATTTGAGCTTTTTTCTCGCTAATTAATTCAAGAAGTTTCTTTGCTTTTTCAAGGTCTTTGTCAACTGCTCCAGCACTTAAAACGACTCTTGAAATCTTAGGAACTCTCATAACATTAATCATAATACAATAACCTGCGCTTTGTTAAGTGCAATACCTTCCTTTTCAAATTTAATTACGACTTTCATTTCATCTACAGATTCTATCTTTCCAATTTTTCCTATATTGCTTCCAGAGAATATAAACGCACTTTTTCCCTTATCGAGCGCAATATGTTTAGTTACTTTATTCTCAAAATCTAAAACTAATGTGTCTCCAACAGAGAAACTCTGTTTAGATGCAATACTTGTTCCATCGTGCAAGCCATATTGAAACATATCTTTACTCATAGCGGTTTTTCCTATAATCTTTAAATTTCTAGTTACATCTTTAGTTTCTTCAAAAACAAATCTTCCAGTAGGTAATAATGTTAATTTGTAATTTTTATCCGCGTGAAAAATAGAAAATAAACTGATTGGATCATGTAAATCTTTAGCAACTTTGCCATTAACTTTCAAGGCTTTATTATGAATCATTCCCTTTACTTCCTTGCTTGTATTTGCAAGTTTTAACATATCTCTAACAGCAACTACAATTGAAACACTATTAGAATTATGGCGTGAAGCGTAAGCTACAT
Organism: Candidatus Pacearchaeota archaeon; assembly: GCA_018303995.1. Lineage (GTDB taxonomy): Archaea > Nanobdellota > Nanobdellia > Pacearchaeales > GW2011-AR1 > SICU01. The sequence continues at coordinate 63,733 of JAGVXB010000012.1, forward strand.
ACTTAGTCCCCTTCCTTGGAAGAGGTAACGCTCTTATAACTTCATTTCTTGTCTGGTGCATTGTTTTTTTCCTCCGATTTCTTCGACTCGCCAGTTTTTTC
>JAGVXB010000018.1 GCA_018303995.1 Candidatus Pacearchaeota archaeon
GCTATTTCTCTAAAGTAACAAAATACCAAAATGGCCCAGAAGGGATTTGAACCCTCGACACCCGCGTTAAGAGCGCGGTGCTCTGACCAGGCTGAGCTACGAGGCCTTATCCAAACAGCGAGTAAAATTGCCTTTTAAATATTCTCTATTCAAGCAATAGTCTAATTTAAAAAGGAAACTGAAGAAAAATAACAATGGCTATTCAATTACCAACAATAGAAGAAATAAAATCAGTAACTCGCCAAAGTCTTGAAAATAATTTTCCATTATATAAAAAAGAGCACAATGTAGAGGCAACCCCCCTCAATGAAGAAAGGGATTTGTGGATAGGTTATAGAACAAAATTGGGCGGTGGGTTCATTTTGACTTAAATGTACAAGATGGAATATTTTATCTTGTAAGCATAAATCTTGACAGAGATGAAAGGGGGAAAGGGTTTGGGTGGAAATTATATCAGACTTCTTTTAGTATCGCAAGAAATCTAAGATTCCCATTTGTAAGGCAGACTCCATCGGGAGGATTTTTCCAGAATGGAGAAATGATTGAGTCAAGAAGAGATTATCTATTAAGGAAAGGTTGTGTGCCAGCACCAGGAACGCAAGTAGATTGGGTAATTAACTAATATGAAAAGATTTGTATTTCTATACCCTCAAGAAGATATTTTTAGTTATGAAATAGAAAAGGGGTCTATTTTAGTAACTGATAAATGGGAAGAAGAAAGAGGTCATATTCTTGATGAAGAATTTAGAACAACTATTGGACAATCAAAAGAAGCCTTACAATCTAAAGCAAGAAAAGATCTTACCTTATATTTTACTCCAATTTATAAAAAACAGCTAAATCAATGCATAAATCAGAGATATAGAAATCAAGGTTTCGAAGTGAATTACTTTTTACTAGATGGCGGAGAATTGTCTCCAATTATAGATAGGGGTCGAAACGATAGAGTATTATTTGTTGGAATGGATGCAAAAACACATAGAACTAAAAGAGCAGATGAGACTTATCCATATCCAGATCAAGATTATATGTTAGATCAAGTCTTACCAGCAGATCATATTCGAGTTGCAGGATTCCATATGTGGGATTGTGTAGAGAAATTTGCTAGAAGGGCTCATGAAAGAGGAGTCGATGTTTTAGTAGATGAGGATTTAACAGAATTCTTTTCATTCGCCTTAATTCAACCAGATTTCAAACCTGAAGTTTATCGTCAAGATGAGCAACATCCAGATATTTTAAGAGCAAGAATCGGTAAACCTTGGTTGTTTCCAGAATATAATTCCAAATAATCTACTTCGCCTTCTCAGCCATCTTTACAATTTCAGCCTCACTTAAAGCACCAGAACGCATATCCACAGGCTGTCCCTTCTTAAAAACAATAGTTGTAGGAATACTCATCACCCCATAACGCTGAGCAATTTCCTGATTTCCATCTACATTTAACTTAGCAAACTTAACACTCGTCACCTTAACAGAAGCCTTCTCAAAAGAAGGAGCCATAATCTTACATGGCCCGCACCAATCAGCATAAAAATCAACAACAACCGAACCCTTAGAGATAACAGAATCAAAATTTCCCGCATTTAAAACCTCAATATTTCCAGCCATAACTTGTTTCATAAAAGTTCATTAATAAATATTGTTGTTCATTTGAAAGTAATACAGCAAATAAACACATTTAAAAACACGATTTCCAAAATTCTAAACATGGTAATCAAGAAAGGAGACTTAATAGCCGTAAATTACGAAGGTCGCTTCGAAGACGGAGAAGTCTTTGATTCATCTTCAAGAGAAGGTCACGAACACCCTCTAGAATTCACTGCAGGAATCGGCCAAGTAGTCCAAGGTTTCGATAAAGCAGTTCTAGGTATGGAAAAAGGACAAGAAAAAGAATTCACTTTAAAGCCCGAAGAAGCATATGGCGAGTACAACCCTCAGCTACAGCAAAAAGTCAGAAGAGACCAGTTGCCTAATGATCAAGAGCCAGAAGTAGGAATGACAATCATAGCAAAAACTCCAGACGGCAGCCAGTTCCCCATCCAAATAACTGCGGTAGAAAAAGATGAAATAACTCTTGACATGAATCATCCATTAGCAGGAAAAACATTGATCTTCAAAATAAAAATATTAGATGTAAATTACGAAAAAGGCAAGTACGCGCATAAACATTAATCTAATTTCTGAACAAAAGTATTCCCTTCAGAATCCATGCATCTCGGAGGTGCAGTTTCCTGCACAGGGAATCCAGCAGCAATACAACTATCAAAGCTATTTACTCCATTAACACTCTTGCTATTACCCTTAGACTTAATACTTCCGTCAAAAGGTTTCGCAATTGTATAGGCAGCTAAGCCCACAGATGCAATAACAAGCACAATCAATATGCTTGCAATTATTTTAGTTATCATAAATAAATCACAATAAATTAGTATATAAACCGCGCGAAGACTGCAATCACAATCGAACTTGAAAAAATAAAACCTATCTAAAATCAAAAAACTGCTCTAAGAATGTCGTCGCATAACTTCCAGACTCAATATTAAATATCAAAACTATTTTTTTATTACCTACAAATATCTCATCTTGTTGAGTATCTACATCAATTACTTCAACTTTAAAAAATGCCTCTCTAGTAGAACCATTTAAACTCAAAAAAGGTAACTTCTTTACTGAAAAATATTTAAGTTCTAAATTATAGGACTCTAAAACTTCTTTTTCTATCTTGCCAATTTTTCCAGAAGAAAAATTAGAATTGCACCCAAGTAAAGAAATATTTTGACCAGGAATAACAAGTTTATTATCGATCATCTGCTCTAAAACATCATTAAAAAATTTACTTTGAACAGATTGACACATAAGAAGTAATGTTTTCTCTCCTATAATTCTCAATGCACCAATCCAATTGCTCGGATGCGAATGCAAATAATCTAAAATATGGCTTTCAATCCTCAAGTTTTTAGGAAAATATTCGCGAGCAGAAACTAAATCTTTTTCAGTCTTTAATCTTTTCTTAGCCTTTATTGTTTCATCATCTTCATTATCTCCAAATGCAGTAAGGTATTCAAAAACAGCTTCCTGAAATTTTTCTTTGAAAATCAATAGACCTATTCTAACATTTTCCTTCCTCAATGAGCCGAATCTCTGCAATCCGAAGAAATTAGGGATATATTCTGAATTTCTAATTTTATTAAGTATCTTTATAGAGTCAGTACCTGCATCGCGAAGCACAACAGTAAATCTATTTGAAGTATGGTCTCCCAAGTTAACTCGGCGTTTAGCCCACTTAAAATTTTTTAATCTCACTCCGGGAAAAGAAAAATTTCTAATCTTTTCAATATTTGGCTTAAAAATTGAAATCTTTTGGCATGTCCACGCATTTTTATCTTTAGTTCCAGAATATCCTATTTCATCGTTAAAACTTCCAAACTCTTTGTAAAGTACAGTCATTAACGTAAAATGGTCAATATTTATTTTTTCCAAGTCGCAAGTTAAAAATGCACGTCTATCATTAACGTCCAATTTTCCAAGGTCAACAATCGCATTCTCTAAAAATTCAACACTATCTGAAATTTTACAAACTTCTTCACCCCACATTTCTTCAACAATAAAATCTTCAGGTCTATGTTTAAACACGACACTGCCTTTAATTATCACAGCCATAATTAAAAAGCCATTCGACACTCTTTAAATGTGCCGTTTATGAATATATCAAATCAAAAAACATATTAACTCAAAACCTTAGAATAAAAGATGGTATACTGGCTCCCTAAAACCAAATTAGGAAAAATATCATTATGGCTAGTAATATTAGGAATAGTCATTTTCTACATTCAATATTGGCTTGGAATGCTCTTTCCAAATCCAGAACCTCCAGTAGGTTTAGACTTATTAATAAGAATAATTCCAGGATTTGTAGGCATAGCGACAATATGCACGTCAGGAGTAACCTCACTAATCAGTATAATAAAAAAGAAAGACAAAGCCATATTATTATTCATATCAGCATTAATGGGATTATTAGGTTTCGTCGTAATACTCGGAGAACTTTTTATTCAGCATTAAGAATATTTAAACCACTCAATCTTCTCATTCCGTGAGAGTTTCTTAACAAAATACTCTTTCTTACAAGCATCAGACTTATCCAAGCAATCTTTGCGTGCAACTAATTTAGAAAATCCCTTAGCACGAACGTATTTGCTCCCTTTCCCAGAAGAATGTAAATCCATGCGCTTAGCAACATCATTAGTCACACCAGTATACAAAGAACCATCCAAGCATTCAACAAGATAAATCTCCCAGTGTTTATCTAAAGTCATCACCAAGTAACTAAAATCCCAACGTTTATATACCCAATTTAAACAATAATTATCATACAAGTTAGAAAGTATTCTTATTTTTTAGCAAAATATCAAAAAATGGAAAAATTTAAGCAATTAAATCTAAGTGAAGAGCTACTTGAAGCCATCCAAAGAGAAGGATTCGACTCTCCCAGCGAAATACAGGAAAAAACAATCCCTCTAGTTCTGGCGGGCAAAGACGTCATAGGCAGTTCAGCAACAGGTTCGGGTAAAACCCTAGCTTTTGGCGCAGGAATTATAGACCGAGTCTCAGCAGGAGCAGGAATTCAAGCATTAATATTAACGCCTACAAGAGAACTAGCTGAACAAGTAGGCCAAACAATCTCTAAATTTGCAAATAAAAAAAGACTGCGAGTGTGCCAAGTATACGGCGGAGTATCCATGGACCCACAAATAAGAGCAATGAGGCAAGCAGATATCGTTGTAGGCACACCAGGAAGATTACTAGATCACTTAAAAAGAAGAACTCTAAACTTATCAAGAATAAAATTTTTAGTTTTAGACGAAGCAGACAGAATGTTAGACATGGGTTTCGTCCGAGATGTAGAAAATATAATTAAATCATGTCCTTCAAATAAACAAACAATGCTTTTCACAGCTACTCTTTCTCAAGACATTGCATACATGGCTAAGAAATACATGAAAAATCCTGTTCATATAGAAGCAGGAGACAAAGTAGACCCTTCAAAATTATATCAAATATATTACGATGTAACTCATGAAACAAAATTATCTTTACTCGTACACTTACTAAAACAAGAAAAAAACGGAGTAGTCATGGTTTTCTGCAATACAAGAAGAAACACAGACAAACTAACTAGAAATCTAGGTTTAGCAGGACTACATGCAGAATCACTTCATGGAGGACACTCTCAAAACAGGCGTTCAAGCGTTCTACAATCATTCCATACAAGAAACACATTAATTTTAGTATGCACAGACGTCGCAGCTAGAGGCTTAGACATAAAGGACGTTTCTCACATATACAATTATGACATTCCAAAAACTGGAGAAGAGTATATTCACAGAATAGGACGAACAGCAAGAGCAGGAAAGAATGGAATAGCCATCAGCTTTGTCTCAACTGGAGACCACAGCGAATTCAGACAAATAGTAAGGCGAGTAGACTCAAACATAGAAAAACAACCTCTCCCACAGTTCGAAGTTTTACAAATGCCAAGCAAATCATCAAACCAAGACGGAGGACATAACATAACTCATGGCAACAGAAACGAAAGTCAAGGTCGTTTCGGCAGTCATAGAAGATTCGGTGGAAACTTCAGAGGCAGTAGAAGCGACAGAGATCATGGAAAAAGAAGAGACTCAAGAACAAATAGAAACAGAGGCCCAAGAGCCATGGGTGGCAGACGCTTTGGCAATCGAAGATAAAAACAAGAATAACCTATATTACATTTAAAAATACTCTCTTCTATATTAAAATGTGAAAATTAAACTATTCGTAACTTGTATTATCTTAGCACTTCTTCCAGGAATAATAGGGAGCATTTTTACAAAAGATAATGTTCAGTCAGACTGGTATCAGTTAAACAAACCATCATTCACCCCGCCAAATTATGTATTTCCAATAGTGTGGACAACACTCTACATATTAATTGGAATATCTTTATACTTGGCTTGGACAAGTGCAAAAAAGAGTCAAAAAGGCAAATTAGCAAAACTCTTCGCCTTAAATTTAATCCTTAACTTGTTCTGGACTCCTTTATTCTTTTCATTACAAAATCCAATACTAAGTCTGATAGATCTGTATTTATTAATAATATCTACTATATGGCTTATAATATTCATTTATAAAATAAATAAAACTTCTTCCTTAATCCTAATACCTTACTTAATTTGGATAACCTTCGCATCTTTCCTTAATCTAGCATTTACCTAAGATAGTCTTTTAAATAAATAAAATGCCTAAAATCTATGAGAATCTGGAGTATTCACCCTAAATATTTAGACTCTAAAGGTCTTTTAGCTGTATGGAGAGAAACATTGTTAGCAAAGCATGTATTAGATGGTAAAACAAAAGGGTACAAGAATCATCCCCAATTATCCAGATTCAAATCACAAAAAGAGCCTTTAACTGCAATAAACTATTATCTTCAAATAATCTATCAAGAAGCATCTCTAAGAGGATACAACTTTTCAAAAAACAAATTTCAGAGCCAAGATAAAATAGATAAAATACCCGTAACTAATGGCCAATTAGAATATGAATTCAATCATCTAAAAAATAAATTGGGCCTAAGAAACAAAAATAGATTAGAAGAAATAAAAAATCTAAAATTCGTAGAAGTTCATCAATTGTTTGAAGTCGTAGAAGGAAATATAGAAGTTTGGGAAAAAGTATAACAAAACACTCAAATTACGAGCATTTAAATACCCTCAAATAAACAAATAAACATAATAACATGAAAGGAAAAATAAAATTCTTTAACGAAATCAAAGGCTTCGGCTTTGTTACTGGTGAAGATGGAAAGGACTATTTTGTTCACAGCACAAGTTTAGTAGGAACAACCTCTTTAGCAAAAGACGACGCAGTTACTTTCGAAATAGAACAAGGCGACAAAGGTCCAAAAGCAGTTAAAGTCACAAAGGCTTAAACAAATTCTTATCTTTTAGCTTTTAATTTATCGTTCTTCTTAGCCCGTTTACTAAGCAACTTCCAAAGTTTATCTAAAACATCTTTAGGTACAGCAATAATCTTTCGACTGCCAAGTTTCTCAAGTTTCTCTCCTAAGCCAAGAATAGCCGTCTCGTTTCCCAGACGAACTTGCTCTTCAGACTCATTAACAATCACATCCCAATTAACCTGACTCTTATTAACGATAGAAATAATATCATCAATATCTTTCTCCCTAGAGGTTACGCTCTTCATAATCAATACATCATTAGGATCTGCAGCTTTAATTATTAATTTACCAAATTCATGTATCTGCATGGATCGTTCTTTCATTGAATCAGAAAGATAAGAAGAAACTATCTTATTCATAAACATATCAAAACGACAATTGTTAAACTCAAGCATTAATGGAGTATTGCTTTTCAAACCATAAACTAAAGTTACATCGGACTCTTTAGCACCCAATCTCTTGAGCGCATTATAAAATTCTAGCCTATCCTCAATTTTATCAAAAACTAAATCAACGTCTAAAGTAGAATTCTTAACGCTCATTAACATTAGAGCAGTTCCTCCTATAGCATAAGCTTCTATTTTCCTAGGCAATATGTTCCCTATTGCTATAAACATTTCTTCCTGTTGTGTTATGTCAATCATATAGAATACTCCGTCAAATCAGAATAGTTCAATGGAATGTAAACTTTCCACTTTTTCTCAATATCTTTAAAATCATCTGAAGAAATGCCCTTTACAATATACTTAAATCCAGCATTTTTATTCTTCTGGGCAAGAGTAATAAATCTTTTAGGCATCCTCCGAAGTTTAGAAATAATCAGTCTTGCAACATCATAAAGAGCACACACTTCACGCACAAGATTTTCTTTTTTAGCCAATTCATAAAGTAAACTCCAATCATTTATTTTCCTAAACAAAGCAAGAGAAGCAATAATAAACCTAACATCCTTTTGTTTTATTGCATAAATAAGCGCTTCTTCATGACTCGGAGTTCTATAATGCACATAATAAGTGCTACTAGACTCCATTAACTTAAGCCCAGGCGACCTAACAGAATTATTAATTATTTCAGTATAACTTATTCCTTTTTGTCTATTTCTTAAAGATATACTATATAACCTTTTATTTCCAGCGCCATAAGTAGTCTTTACAAGACCTAACTTCCGCAATCTATGAATAACATAAACTGCTTTAGTCTTACTTATCTTAAGCCTTTCAGCAAGAGTCTCCAGAGTATACAAGCCGTACAGTGATTCAGCAATCTGTTCATACTTATTACTTCCCTTTATCATTATTAAATGTATCACGTTTAATATATAAACCTTTGTATAAAATAGCCTTATTATTGAATGTATAGGTAATAATATATAAACAAAGTCAATAAATCCTGTCTTATAAGGTTATTAACAAAATTTTATTAATCAATCAATCTCTAAATTAACATGACTACAATAAACAAAGATAAATACAAATTTGAAAAGTATAATCCAATATATAAAATACTCTTTCAAAAAGAAAAAGCAAAATTAATAAAGATATTTCCAAAATCTCAAATAGAACATGTTGGAAGCACATCAGTACCAGATTTAGGCGGAAAAGGCATAATTGATATTGCTATTTCAGCCCCTAAAAATCAAATTAATAATTCAATAAAACTGCTTGAAAAGAACGGATTTGAATATAAAATAAAACCTCTTGATAAAAAAAGAAAATTCCTTCAAAAAATAAAGAGTTATAGAAAAAAACAAAGAAGGATTCACATACACCTCACCAATAAAAATTCCATTATTTGGAAATCTCTAATTGCATTAAGAGATTATTTAATAAAAAACAAAGAAGCAAGAGAAGAATACGCCAAAATAAAAAAAAGGCAGTAAAAATTGCAAAAGGCCATTCTCAAAAGTATAGAGATTACAAGCATAAAATACTAGTTAAATTAAACAAAAAAGCTTTGGAAAAAGCCAAGATTAAACAATCTTAATTTTCCCTTTATAATATTTAATTGCCTTAGCCACACTACTAAAAGAAATAACTTCTGTTGGCTTAACTTTTCTATAAGATATATAAATCTGGGTTTTTGGAGAATCATTTACTAATAACTTAAAATATTTCCCAGAAATTTTATATATAAAAACTGGTTGATTCAATCTTTTTTTATGCTTCTTAGGCACAACAAGAGTTACAACTCCATTATACTCATAAACGTCAAAGCCCTCACTAGAACCCCAAGGAAAACCATGAGCTACTGCATAAGCTGGATCCGCAGCTGCATATATTGCAGGCTTGGCTCTTCCCTTCAGAACTCCAGGAGTATATCTCTTTCTAGGCTCTAATTCTCTTATCTCAGAAGTTATTGAACCATGATATAGATATTTTAATTTCATAATTTCACAAATCAAATAAAAGATTTAAATCTTCCTCATTCATCTCCATTCACACCACTCACAATAAAATTCCAAAAACTATAAACTAAATCAACCCCAAATAAACAAAACTCAACAACAATCAATTTTATAACCTCTCAATTTCTATAAAACCATGGACAAAAAAGTAACATGCAGTAAATGTCAAGATAAAAAAAGAATAATGCGCGCAAACGGCGAGATTAGCCCTTGTTTTGACTGCCTCATCGCAGGGCGTATGGACCAACATGATAAGAACCCAAAAGATTCTGGAATTGCGATATAAATAGTAAGATATATCAATTAATCAACAAATCTAAACAATCGATAAATTTAATTATTATTTTAACTTAGTAAAATAATCTTCTTCATCTCGCATATGTTTAATGAGTCTCTTAAATAACATTCTACCATCTGTATCGATAGCTACTTTTATCTTAGAATCATCTCCAGTGTTAAGTGCCATATTCAAAACTTTCCAATGTCCTCTTAATTCCCTATGCTTATCAATAACACTTTTCTTTTCTGGAAGACTCTCCTTTTTTACATAATTAAAGATGTGCTCTTCCTTTGCTTCATGAAAATTCCACAAAACCTCCAAGTGGCTACAACAAACCTTTAATTCATTTATGTTCAGTTTTTCTGCATCTATAACACCTAATATTTTAGTCAAAACCTTTCTTATTTGAATATGGTCTTTCTTAAGTTCTTTTATTAAATCCTGCATAGTCTTGACTGCTATATGGGTTAAAATACTTTACGGGGCTACATTTTATGGCTTATTTCTTAGCCTTCGAAGCAATGTATTCTTCATATCCACCATATATCTTAATTGACAAGGGTAATTGGTGGAACTGGGCAGATGAACGGAGATAGTTTGAAGGAATACATTGAGAAAGAGTTTTAAATAGTTCTCAAACTTCTTAGAAATATGGACTTAAGCGAAGCTGAAACGCGAGAAAAGATAATCGATCCCTGGTTAAAGAGCGAAGGTTGGAGAGAGGAATATGTTAAATCTGAAGTTAATTCCGTAAAATCTGATTTTAAAGCTAGAAGATATGAACTTAAGAAAGGCGAAGGTAAAGAAGAGGGGAGATTCATAGATTATGTTTTACTTGATTCTCATAAAAATCCCTTAGCAATAATTGAAGCAAAAAGATTTTCATTAGATGCTGAAAAAGGAAGCATACAGGCAACTACTTATCAAAAAGATATTGAGTCTCAAACAGGAATTGCCATTCCAATATTTTTAACAAATGGTAAAAAGTGGTATATTAAGGAAAAAGGATATCCAACTCGAGAAATTTCAGGACCATTTTCTCAAAAAGACCTAGAAAGAAGGGCTCAACTTAGTAAAGAAAAACAAAGGTTGTCTTCAATAAAAATCAACCCAAAAATCATAGACCGATCAAAAAACATTGAAATTGTTAAACAAGTCTTAAACCATTTAGAAAAAGGAAATAAATATGCTCTGATTAACATGGCTACTGGAACAGGTAAAACTCGAGTAGCCTTAGGAATAATAGACTCATTAATTAGAGCAAGATATATTCAGAACATTTTATTTGTAGTAGATAGAATTTCATTAGGTAAACAAGCTTTTAGCGCATTTGACAATAGTCCTTTAAGAGATGAGCCTAGAACTTTGCTTAATGAAGAAGGAGATTTTGATATGGACAAAAGAATCTATATTTCTACGGTTCAAACTTTAATGTCTAAAGATTCAGAAAAAGGCCATAAATTTCAAAAATTTAGCCCAGGATTTTTTGACTTGATTGTATTTGATGAAGCTCACAGGTCTTATTATGATAAACAAAATCTGGTGAACCAATATTTCGAGGCAATTAAAATAGGTTTAACTGCAACCCCTTCTAAAGATGAATCTAAGAACACATATGAGTTATTTGAATGTGCAAAAGGCGATCCCACCGTAAAATATGATTATAATGAAGCGCGTAACGATGGTGTTCTTGTGCCTTACGATGCTCAAATAATTTCAACCAAAGTTTTAGAATTAGGAATTAAAGGAATGGAATTAGACAAAGATCTCAAAACAGAACTTCAAAGACAAGATGAGGATCCAGAGCATTTTCAAGTACCAGGAACAAGATTTGCTAAATATTTCAGCGACAAAAAAACAAATGAACTAATAGTTACTGAATTTATGAATCATTGCTATAAAACTGAAGATGACAAGCCATGCAAAACAATCTTCTTTTGTGCAAGTGTAAAGCACGCTGAAGAATTAAAGAAAACCTTTGGGACACTTTACCCTAATTTGAGCGAGGACGTAGAAGCAATTACATCAGATAAACACAGATACATGGATGAAGTTAATAGATTTAAGAAAGATTCGAGCCCAAGGATTGCTCTTTCTGTAGGAGTCTTAGATACAGGAATAGATATACCAGAGATTATGAATTTAGTCTTTGTAACTCCGGTATTCTCTCATACTCGCTTCTGGCAAATGTTAGGACGAGGAACAAGAAACTACGCCTCTTGTAAAAACAAATCTTGGCTTCCAATCCAAGATGGAGTTCACATAAAAGAAGATTTCAGGATTTTAGATTTCAAATTCGGAGAGTTTTCTAATATAAAAGAACACCAATTGGAACAAAAAGGCAAATCTACGGTCTCAACAGACGCTAAAATAACTATTTTCACAAAAGAAGTTGAATTATTAAAGAAAAAACTAACAAAAGAAGAAAAAGACATAATTGAAACCAGAATTATAGAAGATGTCTCTAAAATAAATCAGAAATCCTTCATTGTCAAACCTCAAATAGAAATGATTAGAAAAGTTGTATCTAAAAAATTCAATCTAGAAGATTACATTAAAACTCTTAAGGAAGAAATTGCTCCTTTGATGAAATTTACAGAATTTGGAGATGGAAGAGTGCAAACATTCATCTCTCATTGCATAGACCTCTTTAGCTACGTCAAAGACAACAATACGGAAGCAATTTATGAAGAACAAGACTTCCTATTGGAAAGAATAGAAAATGTTTGGAGTTCTAATCTTCAAGTCATAAAAAACAAACAATCAGATATAATAAGAGTTATGCAACCAACTTTCTGGAAAGAACTAGCATTCTCAGATATCGATTTTCTAATAAGAGTTATAGCACCATTAATGAAATATTACGAACCTGAAAGAAAAAAGATAATCCGAGTAGATGCTCCGGACATTACAAGAAGTATAGAGCGCTTCAAAATGCCTGAGTATGAAGATCCACAATTAGACTATCTCAAAAACACACCACTACTAAAGAAAATGGTAAAAGAAGGAGTCACATGGAAAGAACTCCTAGACGTTGAAAAGACATTGACTCAAATAAACCCTATCTGGACAATTGAAAATATACAAAAAAGAGAAGACTTCGTCATATTCTTAAGAAACATGTTAGATCTCAAAGGTCTTCCAGATCCTCAAGAAATGATAAAGAATCACTTTGAAAAACTCATCGTAGAAAATAATAAAGAC
>JAGVXB010000019.1 GCA_018303995.1 Candidatus Pacearchaeota archaeon
GAAGAAAAAGAAAAACTAAAGAAACTGGAACAAGAGCTACAAAGACTCTACCCAAGCTGGCCACAATACAAAGCCAGATGGATGGCAACAAAAATGCTCATTCCAAACCAGGAGCAAAAATGGCAATAAATAAAGAAAAACCAAAGAGAAACCTAAAACCAGGACAATATTTAGCAATTATTACAAGCACGGTAATGAGATTATCTCCATACGAATTAGAACAAAGAATGAACGCCGGAAGCTTTCCTTTTAATGAAAGCATACCCAGAAAAAGAAAAAGATATTCTAAAGGTAAAATAAATCCATATGATTATGAAATTGAAGATTTAGAAGATGATCTCGACAACGAGGGATACCCCATATACTATGATATGGAGGGAGATTAAAAATGACTGAATACAGAATAATAGTAAAAAGAGTTGTTAGAGACATATGGGGGGATGATTACGATGAATATACCCAATATGCCGGTTTTAGAAATCTCGGAACACAAGGAGAGCTTTTTGAGAAGCCAAAAACAAGTTGGAAACCTCTCTTCTCTTTCAGAAGCAGACATGATTACATCGGGCATGAGTTAACAAGAATATTAGAACAATTAGCAAAAGAGGGTTTTTCTGCAAAAGACATAATTACTAGCGAATATAAAAAGAGATATCTTCATGAAGAACAAAGAGAAATTAAAACTGTATATATTTGTCAAGAACCTGAAAAGATTAAACCCTCAGATTCCTTTTATAGAGATGAAAATCTTGAAGGAATGATAAAAGAATTAGCCTCTAAAAAAGCATAACCAAAAAACTTATAATCTCTATAAAACAAGATAAATCATGAAATCATTCACAGCAACAATAAAGAAAGGAGAAAAACAGTATGTCGCTCTATGCCAAGAAATTGATGTAGTTAGTCAAGGATATACTATAGAAGAAGCCTTGAATAATCTCAAAGAAGCTGTAGAACTATATATAGAAGAAGAAGGCATACCTGAAGAAGCCATAGAAAACGATACAATCATCGTTAATTTCGAGGTGAAAAGATTTGGCAAAACTCCCCAGATTATCAGGTAAAGAAGTAATAAAGGCCCTAGAAAAAACAGGCTTTATCCAAAAAAGACAAAGAGGGAGTCATGTATTTATGATTAAAGAAAGCCAAGAAATTAAAATAACAACCGTAGTTCCTATGCATAGCGAAATAGATATCGGAACTTTGCTAGAAATAATGCGACAATGTAAATTGACAAGAGAAGAGTTTTTAAAGTTATTGTAAAATATATTAATATGACAAAAATCCCATTCAGTGACTTTGAAAAACTCGATTTAAGAGTCGGCACAATCCTAGAAGTAGAAAACCATCCTAAAGCAGATAAACTATACGTTCTAAAAGTTGACTTAGGAGAACAAGAACCAAGAACAATAGTAGCGGGCTTAAGAACACATTACACTCAAGAAGATCTTAAAGGAAAACAAGCAATATTTGTAGCAAACCTAGAGCCAGTTAATCTCAGAGGAATAGAAAGCAATGGAATGATTCTAGCCGCAAGCAATGAAGAAAAAACATCCGTTTTCTTTTTAAAACCAGAAAAGCAAATAGCGCCAGGAAGTAAAATACATTAAAAATAAATCTTTATAAACTCAATTTATTAAAAACAATAATGCCTGCATACATTAATCAGCTAGGTCATGCACCCTATAAACTGGGAACAACCAAAACAGTTATAATTAGATTATATGAAAGTAAAGATCATCGTCCAACCAATTGTTTCGGAGAAGCAGAATTTGTTACAGAAGAATATAGAATTTATAAAGATCCCAGACTACCTCCTACAATTGAGCATCGTTCAACTGTAAGTCTTGGAAAATTTGAACTTAACGGACCAGGCGACATTAAAGCAGCAAGAAAAGCAAAGATTAGAATGTTAGAAAAAGGAATTAATGTAGATTCAAATGTTAAATTTGCAGTAGTCCACCGCAACTTAGATTCCCCAGCACCATTAGACATCTAAAAATAATATACTATACAATATAATAATCCTTATAAGTTACATTCTTTAATAATTATTAATGAGAAGTATGTGGAGAAACCTATATGCAAACAGAAGGTAAAGACGATAAAAGAATTATTTCTCAATCACCTAGAAAATTAGAACTAACCTTAAACAATCCAGGTTTAAACAAATCAATCGGTAAAATAGGGAGACATCTTACAATGTTAGGAATAGATGCGCTTGACTTATCTACAGTAAGATTAAAGCCTTATGAAGAATCTAAGCCAGAGATAAAACAATAAATTCTAACCCATTAACTTCTGCCAAAATCCAGGTTCTTTATACGAAACGCCAGCAATCTTAGCGGCAATCTTCTTATACGCCAAAGCAGACTTAGCATAGGGATACATATGAATCACTGCATCCTTATGACGTAAAGAAGCCAAAACCTTTTTATCTTCAGGAATAACTCCTAGAATAGGTAAGTCAAGCATTTCTTTTATATTCAAAATAGACATCTCATGATTATTCCCGGAAACTCTATTAACTATAACACCTCTAACTTTCTTTCCAAGTTCCTGCGCAAGTTTAGCAGTCTTCAAAGCATCAGTAACTGCAGTAATCTCAGGATTGGTCACAATAATAAGTTCATCAGCAACCTCTATAGAGCTCACAGCCTCATCTCCAAGCCCAGCAGCACAATCCAAAATAACAAAATCCGCCATTCCTTTAAGTTTCCTCGCAATATCTTTTAATTTACTATGATTAATATTTCTAAGTTCCTTAACAGAAAGAGAAGAAGGAATTACCTTAGTCCCAGAATCATGTTCATAAATAGCATCACTAACCTTTGCCTTTCCCTGCATAACATGATTCAAATTAACAGGCACAATAGGCGCCCCTAGATGCAATCCAACATTTGGCGTAGTCAAATTAGCATCAACAATTATGACCTCTCGATTAAGAGCGTTCAAAGCAGCCCCTATATTAATTGAAGTAGTAGTTTTACCAACTCCACCTTTTCCAGATGTAACTGTTATTATTGCCATGTAAATTGTAAAATATCTTTTACAAACTGAATTACTTTAGATAGCTTATAAATCTTTCTAGAATTTGCGAATACAAAGCCAACTGCTCAAGATTAATATTCACAACCTTACTTTTATAAGTAACTCTTAAATTAACTCCCTTTCTAAACTCACTCTCTCTAACTTTATCTAAATTTTCTAAATCTCTAAAAAATTCATAAAGGTCAAGAGCTTCAATAACAAGAGGTTCATTAGCATAAAGCTTCCTCAATTGAATAACCTTGGCTCTAGGAGCGTCAGGCACAGGTTTCCAGCTCTTTCCAGCCCTATCTATCAAAAAGGCAAATGAAGTATCTACCATAATCTTCCAGCGAGAAAGCAAATTAAGGATAACATCACAAGTCTTAGTATACTTCAAACTAACATAAAGTAAGTGGTCGGCACTAATCTTCTCTTTAATAATATCATCAATTAACATAAGGCAGTCATTCCAAGGGAACAATAACATACAAAAAGTTCTTTTTATACCTTTCTAAGGGTATAAAAAACCAATAGAACTATGAAAAAGTAACAATTAATCTGAAAGTTCCAATATACATTGAGCTATATCCCCCTCATTTCTAGAAAGAGAATCTTTACATTTATCATAATCCTTGCCTGTTTTTTCCATAATTAAACGAATATCTTCTTCAGTAAATCCCTCATTAGACTCTTCGTTAGACTCCTCATGAGCTTCTCCGGTTATCTGCCAAGACTCCTGTCCTTTCATGTCTATTTTAACAACATTAGGATTCTCAATCACTATCTTAGAGCCATCAATCTTTTCAATAACAACCCGTGAAGCCTCAATATCATCTTGCTTGATTCCCATCTGCTTCATCATTTGCTGCATCTTCTTAGGGTCTATTCCGCCAAACATAAAATGAAATCAAACAATAGGTTATTTATAGCTTTCTAAACCTATAAAGAAATGACTAAGTTCCTAATAATCGGAGACCTTCATGGAAATAAACCAACGATATACAGAAAAGACTTTGATGCAATAATAGCACCAGGCGATTTCTGTTCAGACAATCTAAGAAAATACATGTTCGAAGCATTAAAAAAAGAAATTCAAACAGGACAAGACTATTGGTGGTATAATCTAATGTCTAAAAAAAGAGCAAAACAAGAAGTAATTAAATCATTAAAAGACGGCAGAAAAATCTTAGAATTTCTAAATTCTTTCAATGTCCCAGTTTTCGCACTCCCAGGCAATTGGGACTGGACACGAGAAACAGACTGGAGTTACCTAAATAAAAACTACTGGAAATCTTACTTAATCAAAGACCTCAAAAACATAAGAAACTGCCATAAAAATAAATTAAAATTCAAAGATTTAACAATCATAGGACATGGTATAACCTCAAGTCCAGAATATCCAACAAAAGAAACAATAAAAAGATATACAAAAAAAGAATTATCTAAAGAAAAGAAAGAATACAAAAAATTATTCAATCAAATGAATAAAAAGTTCAAAAAAGGTGAGAAAATAATCTTCCTAACTCACAATGTACCATATAACACGAAGCTAGACAAAATAGTAAACAAATCTTCTCCATTAAACGGAAAACATATGGGTTCTTATCTAGCAAGACAATTAATACTAAAACACAAACCCTTAGTCAGCATAGGAGGCCACATGCATGAGCATTTCGGCAAAGACAAATTAGGCAAAACAATAATAATAAACGCAGGCTTCGGCTCCTACGTCAACACAATCCTAGAAATAAACGACAACAAGATAACTAAGTTAGAATTTATTAGAAATAAAAAAATATTACTTAAACAACTTTAATATTATGATATCTAATTTTAATATCGTCTACAACTACGACTCCTGCAAAGCCACCATCTGCAGTTCCAGAATTATAAAATAAATTGTCAGTCATAACTCCTTCTGGAACCGCCCTACTTTCAAGATCATTAGCTTTGTGACTTGCTTCATGAAAGTGCCCTGTAACTGATTTAGTAACACCCAATCTAAGATAAGCATCTCTAAGAGCGATATTGCCTCTATTTTCTCTCTTAGAAGTAAAACCTTTCTGTTTTGCTATCTCCTCTATATCTGCAACTGAAGGAGAATCAATTCTTCTTTGCTTAAGAGCTTGACGAATTTGGTTTTCTACAACTGTTCCAGGCATCAAAGAACCATCTGCTTTTTCAGCAAAATAAGCAAAATCTACGCAAGTACCAGGATTATCAAATTTTCTAGGAACGTGACATACAACCAATGTACGAGCAGGATCGGTAACTAATTTATCTAAATCCGCAATATTAGTAACATATAAATTACTACCCTGGCTTGTTTCATATAAACCGGTTTGTAATGAAGGTTCATGTAAATCAAGAGAAAACTCCCCGCCTGCTCTAAAATCAGATCCAGGTAAAAATACTAAATGATGGCCTCTTTCAACCTTTGGAGTTTCAAGACAATTAACCAATCTACCATTGCTCTTAGCAATAAAATGATTTAAAGCTGGAATATAGTCTGCCACAGTTTCATGGCTACCGGGTTGAACAAAAGTTTCAACCCCTAAAGATAAACCATGATGTAAAGTATAAGCTATCATTCTCTGATCTTCGCCTATATCTCCATTAAGAAATAATCCGTCAAGCTTTTCTTTTCTTAAGGCATCAATTATCATTGGCAAAATTCCAGGGTTTATATGTACATCTGAAATAACTCCATATCTAGTTTCACTCATAAAGAACTCATTAGAAGTCAGTTTTTAAAGCTTACTATTTCTTAACAGGCAATACAACCTTAGTCCCGCACTCAGGACAAAACTTAACTGCATCTTGTAAAACAATACTGCAAGAAGAACAACGCAAAGGCTCTACTCTTCTTTCAATAACTGTCTTATATCCCTTCTTCCCAGAAAGTAAAAAACCGAATGCTTCTGCAACAGCATCACTATTCATCTGATCTCTCAAATCTCTTCCGCTTGTCATAAATCACCTAGAAACAAAATTAATGTATTTAGTATTTAAACTTTATTCAAATTTTAAAAAAAATCAACCAATTGGCCAAAAAACCTTCAAGACGACAACAAAAGCAATTACTGCAACTAAAAAAACAATAACTGCTTTAGGAGAAATAGCAAACTTACTATGATATTCTGCATCATAACGCATTAATCCACCGAATGCACCAGGCATTTGTACTTGGTTATCTTGAGCCATATAAAACAAAGTAAAAATCAGTATAAAAATCTTCTCATAATGATTTAATCAATTAAACCTTCTAAACAGTCAGGCAACGTTTCAACCTTAAGGGCAGAAATTATTTTTATAAATCTTTCTTTTCCAGGAATTGATTTTGCTTTAACATATAAACTAATTAACTGTTTACTTGTCTCTGCCTCGCCAGCTAACCAGTTTTGAGTTTTTCCAAGACTATTTAATCTACATTTAATTAATTCAGCAAAAGCAATATTTTGTTCTCTTTGACTTCTCTGATTAGCCCTAAAATTCTCATATTCAGTCCTAGATTCAAAATAATCTTTAGTACCTGGACGAACCCTATGTCTGGCCATATAATGACCATACTCTCTAGTAGAAGAAAACTGCCTTCCAGTATCAGGATTAACTCTTTTTGGAAGTCTGGTTTCTACATACACTAAACCATACGAAACTCCAGTTTGTCGAGCTATTTCATATGGACTCAAATTTCCATCCTTAAATAAAGTATGAATTTTTTCCACTACTTCTGGAGATATTCTTCTAACCATTAAAAAAACAAAAAAAGACTCTTTTTAAGACTATTGAATATTTCTTATCTCCCCAAGCATCTCATTCTTTCTCTTGCGAGAAGTATACTTCTTCCCAAACCTCACAAGAACAGGATTAACTTCAGACCAATACTTAGAAGGAAATAATTTTTTCAAGTCAGCCTCAACCTTATGAATTTCTTTTTTACGTGGCCAGCCCAAGTAACGAGAAATATAGTAAACATGACATAGCAAAATATATAACCAAGATAATCTAATAAAAAGAGAGAAAAAGTGGAAATAAAATTAGAGGATCTATCAAAAGAAGAGAACCTATATGTGATTTTAAAAAAAGATTTTTTAAGAGATTTGATTACGGAAGCTTCCAAAGAAGAGAAGCCCTATTTTAATAAAAAATTTTGTGACTATTTAGATATTAGTTTTAATAAACAAGAAAAATGTTCTTTAACTCTAAGAAATTGGTTAAATAATCAAAAATCAATACCTATCAAAAAAATAGAATTAATAAGAGATAAAACCAATATTAGGTGGGAAGAAATTGAGAGAAATTTTGTAGGAATAAAATCTGGATTTAGAGGCACAATAGCGAATATAAGATTTCCAATAAAATTAGATAAAAAGCTAGGTTCAATTGTAGGACATATATTAGGAGATGGGTCAATAGATGCAAAATACAAACAAGTCTTTTTCTCTAATTCAAATAAAGAGTTATTAAAAGAATTTTCAGATAATTTTGATAGCGTGTTTAATCTCAAGCCAAGAATATGGATGCAAAAGAAAACCATACCATTTAAAGAGAAAACTAGATGGGAAAAGAGACTAAATAGTATAGATGAATTAGAAGGAGGTAAAAACTGTGGTTTATTTTATCCATCGGTTAGTGGAGCATTATTAAATTGCATTTTAAGTAATTTCTGTATTGGAAAAGAGAAAATAATAAACGCTAAAATAAAAAATACACCACTAGAATTTAAAATCGGACTAATAAGAGCTTTTTGTGATGATGAAGGGACAGTTTATAATAGAAGCATAAGAATATTCCAAGATAAGATTGAAATTTTAGAAGCTATAAAAGAATTTTTATTAGAAATAGGAATAACTACTTCAAAAATAAAACATTACATTAAAAGAGACAAAGAAAGGTCCTACATAGATATTCATAGAAAAAGTAATTTGATTAAATTCAGAGACAAAGTAGGATTAACTTCTCCAAAAAAGAGGATTAAACTAGAAAAAGCATCTATTATTAGAAATTATAAAATTGCAAAGTAATTAATTAATTTTATTAATTTCTTTCAAAATAATATTTTTTTTCTTCCTGGAAGTATACTTCTTACCGAACCTAACCACTGTAGGGTTTACACTAGACCAAACATTTTTAGCGAATAGTTTCTTTAGATCCATCTCTATTTTATGAGAGTCTTTATTTTTAGTCCAACTGAGTTTTTGTGAAATATAAGCTAGATGAGTATCAACTCCTATAGCCGGATAGCCATGTTCAGATAAAAATACATTCGCAGTCTTGCGTCCAACCCCTGGAAGCAAAATCAATTTATCTAAATCTCGAGGAATCTTGCCATTAAAACTATCAATAAGCATCTTAGCGCAAGCAATCACATTCTTAGCCTTAGTGCGATTGTAATTCAACCCAGAAAAGACATGCAAAACATCAGAATAGTTAGCATTAGCAAGTTTATCTAAAGAATTATATTTGGAAAAAAGCTCAGAAGCAATAACAATTGTTGTCTCATCTCTTGACTGAGCGCTCATTACCGTAGCAATCAAACACTTCCAATCTGCCCCCCAAGACTCAGCAGCAAGCCTCATAGTCCCTCCAAGCCGTTTAAGTTCACCAAGCTGGCGTAAAGCACGTTTAAGTTCCATAACCCACATCCAAACATTTTCTAATTGAAGAAAGAAATTCATTGACATCAAAAATTATCTCACTATCCAAAGCCTCAAAAACTAGCTCGTCATTAACACTTCCATATAAATGAGCAATTATATTTCTCATCCCCTTCGCTTCTTTAACTTTTTTAGCCAGATTATCTGTAATAACACTATTCCGAACCAAGGTATCTAAGGCACTTTCATCATCTTCAGGCATTTCAATTTCTTTCCCTTTAATAAAAATAAATGCTAAATCAATAATAGATTCTACAATCTTTTCAAAATATCTTTCACATGCTGCTTTTGCCTTAAAATCTTTTTCGTATTCTTCTAAAGTAGATGGCTTAATTTCTTCAAGCTGAGAAAGAAAACCCTCAATTTCTTCAATCTTATCACTTATTTTTTTCATACAAAACTTTCCCCTCTTTATCTATCTCTTTCTTCACTTTATCCGGAAGAACATTATAAACTTGCACATCCAATTTATCAAAATATTTTAGTATTCTCATTCTAAAATCAAAAGCATTTTTTTCAGTTATTTCATCAAATTCAACAGCAATATCTACATCAGAACCAAGATGTCTTTTTCCAATAGCTGTTGAACCAAAAAGAACTATTTTTTTTACTTTATAAAATAAAATATCTTTCTTAATATCTCCAACAACGTCTTTAATAATCTCTTTAATTTTGGCACCATGTTTTAATTCAAACTCATCTTTATACAAACTAACTGCAGAAATAAAAGATAACTTTTTCCTTACATCTCTCGAAAGTCTATTTCTTTCAGATTGTTTCAGAGTCAGCCCTTGCAATTGTTTTTCAATAATCTTTAGCTCCCGCTCTCCAAATACCTTTCGTGCTTCATCTTTATGCTTCTTCAAAAATTCAAGCAAGGCCATATTAATAGAGAGATATAACCTTTATAAAGGTTATTATAACCATAATTTAGGTTATAATTATCAGAAAGCAAACCTCTTCAAAGCAAGCGATAAATCTATCTAAAAGAGGATACAAAAACCTTAAAATACATTCCTACTCTGTCTTAAACATGGAACCAAAACTATCAGAAATCAAAAATTGGACAATTGAAATAGAAAAGCAAATAACTACATATTGGAAAGAAAACAACCAATTTCCCTTCAATCCAAATACTAAAAAGAAAATATACTCTATTGACACTCCGCCACCTTATGTAAACACTCCAATCCACATGGGCCACGCAACAACTTATACTTACATGGATTTCTTCGCCCGCTATAAGAGGATGAAAAATTTTGAGGTTTTATTCCCTCTAGGACTTGACAGAAACGGCTTACCCATAGAAATGGCAGCAGAAAAGAAATTTAATATCTCTCCATTTAAAGTGGGCAGAGAAGAATTCATCGAATATTGCAAAAAACTCCTACGGGAAGCATCAGAAGAATCCATAGACTCATTTGCAAGACTAGGACACTCTTACTCATCATATAAAAAAGGAGATAAAATAGGAGATATATACTACACAGACTCTCCAGAATATAGAAAACTAACACAAGACACATTCATAGACTTGTTTCATAAAAGCCTTGTTTACGAAGATGAAAGAATAAACAACTGGGATACTAAACTAAGAACAACCGTAGCAGACTCTGAAATAGAATATAAAGAAATTCCATCAACGTTCAATCACATCCAATGGAGCGTAAAAGAAACAAAAGAAAAAATAATTATAGCAACCACAAGACCTGAATTATTATGCACATGTGCAATGGTTATTTACAATCCAGAAGACAAAAGATATAAACATCTAAAAGGAAAAACTGCAATAGTTCCAATATTCAATCACACAGTCACAATACAAGAACATCCATCTGCACAAATCGACAAAGGAACCGGATTAATGATGATGTGCTCTGCTGGCGACGTCACAGACATTCAGTTTTTTAGAGAAATGAAACTAAAACCAGTAATAGCAATAACAAAAGAAGGAAAAATGAATGAACACGCAAGAGAATTTGCAGGATTAAAAGTTAAAGAAGCAAGAGAAAAAATAATAGAAAAACTACAAAAAGAAAATCTAATAGTTAAACAAGATAAAATAGTACATAGAACACCAGTATCTGAAAGGTCGGGAGCTGAAATTGAATTTATACAAATGCCTGAGTATTATCTAAAACAATTAGAATTCATACCAAAATTAAAAAAATTATTAAATAAAATAACATTCTACCCAGAAAATTCAAAAGAAATACTATCAAGGTGGTTAGATGCAATAGCCATTGACTGGCCCATATCTAGAAGAAGATTTTATGCTACTCCCATTCCACTATGGCGTTCAGGAAATTTAATGGCAGTACCAGAAAAAGGAAAATATTACAATCCAGTAAATGAACAAGTACCAAAGAACGCAACAGTTTATCAAAATGGTAAAAAATTAGGAAAAATATCAGACTTCAAAGATAAAACATGGTTAGGCGAAGAAAAAGTATTTGATACATGGTTTGATTCTTCAATTTCTGAATTGAACATGATTCAATACCCCTCAGATTTTGCAAAAAAAGCCTATCCAATATCATTAAGACCTCAGGGAAAAGAGATAGTTAGAACATGGTTATATTACACTCTTCTCAGAGGATATTTAGAAACAAGCGAGTTACCTTTCAAAGAAGTATGGATACATCAACACATACTAGATGCCCAAGGAAAAAAAATGTCTAAATCTGCAGGAAACGGAATAGACCCTCAAGACATACTAAAGAGCCATGGAGCAGAAGCATTCAGATTCTGGGCAGCCTTAGAAGGAAACCTGGCAGAACAAGACTTGAAATGTTCAATGGATAGAATAGGCGCAGAAACAAAAACAATAAATAAATTACTAAACATAGCAAAGTTTGTTATACAATTCAAAAAACCATCAAAAACAAAACTAACTAAGACAGACAGCTTATTTATTAATTATATAGATTCAGAAACAGAATCTATAGGCGAAGATTATGAAAAGTATAACTTTCACACCCCCGCAGAAAAATTAAGGAAATTCCTTTGGGACATATTTGCATCCCATTATGTAGAAATGATAAAAAACAGAGTTTATAATGAAAAATCTAATTTCTCAAAAGAAGAAAGCGAATCAGCAAAATACACATTACATCATTTGTTAGAAAGACTAATAACTCTACTATACCCAATAATACCCCAAGTAACTTCAGTAATAGGAAATGAATTAGGAATCGGTTTGCATAAGACGGAATTTCCAAAAGGAAAAGAGAATAAAGAAGCGATTAAAATAATAGGAGAAATAATGTCTTTCAATAGAGAAGTTTGGAAAAAGAAAAGAGACAATAGCATCTCGCTAAAAGAACCAATTAGTGAAATAAAAATACCTGAATCATTAAAGGACTTTGAAAGTGACTTAGTAGCTTGTCATAATTTACAATGAAACTAAAAATTATCGCCTATAACATATTAACAGGACTATGCGATTGGAGCTTTTATTCGAAAGAAATACCAATACTAAATAAAAATAGAATTGAATTGGCTAAAAAAATAATAAAAATTGAAAATCCAGACATTTTATGTCTAACAGAAGGTCTTTTTGGAATGAAAAATTACACTGGAGTTTACATAGACTATCAAAAGCTATTCAATTATCCATATATAGACATAAGATTCTCAAATATCCTTCTATCTAAATATCCTATAATTTATTCAGAAGAAATTAAAAAAAATGGGGGAAGCGGACTAATATCTCAAATAAAAATAAAAAATAAAACAATTTCACTAAACATAATTCACCATAGACCAAGTGTATCGGTTTCAGAGAAAAAAAGATTAGAATTTGTTAAAGCATTGTTTGAAAAAGTAAATAACCCTAGCATAATTTTAGGAGACCTTAACTCTCTTTCTTCCTCGGATAACTATATAAAAAACTTTCAATATAATTTCAAAAATAAAGTTTTAATGTCCAGCCATAAAGTAAATAAAAAAACAACAAACAAAATAATGAAAGACATGTTAACTGGAAAAGTTGTTAAATATATTGAAAGTAAAAGCCTAGTAGATACATTCAAAATAAAAAACAAAGCATTTGACTTCACAATACCTACAGATTATACATCAAAAGACAAAAGCACAGGAATCAGAATAGATTATATTTTCACACATCCAAAAATAAGAGTATTAGACGCAGGGATAATAAAAAATAAATTAACAGAACAAGCCTCAGATCATTATCCGATATATGCTATATTAGATGTATAACCAAACATTTAAATATAACATCGAGTTATATATTATTATACTACAAGTATAACATGGAACAAGAATTAAAAACATTATCAAGAACAAGAAGAATAGGCGGTTCTCTAGTTGTAACAATACCAATAGAATTAGTAAAAGAAGAACAACTAGAAGAAAACCAAGTAGTAGAAATCTCAGTAAAAAAACCAAGAAAAAGTTACTTCGGAGCACTAAAAGGAATAAGTTCTTTCACACGAAAAGATAGGATGGAAGATAGATTTTAATGAAATATTTTATTGACTCATCTGCATGGATAGAATATTTTAATGGGAGTTTAGCTGGAGAAAAAGTTAATGAAATCATGTTAAATGAAGAAAATGAAATTTTTATATTAACTATTAATATAGGTGAAGTTACTAGTTTTTTAAAAAGAGAAGATAAAAATATAGAAACTGCTTATGAATCTATGATCAAAAAATCAAAAATATTTGAGATAACTCCTAGAATTTCAAAAGAAGCAGGGATATTACATGCAGAAAAAAGAAAAAATAAGTCAACTATCTCTTTAGCAGACACTTTAATTATATGTGCAGCAAAATCAATTGATGCAAAAATAATAACAAAGGACCCTCACTTCAAAGACATTAAAGAAGTAATTCTCCTTTAACCCACAACCTTTAAAACTCAATTCCAGCATAAAATATCATGAACGACAAACAAAAAGCCCAACTAGAAGAACAAATTGAAGAATTAGAAAGTGTAAGAGGCAGACACACAGAGCTAGTCACAGTGCTAATTCCAGTAGACTTCAACATTCACTCCGTGACTAAACAACTAGAAGCCGAGCGTTCAACAGCAGACAATATAAAATCAAAACAAACACGCTCGGCAGTCACCGACGCAATAGACCTAATCGTCCGCACATTAAAAAACACTAAAAAAACTCCTCCAAATGGCTTAGCATTATACGCAGGAAACGTATCTGAAAAAGAAGGCGTTCAAGACATGAAACTATGGGCAATAGAACCTCCAAAACCATTAAGAATAAGAATGTACCGTTGTGACCAAACATTTGTAACCCAACCCTTAAAAGACATGCTTCAGACAGATGAAGTATTTGGTCTAGTCGTAATAGACCGCCAAGAAGCCACAATAGGCCTTCTAGAAGGCAAACAAATCAAAGTTCTAAGACATTTAACATCCGGAGTTCCTAGTAAAGTTCGAGCAGGTGGTCAATCCTCTCAACGCTTCCACAGAGTCACAGAAGGTTTGGCAAAAGAATTCTTTCGTAGAACTTCAGAAGCAATGAAAGAACTATTCTTCGACCTACCAAGATTAAAAGGAATCCTAGTCGGAGGA
>JAGVXB010000005.1 GCA_018303995.1 Candidatus Pacearchaeota archaeon
TCGGGACGGGCGTAATTTCCATCGACCACAAAAACCACTTACTAAAAATGTGGGCGTTGAACTAATTTAAATAAATCACAATAATCTTTAAAAAGTATTTATAATCACGAGTTTTATGGATCCTATTAAAACTATTTTGACTGAAGTGCCAAAAACACAAAGATATTATCAGACACATCAAAAGTGGGATTTTAACAAAGGAGATGTTCGTGAAGCTTTTGAAAGAGTTTTTTCCCCTGAAAAAGATTATGTACTGTTTCAAACGATTGCAAATAAAGAAGCGGTTGAAGCTTTAGAAGGATATGTTGGATTTCGTAAAGATATGGGCTCTCCATGGGTTGTTAGAAAGATTCGGAAGGGTGATGATCCAGTTTATGTTCCTGGAGCAAGTGATGTATGTAATGGTTTGATGTTTGATAATAGTCTTATGGACTCATATCGATGTGCAATTGATAAAACTGCAAAAAGATTGATAGGAAGAGAAAATTTCTCCCATTATCCTCTAGTTTCTACTAGGGGAGTACATTACAATGATAGAGACCAAAAAGCAATTTTCTGGCCTCAAGTTTATATTGTTAACGCGAAAAAACATGGTCTCTTAAAGGATATTATTAATGGCTTATCTAGTGCTGATGGTCTTGAAGTATTAAGAGACCTCCAGTCTCCTCAGTTTTATCAAATGGCTGAAATTGAGACATTGCACAGATTAAGAGTTGCCCCTATTGTTCAACTACCTAAAGAATTGAAAGTTGGGGCAAAAGATTTGGCAAGTTATGTAGATTTTCTTGCTCAAATGACTGAATCTTATCAATGGACCGGACCCGTGATTGATGCAGATTAATCCATCGCTTCAATCTCGACAATCCTTAACTTTAGAGAAAGATATTCCAATAAGTATCTATCATTTCTTCTGCGTTGAATTGAACTATTTCTGAATAATCTCCTATTGAGGATTTTGTTAAATTGCTTTTATCTGCTTTTCTTAATGCATTGAGATAAAGAGACTTGGTTTTTTTACGAATTATTAATGCAGGATAATCATTTTTTAATAATATATAACTTAATATCATTCTTCCAGTTCTTCCGTTTCCATCCATAAATGGGTGGATTTTCTCAAACTTATGATGAAAAATTGTGGCTAATGTCAGAGGATGCAGTTTAGTCTTATGCTCTTCATACCACTTTATCAATAAATCCATGTCTGTTTTAACATATGGTGCAGGAGTAGCATCGAAGTTACTTTTTATTACTCTTATATCAACAGTTCTATAGCCTTTTCTTGGATCAATATTTTCTAAAAGAGAATCATGAACACCAATTATAAATTCATGAGTAATTTCTTCTTTTAAATCAATTAGCTCAAAAAAGACTTTCTCTGAATTTTGAAGATCATATATTTCTCTTAATGTCTTATTTTCTGGAGTTAAACCATCGGCTAATAAGTTTCTGGCTTGTTCCAAATTTATTGTATTTCCTTCTATGGATGCAGTATTAAAAGCAAATTCTATAACAAAATTTTTTAATATTTCTTTCTTAGTTATATTATCTAGTTTTTTAAAATGATTATTATAATGTAATTTACAAGCTTCTATCTCAGTCAATTTTTCTCCAAGAAAATCATCTTTTTTTAACCTTAATTCTTTAGCCTTTTCAAGCCAATGATTTGATTCAAGAAAACCTTTGATTGTTTTGTATGCTTTTCTTATTTTATCCTTAAACTCTTTTTTATCCAGTGACTTCCTTACTTCTTCTATTGTGCTCCCTAAATAAGCAATGTCTTTAGAAAGTACCTTTTTACCTTTTCTTTCGGATGCTCTAAGATAATAGTAGGGTTTTCCACCAACTATTTTTTTGTATAGGTATACCATATCCTATCTAGAAACTTAGAGTTTATAAACCTTACCCTCTACATTTGTTTATTAGATTGTAGTGGGTAACTTGTGAAAGAATGCTATTTGATAGGGCGTATTTTTCATCAACTGATGAAAAATGGTAAACAAACTTTATAATTTCTATGTAATGATGCATTTTATCTCGACAAAACTTATAAATCCCTCCAACCCACAACAAACATACTCAAACTAAATACAAACTCAATACAAATCCGAGTCCCGCAGAGAGAATCAAACTGGGTGCAGTTTGGGACGGGCGTAATGCCATTTTGGCAAGATAATTAATTTCTATCTTCTTAGATTAATGTCCTCAATAGAGGATAGAACTCTTATAATTTCATCTGTTTCCTTACTTAACCCAGCAATCCTTTTTGATAAGTCGCCCCTATCAACGGAATCTCTAAAATCAATTCCTTGAGATTCTAAATAACTTCTTAATGCAATAGACTCTGTAATAATCGCGGAGTTCTGATACCAAACAGAGACGGGATGAACTGGAAAACCCCAAGATTCCCATAAACCAACACTTCCAATAACCTTAGAATAATCACAAAATACCTTAACTGATAGTTTATTGTTTTTTCCAGAGTGATTTCTTGAATATACGTGCACATGTGATCCATAACCATCCATGGGATTACCATGTTCAAGCTCTCCTCCTATAACAAAACCACCATCTCTAATTTTTTCAACGACTTTTCTACCCTCTTGAGCTGTTTGTTGCCAATACTCCTCAGGAATTTGATAGGGTTCAACACCATATTTAGCAAAATAACTGCGAATAGTATCTTTATCAGTATCCGAAATTGGTCCAAAAGGAATCTTAGGTATACCAGTACCAAGAAGGGCTTTTTTTACATTTCCACTCATAAAAAATCTGAGAAGGTGAGATATTTAAAGATTATTGTAATCTTATAAAAGGTTAAAAAGGCCAACTTACACAAAATTATATGAAGAAAGACAATCTAATTGGTTTAGTTCTTGGAGGGCTTATAATGGGAGCAATGATTCTTTCTCCAAAGGGACCAACCACTGGAATTAAAATAAGAAGTTACAAATCTGAGTCCCCAGTTAAAAAAGAATCAAGAAATAGGGAATATTGCAGTATTGATTTAGAAAGAGTTTCTCCAGAGTCTGTATCAGAGAGTAGATTTATTAGGGGTACATGTCCAGATTCGGCATTTAATTCTGCCGTTTATGCTATGTTAAATGGAGAATGGACAGTAACAAACATCAGGTTTTACAGATAATTTTACATTCCCAAAAATCAAATAACTTGTTCAGTCTCTTTCTTGCTTAAGTAAACCACAATCTAATAGACTTCTTTAACTTTAATAGTTTTCTAATGAACCGAAAGCCTTAAATAATGCTATCATTATACTGATAGTATGAATATAGAGACAATAAACCCATATGTAATAAAGATTTTAATATCTGCAAGAGAAAAAGATAGCATCAGCTCCATTTCAAAAAGAATTAATTTATCTTATGGTTGGACTCATAAATGGGTTAGAGAGTTAGTAAAAGAAGGCATCTTAAAAGAAAAGTGGAAAGGAGTAAGTTTACAAGAAAATAACAAGAATTACAGAGAAATATTGAAGTTTATTAGAAACAATATAAGTGAGACAAGTTTATATTATTTAGTATTAAAATTATCAGGAATACAATATTGTTTTACCAAAACAGATGCAGTTTATTTTTGGACAGAAGGGAGATATAATATTGCTAAATATAGGGATTACTATCCCATTTTTGTAAAAATAAGAAAAGAAGATTTCTCATTATTCACTTGGTATTGCAAGAAATTAAATTTAGAAATCAATTCAAAAAAAGGAGTATTTTATGTTCCTGAAATAATAGAAGAATTTAATTTTACAAAGAAACAAGATTACTTTATAGAGCCTTTAGAAGAAACTATTGAATTTATGAAGAAAAATATATATAATTTTGAGCCTGCATTAGAGATAATATATGAAATGTACAAAAAAGGATTAAATATAAAATATAAGGAGATAAATAATTTATAATGGAAATGTTAATCGAAAAAGAGAACTCGATATTTGACATCTTGCAAAAATTTGTATATGCAAAATTAGAGTTTGTAATTGTTGGAGGTTATGCAGTATCAGCTTATAAACATAGATTTTCCACAGACGCAGATATCGTAATTCAATCTAAAGATTTGGATAAATATGAATCTCTGCTAAGTAAAGAAAACTTTGCCAAGACTAAAGAAAAACAACTTGAAAACGTATATTCTTCAAAATATATGCGTTATGAAAAAGATAATGCAAGCGTAGACATTTTAATTGATGCTTTGGCTTCGCGAGCAACATCCGCATCATTCAGTTATAAATTATTGTTTGATAATTCAACTGAAAAGGAAATTATAGGGATTGAAAAAGAGGTTATTGCAAATGTTCCAAACAAGGAATTATTGATTGTGATGAAAATCCACTCTGGAAGATTAACAGACTTTAGAGATATCGCTGCTCTTGCAAAGAATACCAATCTTGATTTAATTAAAAAATTATTATTTATTGGTGACTTAAATGTTTTACAAAACCATTTAGATAAGCTTGAACAAGTTGTCAAAGATAAGAATTTTATAGATTCTTTCAAAGGAGTATTTATGGAGAAGAAATTTGATATTGATATAAATCAAGTTGAGCAAATAAGCAAGTTAAAAATCTCTAAATAATCAATCATTCACAAAGGCACTTCAACAACCATCAAATACAATTCAGGCTTAGCTAAAATATTTATTTCAGAAGTATCAGTAATCTCAATACTATCTCTTCTAGAAATAGCCATTCCATTTACAACTGCATATCCTTCGATAACAAAAATAAAAATTCCCCTTCCATTACCAATATTATAATTAATTTCTTTCTCCTCATTAAATTTCCCTAAATAAATAGTAGCATCTTGATTAATAAAAAGAACATTATCTTTCTTTTGTCCAGAAACAACTTTGATAAGTTCATTATCTCTTAAATTAATTGCCTTAGTCTCATGTCTCGGAGTGATTTCAGGCCGAGCGGTTTCTATCCATATTTGGAAAAGTCCTAGAGGAGCAGTCTTAGAATGATTATATTCAGAATGAGTTATCCCTCGCCCGGCAGACATGACTTGCATTTCGCCATCTTTGATTAATTCAACATTTCCGAGACTATCTTTATGTTTAAGCTCTCCTTTAGTTACTAAAGTAATAATTTCCATATTATCATGCGAGTGAGCGCCAAAACCTTTTCCAGGCGCAATAACATCATCATTAACTACAAGAAGTTTTCCAAAACCATTTCGTTTAGAATTAGAATATCCAGCAAAACTAAAGCTAAAGCGAGAACTCAACCAGCCTAATTCGCTTTTGCCCCTTTCTTCAGAACGATGAACTATTTTTACCATTAAAAACTAATGTTGAATCAATATAAAGAAGTTTGGAATCAAATAATTATTAAATTAAACATAACATCCAGGCATACAATTTCTAAAAGGATTTGACCTTAATTTATCAAGATCTCTTCTGCCCTCTTCAATAGCAGCCTCAATTTTAGCATAAAATATGGGGGGCTCAACATATTCTATGGCCCTTTGATAATCTCCAACACTTAATTGTTTAAGTGGTTCTAAATCATTAAACCTTCTTTCTTCATTTTCCTGACCAACATTCATAATGAGTTTAATTATAACTTTTATTTAAACCTATTTCTCAAACATTAAAAAACCTTATAAATGCCAAATTATTCTAACAATCATGAAGAATTCAAAATTAATTATTTTGATAATCGCCCTTTCGGTAATATTCATTGGAATAGTCTCAGCATTAGAAGTTAAAAAATCAGAAATAATAGTAAAAACGGAACCTTCCATCAATATAAGTGTCACAGTTATAAATCCGAACACCAACGAAGAATTACAAACTTTCTCAGGCAAATCAAAAAAATTCGGAGAATATAGATTCACATATTACGGAGTTGTCAATCAAATTTCTCTTTCTGCATCAATAATGGGCAACGATACTCAACAAGTCATTAAAAATGAAAAATTCGGACCTTACAATTTAGGAACTCCTACAATAACAATAAATTTTACTCTTTCAGAACCTGAAGAAAATGAGATTATAGAGGCCGATGTAACAAATGAAACCTCAAATATAACAGAATCAGAAACAAATCAATCACAAGGAAGAAGCCCAATATTAGGATTTGTCACAAGGGCAAATATAAAATTCTCAAAAACATATTATTACGTCGGAGCAGGAGCTCTAGGACTAATAATTTTAATCATAATTTTAAAACGCCGAATAACTGTAAAATCTCCAATGGAACCAAATCCAAATAAAATTAAAACAGACAAGAAAACACAATCAAAAACTGAAGTAACTGTTGCTGTCCAAAATACAGCACCTCTCAATTCAGCAGATACTGAAAAACGTATTAGTGAGTTACAAAAAGAATTAGAACAAATCAAGAGTGAAGAAAAATTAGTTCAATTACAGCGTCAAGTATTCAAAGAAAGACAAGAATTAAATAAACTCCGAAGCGAAAAAGAATTCAAAGCCCAAGATTTCAAAGATAACTCAAAAATTAAATAAGTATATTTAATTAATTTATTGGGATTTTTTTGGTTTAACGCTTCAGA
Organism: Candidatus Pacearchaeota archaeon; assembly: GCA_018303995.1. GTDB lineage: Archaea > Nanobdellota > Nanobdellia > Pacearchaeales > GW2011-AR1 > SICU01. The sequence continues at coordinate 6,537 of JAGVXB010000005.1, forward strand.
ATCTGTGATGCAGTAAAAATCCCAATTAGAAAGTTTCTTTATCTCTCTTCAACATAGCACTTTTAACTCTATCTTTAGCAATCTGAATAGCCGCATCTCTTGGCGAGATAGACTGCTTCTTAGCTGTAGAAAGAACAATTTCAGTATTCTTAGTTATTTTATCTTTAACAACTTTATACATATATTTTTTATCTTTTCCTATATACTCTACCCAACTAGAAATAACTCCTCCGGCATTTGCAACAAAATCAGGAACGATAAGAATCCGTTTGCTTAATTCTTCTTCAACATCAAGAGGAATTGGGATATTAGCAGCTTCAACAATAATTTTAGCCTGTACGGAATTCATATTCTGCCTAGTAATCACATCAGGCAAAGCTCCGGGAATCAAAACATCAACAGGAAGCTCAAACAACTTATGTCCTGGCAACACCCTACCCTTCCCAGCAGTCACAGTTCCTTTTTCTCTCTTAATTTTTTCTATTTCTGCAAAAGACAAACCGTTCTCATTATACAAACAACCTTTACTATCGCTTACAGCAACAATCTTACAACCAGCTTCTTCAAGGCTTTTAAAAGTAAAGTATCCGACATTCCCAAAACCTTCTATTGCAATCTTGGCTCCAGAAATAGGAATTCCGGCATGTTTCAAAGCAACCAGAGTAGCATAACTTACTCCAATTCCAGTACTTCCAAGCTCATGAGGCAGACCACAAACATTTCTACCATTTATAATTTTGCAGAAATCAATTGGTTTTCCTGTAGCGGCATTGAAATTACCATGTGCCTCAACAAAAGTCTTCATTTCTTTCTCAGTAGTATTAATATCAGGACCGGCAATATATTCACTAGGTACTATATTTTTCAAAGCCCTTGCAAATGATTTAATAAAAATATCTTTTTTTTCCGAGTCTGTTTCTTTATTATAAATTATGCCACTCTTTCCTCCTCCGAAAGGCAACCCCGCAAGTGCATTCTTGAAAGTCATTGCTCTAGCAAGTCTAAAAACTTCGCGAACATTAACGCTAGGAGTCATTCTAATCCCTCCTTTAGCAGGCCCTAGAGAAGTATTATCAATTACAGTAAACCCCCTCATTCCAGAAGAAGGGTCATAAACTTCCAATATCTTTTCAGGCCCTATATCGTCCTTAACTTCAGATAAATCCATATTATATCAATCAATGTATTTATCTAGTTAATAAATATTGTGCAACTCTATGAATACGTTTGCAAGTCTTGAGATAGTTTTTCATATGCTGCCGTTCGTCTTTTCAATAATCTATTTCTCATAAACCTCCCAATAATAACTACTCCAGATACAACTACTCCACTAATTAGTGCAACAAAGACAACCCAAGAGATAATTTTCGTTTCCAAGTTTCCAGCAACCAATGGGTCAAATTCTTCTTCATTCCCCTCTTCATTTCCAGGTCCAGGCTCCCCGCCGATAGGATTCACACCAGGGACATTATTAATCTCACTATTATCATCTCTATTCAAACACCCAAGATCATTAGGGAAATCCACCAATCCATCTTTATCATTATCCTTCTTATCAAAACATTGAGATTTAACACTGCTACTTCCTCCACCACTTCCTCCACCACTTCCACCAGGTCCAGGTGTTGGTGTAGGACAAATTTCACAATCACCGGGGCAAGTAGAACAAGTCTCAGCACCATTACATATACTATCCCCACACCTCGGAATAGGACAACCAGTAGGACCTACGGCAACTCCAGCGGGAGTACCAGGACATAAATCAACACTTTCAGGGACCCTATCACAATCGCCATCAATGCTACATATAGAATTAGTAGGATCTTGAGTACTTCCAGCAGGAGCATAACACAATCCAACTCCGCAAGATGGATTCACAAAACAATTATTATTATTATTTTCACACATTTTACCTTCTCCACAACGAGGACATGTACTTCCACCACAATCAACATCAGTCTCACCATTACTTGCATCTAATCTTTCATTAGAACACAAAGGCAACTGCCCAGTCACTCCAGTAAGTGTGAGTGTTGTTTCATGTGACATTGTAGAAGCAGACGTTCCAGTTACAGTTACCAAATAAGTCTCTCCTCCAGTTATATCCCCAGCAGTCACAATCAAATCTATATTACATACAGGCTCCGAACAACTCAATTCAGATGGACTAACACTAAATCCAACAGGAGAATTTACACTCAAACTAACTAATTCAGGAGCAACAAATTCAAGACTTTCAACAGTTACAGTAGTAGTAAATGAAGAACCAGAATCTATTTCCCCTACTGAAGGGTCCAACACCAAAGAATAATCAAACGGACGATTTACAATTAATTGAACTGTATTAATAGATGCAGTGCCATCATTCCATTTAACATAAATATCATAAACGTTATAAGGAAAACCTACTGGAATATGCAAATCAATCCCTCCAGTAGCTGCGTCATAATCCCAAAATCTCTGGTCCAACAAAATTCCTTCAGCATAAACCTCGGTTACTTGGTCAAGATTATTTCCATTTCCTATAATCCTAACTTCATTAGATACATTATTAACGATCTCAGCAGGTTCTAAACTAATAATATACGGCAACCAAACCCATAATTGAACACTATTTGAAGAAACACCATCCGAATTTTCAACATAAATGTCATAAACTTCAGAAGGAAAATCTACTGGAATATGCAAATCAATTTCTCTAGTAACTTCATTATAATCCCAAATTGCATAACGAGGCAATTCAAATGGTTGCCCCGAACCAATTCGAGCAAAAACTTTATTTACTTGATTTAAACCTTCTCCAACAATATGAACTTCATTAGGTACATTATTAACAACATCAATTGGAGTTAAAGAAATAAAAATTTCTGCAACGGACAGTGGGGCCAACAAGACTTTTCCAAAATTTGTGAATCCTACCAAAAACACAAGTCCAGCAAGGCAAGCAAATAAAATAAAAAAAGACAATTTATCTTTCCCATATAACTCTCTCTTCTCATACGCTTCTTTTTTTCTATATTTCCCTCTTTTCATGAACTATTAAGATAATTGATATTTATAAATCATTCCAATGAAATTTTAATTAAATCTCTGACTTATATAATCAACTAAAGCACTACCATTCAAACGCATAGTACTCGGCCCATTCCTCATATAGAATTCTTCTTGCCCATTTTCTTTAAGAAAAACTCTATTTGCACTAGGTAAACATTCCACCTTAAGCACATTTTTACCATCTACGTCAAATAATTCATAATTAATAAACGGCATAAACTGCGTTCCTATATGTTCTTTAATAATATTATTAAAATGCAGTTTCAACTTATCAGAATTAGGAAAAGCATCTTTATCCAAACCTAAAATTTCTCCTTTATCTGAAACGCCGACAATTAATATCCCTCCATCAGTATTCAAATATGCAGACAAGGTCTTCAACACAGCAAATTCAATATTTTTGTCAAGAACATTCGTATACAAATTAGTCCTCAAAGAAGATTTAAATTCCAATTTAGAACTTTCGCCTTTCTGAATAATCGACTTTATCTTATCAGAAGAACTCTCTAAATGTTTTTCAGACCTGAATAATTTAGGATTACCCTTCATTAATCGAACTATAAATCCGCTCATAGGATTTCCTCCGCCTCTTTTCTTATACAAATACCCTCCAGCAGAAACAACCAATGCAGTTACCCCGTCAATAATTAAGTCATGCGCCATTATTCCAGTTCCAATTTGTTGCAATGCAAAACCAAACCAGTTATCCAGAGAAAATTCAATCACTTCCAATAAAGCTCCGAGAGTAAAAGACAAAGCAAATGACAACGTGATAATCATGAAAGGACTTGCATCAAGCAACTCCTGTTCTTCAAGAGCAAGAATAACAGTCAATCCAATAAAACCAAGAGCCAGTCCGGCAACCCCCTTTAGTAGAATATCCCACCACCATAAATATGCAAAAAATCCCCTAACTTCTCCCAAAAAAAGGCTTCCATATATTATGAGCAAAATCACAACTTGCATTTCAGCGCCCGTATGGATATCAAATTTAGAGAGTATTTTAGGAATAAAAGTTGCAATAAATGCCATTATAGTAAATGCCATTGCTAATTCCCTGCCTTTATAAAAAGAACTAATAAATCCAAGAATCAAAACAAGCCGGACAGCATTAGTGACTATAACTCCCACAGACAACCTAGAAAGTATCTTTTTTAACATAATATTCATCAGCAAGATGATTATAAAAGAATTATGCTCCTCTATACTTAATAACAATAATTATAAACAATCAATATAAAAAATTATTATGGTATTGCCAATTGGATATATAGAAGTTTGTCCAAGTACCACTTATACTCTATATTTAGATTTAGGAAAGACAAAAAGTGTTCTTCTTAGGAGAGAAAGAGACCCTTTGAAAGTATTAGGTGAAATAAAAAAATTAAAGAGAAATGGTCTAAATCCATTAATTATGGCTTTTCTAAAATATAACTCTCCTAATGGAGAAAATGCAGAGATAGATATGAGAAGTTTGACACATAATGATTTAGAAAACATAGCTTCCGAAAGTGCAGGACATCCCATAAAAATATTTACAGATTATGGTTACGAATAATCTTAATCAAACTCTCCAAACCACTCACCTTTTAAACTCAAAAACAGTCCTTAATTCATGAGAGTACGATTCAGCTTTTCAAGCAGAAGAACAAGAAAGATAGATTCACACAACAAACATAGGCAGGACTATCCTTCTCTTGCAAAGGAAGTCATCATTTCATCAGACATAGTGTTAGAAATTTTAGACGCCCGATTCATTAAAGAAACAAGAAATTATGCAATGGAAGCATTCGCTCGTGAACACGGCAAAGTTTTAATTTATATCATAAACAAAGCAGACTTAGTCAATACTCAAGAAGTAGAAGCATCCGGAATCTTAGAAGACACAAAACCATATGTATTTCTATCATGTGTAAATCATCATGGTAGGCGAGAGTTACGAGAAACTATTAAAATTCAAGCAAAAAACTTCAAAAGGGGAAAAAAAAGAATTCAAACCGAGCCAGAATCAAACCACGAGCATATAGAGATTCACAAAATTGGACAAGGTTATCAGAAATTTTTCAAAACAGGAACTCAAGTTCACGTTGGAATTATAGGCTACCCAAATGTAGGAAAAAGCTCAATAATAAACATGCTAACTGGAAAAGGCGCAGCAAAAACATCTCCAAAAGCAGGATTCACCAGAGGAATACAAAAAGTAAAACTAGCAGACGGAATTATTTTATTAGACACTCCGGGAGTCATGTCCGATGAAGAACTTAAAGAAACATGCAATGATTGGCGTAAGAACTTATGACTCAACAAAAAATCCTGAATTTGTAGTAGCCGAAATAATGCAAGACAATCCAGGTCTTTTCGAGTATCATTATAAAATCAACGCAGAAGGAGATTCAGAAGTCCTATTAGAAGAGTTAGGAAGAAAAAGAAACTTCCTAATCAAGGGCGGAGCAATAGACACAGACAGAACAGCAAGAATTATCTTGAAAGAGTGGCAATCTGGAAAAATACGAAAATAACTTCTTGCCCAATCAAGAAAATTTAACTAATAAACCAGCTTTTTTAATCAATTCGGAAACAGGTTCTTGTCTTACAATCTCTTCAGGAAATCCAACTGATAAATCACGGACCAACTTTAGCCCAGTTTTCATAATATCCTCAATTCTTTTAGTCAATTCAGGCCCTAAATTAGTTATATTAGCGTCTCTATTAGCCAGAATAACAAATGTAAATTCATAAATTTGGTTAAAATTCGTGAAAAATCCTTGATACGCACCTGTAGATGTATAATCTTCTTTATGTTCATATTCCATAAAAATCCTTCAATAAATGCCTATTTAAAACTTATTGACCAGACTCAATTAATTCATTAACTTTCTCAACAAGGTCCACGACATGATTTTCTCGCCTAACTTCAGAAGGCACACAACTTTCAAAACTTTTCAATCCTTCTTGAAGAGAATAAAAAATTTGTCTTTGACGTTCAACCACATCATCAGAACTAATTGACCGGCGACCTGTCAAATTTACAAGACCCTTTACAGCGTTTCGATAAACATTCTCAAGTTCAAAACAACTACCAATATATTCATCAACATCATGAGAATCATATTTTCCTCTAACCGTCATTTAAACAAGCGCCAATATTTATATTTAAGGATTATTGCTCTTTCTTATGTGTATATGACTTAATCAAAAAATCTATTTTGCCCGTAAGTTCTCGAACATATTCAGCATCTCTTATTTCAGAACTTAATCCTAGCTCAAATTCTATAAGTTTTCTCGCAAGTTTGCCTATAACTTTCTCTTCAAATGCAAATTGAGTTCTGGAATTAATGTTTTTTCTATTATTGCTATAAGTTGTAAGCAAATCTAAAGCATTCTGATAATCGCCCTCAAGCTGTTTATGTCTTTTGTCAAGACGAGCATTAAACTCATAAGCGAGAGGTTTTCGCAAAGAATCCATAAAACAACACAACTCATTAATTATTTAACACTTACTATATCAAAATCAGAATTAACAAGTTTTAAATATCTCTCAAGACTAAGATGTAAAAGAGCATGGACCCAATTCTTCTCGCAGGACTTTTAGGAGCCGTAGGCGGTTTAACAAGAGGCGTAGTCGGCTTACTAAAAGCCCTATCGCTAAGAAGAAGAATTATCTGGACCTATTATGCAATAACTGTATTCATCGCAGTAATAATAGGAATATTTGTAGGGATAGTATTCAACTTCGACCCAAGACTATCTTTGCTATCAGGTTACGCAGGAACAGATATTTTAGAAGGAATATACAAGTCATTCGCCGTCCAGAAAGTCTACACGGCTCCGAAGGCTAAGAAATAAACATGGCAAACCCAGATTTAATCAGATTCATTCTAGAAGCGCAAAAAAGAAATTTCTCAGACGTAAAAATAAAAGAAGCCTTGCTAAGCAATCGCTGGCCAATTAAAGAAATAAGTTCAGCATTTCAGTCCTTAAGAAAACCACATCATTTCAAAGAAAGTCTAAATATATGGCTCGATTCAGAAGTCATAAAAAAGTTAGAAAAACGAGCAAAAAGAAATATGCTAAATCTAAATGAACAAGTCGAAGATATATTAAGAAGAAGTGTAATAAACGCAAAACCCACGCAAGCAAAAGAAAAATTAGACGACATGCTTGTCGGTCTGTTCTCAAGAAAAACCCCAAAGAAGAAATAATTATAAATTATCTAATCAAAGAAATAATTATAAATTATCCATAGCTCGATCCAAAACTTATAGCCCCATTAGCCCACAATATAAGCAAAATCCCTAAAGCAATCATCACAAGACCAATAAACAATCTCATCCATCTTTTCTGTTTATCCTTCCATTTTTTAATAGAATCTGTCGAAACTCCGAAAGACACAAGACCAAGGATTATGATTAATGGTAATACAAAAATGAAATTATAAATTACTAGCAACCAGAATACTTCCATACTAAATCCTATTTTAGCAAGCAAAGTAGTAATTGCAAGGTAAGGTCCTCCCGTACAAGGCAATTCAACGGCAGCAACAAATATTCCTAAAATAATACTTCCCGGAATAGAAACATTCTTCATCATCTTCTTTATCTGTTCAGCCCTCTTAACTGGAATAGCAAGAGTTATTCCTTTACCATACCAGAAAAAGTCCTTGGCTTCAATTATTCCCAAAATTATCACAAGAAATCCAACAATCCAACTCAATTCCTGAGAAATATTAAACTTCTGTATAAAAGCAAGCAAACCAAATCCGGCAAGAAGATAAGTCACAAAAACTGCAGAGATATAAATTAAACCTACTTTTATCATCTTACTCTTATTTTTAGACAATCCAAGTAAGGTAGCAATAAGTAATACTAAAACTCCAATGGCGCATGGATTTATAGAATCAATCAAGGCCATGTTATAATTTCTCTTCCTTATGCGAGTGAAGACGAGCCGTTGGAATTATAACAGGCAGAAACTTTTGTGAAAGTTTCTGTATTGAAAATTTCCTGAGATTAGTGTAAATTTTCATTTATTTCTTCACCGGAGCAGGACACCCCGTTTTTTCAGAAAGTTCTTGGAAAGTAGGTTTACCGACCAATCTCGAGTCTGGATCTCCATTAAATTCGAAAGTAGCATAAAACTCAATACCTTTTTCTATACAAAGCTCTGATTGTTCATTATCTCCGCGAGGATCACATTCAACATAATTCATATATCTAAAAGATTCTCCAAATTTTTTCTTTACTTCAGCACATTTAGGACACCAGAACGTTCCATACATGACAGTACCTTTTTCAACTAAACATTTGGTGAATGCTTCAACATCAGTGGAATCATAACTTTCACCAGATTTAAAAGCAAAAATTAAAATAATTCCTAAAGCGATCAGAGCAACAATCCCTATTATGAAAATGCCATTCCCTTTTTTCTTCACTCTCTTTTTAACCATTTTATTTAATTCTATAAGATAATATTAAAGATACCACCATTATTAAATCCAGCGCAATGCAAAATATGCAATAAGTCTTTAGTATAAAATGTTGTATTAAAAACAAATAAAACCCATAAACTACTCCAAACACAAGCACACCTCGAATCCACTTCAAATTATCTTTCTTCAACACAAAAGTAAACTTGCTTTCATTATGCTTCAAATTCAGCATAAAAATAAAAAGCAAAGTCAAGAATCCAAGAAACGCATTAGCAGTTATTAAATCAAAAAACCAATTTATTCCAGAAATATCAATTAATGGCAAAGGCAAATTAAAATCAATAGTTAACAAATAAGATATTCCGTCTAAATTAGCATATGGGCTTTTATTCACAATCCCGCAATCAAAACCTTCTCCTAAAGTACAGAACTTACTTGCAGTAGCAGAAAAATGTTCATAAACTAAAAAAGCAGATATAAGCATCCCAATTATCAAAAAAACATTCAGCCAGAATCTTCTTTTATCAACCATACTTCACTCATTATATCATAACAAATTGAGTTATATAAATATAACTCATAAATGCTTAGAACATAATTTTATAAATCCGAGACACATTCAATTAACGAGAAAGAGGATGCATGTTAAAAGGAAAAGTCGCAATAGTCACAGGGGGAACAAAAGGCATAGGCAAAGGCATTGCAGACGCATTAAGCAAAGAAGGCGCGCAAGTTATAATCACTGCAAGAAACAAAGCTCCGACTAAACATTACTTTGTTCAGTGCGATGTTTCTAAATCAAGTGATGTTAAAAACCTAATAACAGAAGTAATAAAAAAATTCAAAAAAATTGACATCTTAGTAAACAACGCAGGAATATATCCATTCATGCCATTTGAAAAAATGACTGAAGATGATTGGGATAAAGTCATAAGCACAAATCTTAAGGGAATATTCAATTGTTCAAGCGCAGTTCTTCCATACATGATTAAACATAAATATGGTAAAATAATTAGCATTGCATCAATTGCAGGAGCATTTGTAGGTTTTCCAAATTTAGTTCATTATTGCACGACTAAAGCTGGAGTCATGGGCTTCACAAGAGGAGCCGCATTAGATTTAGCAAAATACAACATTCAAGTAAATGCAATTGCGCCAGGAGCCATTCTTACTCCAGGTGTAGAAAGCGGTTTAGGTAAAGAAGTAACAGCTCAGCTCATTCAAGCAATACCCGAACACAGAATGGGGAAGCCAGTAGACATCGCAGCAACAGCAGTATTTCTTGCGTCAGACTCATCACAATATATAACCGGACAAACAATAGTTGTAGACGGTGGTTATACTGATCAGTGAAACTCTATTTTGTTTTAAAAGCATCATCAACGAAATGCACAAAAGTCAGTATCATCTAAACAATTTCATAACTGGCCTAATTGCTAAGATTAAAGAGACAACTAAGAACCAAGCCCAATGAGTACTAATAACCCAATTAGCAAATCCAGACCAAGCAGAAACCACAAACAATGTAAACAAAATTGAAGACCACTTAATTAATCCAATATCTTTAATATCAACCCTTTTTACAAAACTCTTTAATCCCATTATTCAATCACTCTTATAGCCAACATATCTTCTATACTTAAAAAGCTTTCTAATTTTTTAAATAAGTTGGACAAGTAAATACGCCTATATCAACAACAGCCTGTTTTGATTCTCCTCAAAGGTTTTCCTGTATCAACACGGAGTTTAAAAGCATTGTCGAAATTGAATTGATGGATTAAGTAGATTTATATAAGATTTTTACTGTATCTTTAATATGGGATATTTTTGGGGTGATTGGAAACTCTCAAAACTTGAAAAAGAAGGTGCAAAATCTATTCTTTATGCTAAAAAACTTATTCTTGAACATATTCCTCATGAAGAAATAATGGCAATTTATGTCAAGGGTAGTTTCGTCAGAAGAGAAATGAATATCTATAGCGATGTCGATACTTTTACAGTACTGAAACATTCAAAATATGTTAGTAGGATGAAAAATCTCGAGAAGAAGTATAGGAAAGCAATACATCCACCCATTCAGCTAAGTTCAATGTCATTATGGGAACTAAAAAATAATAAGCGAGCAAAACTTAGAAGAGGAATAGGAACAAGTCCTGCGGCAATAAGCAACCATCTCAAACACTATAAATTAATTTATGGAAAAGAAATCAATACTTTAAATTTTGAAATGGGGAGTAGTAAAGGAAGACTAAGGGGTATGATGGAGATCTTTAATGAAATGTTTCTGCCCCAATACGAAGAAGGAAAACTCCACAAGCATGAACTAATAAAACAAATATTCTGGCTTGTAGAAAGAGAACAAGTATTTCTAGGTAAAGAACCTCCGCACAGCTGGAGAGGGCTAGCAAAAATGATTAAAGACAAAAACCACATAATACAGGATACTAAAAGACTTTATTTTGATAAAAAAACAAAATCTCATGAAGAAATGGAAAAATTAATAAAAAAACTAAAGATATACCTAAAAAGATTAGAAAAACAAGTAACCTGAATAATAAAACAAAAAAACATATTCAAAAAATTGTAGAATTAGTTCGACGCCACTCAAACTACGTAAAAAAACGCCCAGACCAGGAATCGAACCTGGGCATCACTTGCGTGAAAGAGGATCTTCGCTACTCTGCTTTCGCAGACTACTGTAGTTTTCTACCTACCTAGAGTTTCTTTTTCTAAAAGAAACTGTAGTAGCAATCCTCCGCAATTCCATTATGCGATCTGGGCTTTTCATTCTCCGCAGCAAGTCTCCGAGCCTGTTGAGGAGAGTCGAGCAAGAGAGGATGAAAATCTCTCAATCTTTACAATAAATAACATTTTTTAAGGTTATCCTTTTACAAAAAGTAATCAATAAACAATCACAAAACCCATGTAACCCATACCCTTATAAACACATAATAATCTCAATATTTAGGCGAGAGCCGGAATAAGTGAACGGAGGAACAAAGTAATGGAAAGACAATTTGGCGACGATCGAAGATC
>JAGVXB010000004.1 GCA_018303995.1 Candidatus Pacearchaeota archaeon
AAAGGTTGGTATAATAAAACTCTTAATTCAAAGAACATAAATAAACTCAAATTGAATAAAATAGGAATTGTGTTTATAGACTGTGACACTTATAGTTCTGCAAAATTAGTTTTAGATTTTATTGGGCCATTGCTAAAAGAAGAAGCAATATTATGCTTTGATGATTGGAAACTAAATGATTTAGATATTAAAGAAATGGGAGAATATAAAGCATTTAATGAATTTTTAGATAAGAATCCTCAATTACAGGCTGAAGAAATTAAGTCTTATAATCGAAAGTCTAAATCTTTTTTGATTAAACCCATAAAGAATAACATTTAAACAAAGTTAATTGATGTAGAAAATATTTTTATCTTCTTGGGACATAAAGTTGTGCTGTTGGATGCAAAACGAATTCTAATGGTTTTGTTATAGTTTTATCAAATGTTTCTGGATTTTTAGTAAAACTATATTTTTCAAAACGATCTATAAATACTTCATCAAATTGTCTAAATTTCCAAGTTCTATCTTTTTCTGTTTGAACGACGTTTAATCCGAAATATTGAACGCCTTGTTCTTGTGCAGCTTTTTCTGCAAGGCCCATAATTCTTCTGACAATTCCATGTTTGTGTTCTCTATATCTTTCGAAAGCATCTTTCGGAATAATATTTCCTAATTGTTCTTCGTAAATGTTTATTGGTCCGAGATATACAGAGCCTACTAAATTTAATGCGTCTGGAGACAAATCGCCATCTGCTGCTAATTCTGTATTTCTTTCTAAAAATTCTACATTTCTCTCTAAGTCGTGCCCTATATAATTTTCATGCATTCTTATTCTTGCAGGTCTAAATACTCCAGCTTCTTTTGCCCACATTATAAATTGTGGTTTTACTTGTGTTTGACTTTCTGCCATGATATTATTAGTGTAAATAATTAGTTTATAAACTTTTTCATGTATAACTACTTTATAGTTAGTATATCAAAAAAACCTTGAGTTTGGTTTTTTGGATGCTCGAAGTGTTCCACACCCTGAAGTGTGCGGTTTTCAAACACTTCGACATAAATTTATTATTGTTTCTGAAATTATTTGTATTTTGATTTTTTAGTATTGTAAATGTATTTTAAAGTCAATCGAAGCCTTTTTAAACCGATTTTACAGAAGAGATGAGTATGGGTTTATTCAATGCTCAAAAGTTAATGAAAAATAGAAAGAAGTTCCGTTGGAACGATCACACTTACAAGGTGCGAGCTCTGGATTTACGAAGAAAAGCTGATCCTCTTGGTGGCGCTAGCCAGGCTAAAGGAATTGTTGTAAGCAAGTTTCAAAAAGAAGCTGCACAGCCATCTTCTGGAATGAGAAAGTGTTGCAAGGTTCAACTTGTTAAAAGTGGAATTTCAATTGGTGCATTTATTCCTGGAAATTTAGCTGAAAAGTTTGTTGATGAACACGATGAAGTCATGATTGAGCGTATCGGCGGTAAACAGGGACGTTCTAAAGGAAATATTAGAGGTATCAGATTCAGAGTAATTCAAGTAAATGATCAGCCACTTCACTTATTGTGGAAGGGCAAGATAGAGAAGGGAAGAAGATAAAATGGCAGACAATGAAGATACTTATGAAGGGGCAACACCTCATTTTACTAATAGAAAATTGTTAAGAACACGCATAATAGCACTTGCTGATGGGAGGGATGTTGTTCTTCGCCATAATGGTGTTGAATCAAAAGTAGCATTGAATTATCTACCAATTAATAAAAGAGATAGTGGACTTTTTGTTGTTGAAACAGGTGAACAACTGCCTTTACAAAGAATAAGAGATGCTTATCCGAAATCAAGAACCCTTGAACTTAAAAGCCCATATTCTCCAAGAGGTGCGACACAATGACACTTAAAATATTTGATTTATATGACATGGCGGAAGTTAAAGTTTCTGATATGGCTTTAGCGCCTTACATAAATATACAACCTAAATTATTGATTAAGTCTCACGGTAGAAATGTTGGAAAATTTACTCAGACTAAAGTTCATATAATTGAAAGACTTTCTAATCGCCTTAATGTTCCAGGACATGTTGGAAAGAAGCATAAAATAATTTCGTCTCACGCTTCTGGAAAATATAATACTAACATGCAGACAATTTTAGAGACTCTCGTAATTATTGCTGAAAGAAAGAAAATGAATCCTGTTCAAGTTTTGATTAAGGCAATTGAAAATGCTTCGCCTAGAGATGAGATTACAACGATTGAATACGGAGGAGCCCGTTATCCGCAGGCAGTTGATGTTTCTCCCTTACGAAGAGTTAATTTAGCAATTAGATGGATGGCTCAGGGAGCTTTCCAAAAGTCATTTGGAAAGAAAAAGAAGATGGCAGAATCACTTGCTACTGAAATAATGAATGCTGCAGATTTGAATATGGAAAGTTATGCTTTGAATAAGAAGAATGAAGCTGAGAAACAAGCGGATTCTGCTCGTTGATTAATTATAAATAGTTCTTTTATATCTTTGTTTTGTGGATATAACTGTAAGAAATCGGCTTAGAGATATTTTTAACAAGCACGATGTAGCAGGGATTTATTTTGATAAAGAAACCAATTATGATGAATATGATCCTGAAATTAATCAATTAATCTTTGTTTTAAATAAGATAAACAATCTATCACAAATGCAGACTGCATTATTAAAAATATTTGAGAATATGTTTTGGAAAGGATTTGTTAAAAAGAAATATTCAGATAATTTGGCAAAGGAATTATATGGTTTATTGAGAGAAGATTATATTGCAAGATAATTATTTATTAAAGAGGTTTTTAATATACCTAAACTAAACCTTAGAAGTTATCTAACTTCTAATTCATTTCATTTTTAGCAAAATGAAAGACTTAAAGAATTGATATTCTTTAATACATTCTATTTTTGACAAAACAGAAGTCTTTAAAAACCTCTTTTTGTAAAACGATTTATTAAAGTCTTAAAACACTAAAGATAAAAATGGCCGATAAAGAAACAAGCTTGAGTAAGATTGACCGCTTGACAAGTAATCAAGCTAATATTCGTAATGTAGCGACGAGCGCGCACATTCACCATGGGAAGACTGCTTTTACAGACAACTTGCTGGCTGCTGCTGGAATGATGGCTTCTAAGAATGCAGGAGACTTAGAGGAAGGAATGAGTACTTGGCTTCATAAGGACGAACAAGAGAGATTGATGACTGTTGACGCTGCAAATGTTTCTATGGGTCATGAATATGAAGGTCAAGAGTATTTGATTAACTTGATTGATACGCCAGGACACATTGATTTTGGAGGTAATGTAACTAGAGCTATGAGAGCTATTGACGGAACTTTCGTGCTTATATGTGCCGTTGAAGGAATAATGCCTCAGACTGAAACTGTTTTGAAACAAGCCCTTCGTGAAAGAGTTAAGCCAGTTCTTTTTATTAATAAAGTTGACAGATTGATTAAAGAGTTGAAAGTAACTCCTCAACAAATGCAGGAAAAGTTTGCTAAAGTTATTGCCGAGTTTAATACTTTAATTTTACAAATTGCTGAGCCTGAGTTGGCTGAAAAGTGGAGAGTTAATGTTGCAGATGGAAGCGTTGCTTTTGGTTCTGCTCGTGAGAACTGGGCTTTATCTGTGCCATTTATGAAAAAGAGAAATATTAGTTTTAGCGATATAATTAAAATTTATGACATGGAAGAAAAAGATAGAAAAGACTGGGTTTGGAAGAACGCGCCTTTGCATGAGGTCGTTTTGGATATGGCTGTAAAGCATTTGCCTAATCCTTTAGAATCTCAGAAATATAGAATTCCTAAAATATGGAGAGGCGATTTAGATAGCAAGTTAGGGCAGGACCTTTTAAATTGTAATCCTAATGGAGAGTTAGCTTTTGTAGTTACAAGAATTGTTATTGACCCTAGAAGCGGTAAAGAACTTTGTGCTGGTCGTTTGTATTCTGGGACTTTAGTTAATGGAATGGATGTTTATTGTAATCTTAATAAGAAAAAATCTAGAATTCAGCAAGTTATGGTATATAATGGAATTAAACCTGAACAGTTAGAAAGAGTTCCTGCAGGTAATGTTCTTGCTGTATCTGGATTGAATGTAGATGTCGGAGAAACAGTTACTTTAACAGAACAGACTCCATTCGAAGAATTGAAACACATTTTCCAACCTGTTATTACTAAATCTATTGAAGTTACTAAACCTCAAGATTTGCCTAAATTAATTGAAGTATTACGTAAAGTTGGAAAGGAAGATCCTTCTGTTAAGATTGAGATAAATGAAGAAACTGGGGAGAACTTACTTTCTGGAATGGGTGAGTTGCATTTGGAGATTATTGAAGGACGTATAAAGACTGAAAAGGGTTTGGAAGTTAAGATGGGTAATCCTATTATTGTTTATAGAGAGACGATAAGTAAATCTAGCGGAGAAATTGAAAGTAGAACTGGTAATGGGCACAATATATTCTTTTTGGAGATGATGCCTATTGAAGATAATGTTTACGATGCAATTGAAAGTGGAAGTATTCCTGAAGGACGTTTGAAAAAGAAACCTGAAGATATTTGGAAGAAACTCTCAGATTTGGGAATTTCAAACGATGAAGCTAGGTCTTATAGAGATATTTACAAAGGAAATGTATTTCAAGATCAAACTCGCGGGTTAGTTTTATTAACTGAAGTTATTGAATCTATAATTGATGGATGGAGATTAGTTATTGATAATGGACCTTTGGCTAGAGAGCCTTTAATGAAGACTAAATTTATATTGCACGATGCTAAACTTCACGTAGACCATATGCATAGAGGACCTGCTCAGATTTATCCTGCGATTAGATTGGGAATGTTCCAAGCAATGAATAAAGGCGGTGCTGCAATGCTTGAGCCTATACAGACACATTTAGTTGAAGCGCCTCTTGATTTTATGGGTTCAGTTACTGGATTGATTGCTTCTAAGAGGGGAGTTTTAATTGACGTCGACCAGAAAGGAATTGATGTTTTCATTAAGGCTAGAATTCCAGTTGCTGAAATGATTGGATGGAGTAATGATTTACGTAGTACAACTGAAGGACGTAATCAATAATCTTAATTTCAAGGATACAAATTCTTAAATAATCATTATTACAAAAAGTTTAATGGGATTAATATCACCAAACCCTCCTTTAGTTCTTAGATATTTTCCTGAGAAAGAAATAAGTAGATTTGATCAACGCCCTGGAGTAGAAATTAATAGAGATGTTTTTAATAGTGCTGCAGGTAGAATAAATAGCCATCTCTCTAGTGGTTATGGTCCAAAAATAGAAGACGATGCAAGATATATTTCCAGAGACAGCAAAGACCATGGAACAGAACTAACCTTTTACCTTGATGGAGGAGTTGTTATCTTGGGAAGAGCAATTACTATTATTCATGAAACAGAGAGCGGACTAGAAAATTTGACAGGAAAACTTGGATTACCAAAATCAAACCCAATACCTCAAGAAGATTATGTTGTAAGAAGGTAAAAAGATTAATCAGCGATTTTTTAATTTTTCTGAAGTAGTAAAGTTTATTAATTTGTTTTAAGTCTGAATTTGACCTCATGGCTAATAAAAAGAGACTTGTTATATATCATCACTTTAGAGATAACTTTGATCTAAGACCTGAAATTGAAAATGCATTAGAGCTCATTGCTAAAGATGAAGATGTCTTTGATATAGAGATCATTGATGACATTGCAGGACATTCTAAAGAACCCCATCTTGATATTAAAGGGTATGTTGGTAATGCAATCAACGCTTGGCTTCATACAGCAGATAAATATGGAAAGAAAGCTGGTTGTAAAATGATAGTTTACTCTAAGGCTACTGGGGAAGGACTGTATAAACTTGGAATAAAGTTAAAGAGTTTGTTTCCCAAATCAGAACCAAAGCCTCAACTAGGTTATTCTTAAATAAAGTTATATAACTTTATTTAATACACTTTTTTTGATTTTTTACTTTATTTTTGCGGTTTTTTGCGGTTTTTTGCTTGAAGGATAAGTTTATTAACTTTAAATAACATTATATAACTGTAAAAAGATGGTAATAAAAACATTTAACATTGATGAAGAAGTTTACAAAGCTTTTTCTGCGCATTGCAAGAAGAACGGAGTTAGTATGAGTAAACGTGTTGAGAATTTTATTCGGGATGAGATTTCCAAGTTGAAGATTAGGTCTTCTGTTAAGCCTATTGAATCTTTAGGCAAGAAGTCTGCTACTAGCCATAGTTTTAGTAAATACTGCTGATCTGCTCATTTAAGCAAAGTTTATAAACTTTGTATACAATGTATACGTATGACTGAAGTGCCGTTATCTACAAGAATCCCTAAGGATTTAGAAAGAGAGTTAGAGAAGTATATGTATGAAGAGCATGTTGAAAAATCTTCTGCGGTTAGGCGATTGCTTTACGAGGCATTGCGAATGTGGCGCGAGGAATATGCTTTAAAGCTTTTATCTGAAGGAAAGGTCACTGTTTCCAAGGCTGCTCAAATTGCAGGAGTAGATATTTGGGATTTTATATCTAAAGTAAAGAAATCTAAAATTATTTGGGTTGCAGATGAAATTGTTTCCAAAGATTTAGATGCGTTTAGATGAACTCTAAACCGATAAGCTATGTTTTTGACTCCTCTTTTCTTATTTATTTTGGTAAGGTAAGATTGTTAGATAAAATAGGACTCTTGCCTGGAATAAAGATTATTCCTTCTGAAGTTTATAATGAATTAATTAATATTGGAAAGGATAGGGAAGAACAAGAAGTAGACTACATAATAAATATCGTTGAAAATAAAATATTTGTTGTTAGAGATGTTGAAAATTTGATTGTTTCTGCGCCAGGTTTAAGCAATGCAGATGCACAAGTTTTATCTTTGGCTAAAAAAACGCAGTCAATTGCAATTATCGATGAAAGATATGCCAATAGTCTAGCTGAATCTTATAATATCGAGACTCACGGATTAATTTATATGTTAATCTTATTAGTTAAAGAGAAGATAATTTCTAAGAAGGTTGCTTTTGGACATTTAGATGAGATAATTAAAGAAGGGTTTTATTTATCTAACCAAAAATATAAAGATGTTATTGATTTAATATCAAGAATTTGAGGTTATTTAGTAAATACCGTTAATTCCTACGACCGTATTTTCTTTCAAGCCTTTCTATAAATGTTTCTTCTGGTTTTACATAATCTCTTCCTTCTCTTTTTTTATAAATCTCGAATAATTCTCTTAAAGGCAGTCTAATTTGTACATCTTCCCATTCTGGACTATTTTCATCAAAACCAATTACTCTTCTATGATAGGTAACCATAACTTTTTCATCTTTATCAATTTTAAGTTCAGAAGCTTCAAATAAAAGATCTTCAAGAACTTCAAGGTCAATACTCTTATTTGGAAACTGAAGAGCTTTGTCTGAAGAAGAAAGTTCTATGGCTTTTGGTTTTTTGTCCATAAAAAACAGATAAGAATAGAGATTATAAATTAGATTGTGGTAAAATATTAGGTAAATATATTCAATGGAATAATTTAAATATTAATAAATTGCAAATGTTTTATGGATATTCCAAATGATCTTCCAATAAGTGTGGGAGAATATGGCCTGGCAATATTTAATCATTTAAACAGTAGGAGAGATAGGAATAAGTATTATATGAACGTAGGGGCTACATTGGTTCGTTCCAGAATATTATGGAGTATAAGCACAGCTTCAATTTATGAAGGAAGAAAATTTCTATGGCCTAAAAAAGTTGCAGAAGTACGCTATGAAATACCAAATTTTACGCCCGATCCTACGAAAGAGAAAGTAATGATTAAAGTTAATAGAAGCTTAATTACTTCAGAAACTTTAGAGAGAATTGTTGAACAGGTTAGAATGAACTTTAAACCCGGTGTTAGTTCTAATTTTTAAATAAATTATTTATCCTAAAAACTTACTTAAGCAAATTTTTCTATTTTAAAAGAAACTTCTTTTTCTGATAATTCCTCGACCTTCCAGACACGTTTTGAGCCGTTATCTGCTTTAAGGATTAAGTGAGTTATTTTGAAGTCTTTGTCGGTATTTGCAATTAAATTGTACTCGCCTTGTTCTACAATCATCTCTTGTTCTTTTTCCATGACTCTTTTTTGGTTTTGATGTTTAAATATGTTGACGTGCTTCTTCTAATCTCTAATTTTAAGCTGAAGAGCACGTCGAGCATCCAAAAAACTTAAAATTCAAAGTTTTTTTGATATTTGTGCTTTTTCATATACTAAGAAATGAAGTTATATCTTTAGATTTTCTTGGAGATGTAAGCTCCAAGATTCTATTAGCAATTCTTTGTATATATCCTATTTCTATATTAAAAGAATCCAAATCTGTAAGCTGTCTCGGCATTGCCCCATTAGTTCCTGTAAAAATTACAAGAAAATTACTAGAAGCATCAATAGAAATAACTGCTTCGTTATTTTGATTTAAGATATACCCTCCATCAGGCAAACTAAAATATCTTTGACTATATTCCTCTTGAAGTCCCGTAGCTATTTGATTTCTCCAAGCTCCCGACCTTGAAAAATTCTTGAACTTTGAGCCTATGAGAATACCCCCATAATAACTGTTTCCAGTTCTACTAAAAAATGTTTTTGCAGAAGTAAATGGTTCAGGAAGCATTGCCCCCCTACAAGGAGAACTAAATTGCATGCTTAATGGATTTGTTGACCTGCTATCTTCAGAATCCGCCGTTCTTATATTTCCATCTGAATCGAGTATAACTGTCGGAGGACGAGGAGGATTTCTTATTGTATTGTAAATGCCATCGATATTAAGATTTAAAATCATAATCGCCATATATAGATGTAATTTATAAACTTATCTCGCACTCGTAACAAAAGATAATTATTTTTTAAATAGTCTATAAACTTTTCACGTTAGAAAAGTCTAGAAATTCTCTAAGAATTTCTATCTAAAGTTTTGTTATCGAACAAAACATACTCGCAAATTGTAAAGAATGAACAATTTGCTCATCATTCCGTTCAAAAGAACGGAAGATTTATACAAAGTTGACTGACGTCAACATGTTTAAATCTTGCAATAAATCTTATGAAAACGCAAGATTTAAATAGGCACAAAAATAAAACTGATTACTAACGAATTAACATGGCAAAAACAAAACCAACAATAAATGTCGCTTTCGTGGGTCACGTAGACCATGGAAAGAGTACTACCATTGGTAGATTGATGTTCGATTCTGGTGCGATACCTCAGCAAGAACTTGACAAACTTAAAGTGATTGCTAAAGAACATGGTAAAGCTGGGTTCGAGTTCGCTTACATCATGGACAAGTTCAAAGAAGAAAGAGAGCGTGGAGTTACAATTGACCTGTCTTATCAGAAATTAATTACAAATAAGTATGAAGTTACAATAATTGACGCTCCTGGACACAAGGACTTTATTAAGAACATGATTACTGGTGCTTCACAATCTGACGCTGCCTTTTTAACAGTTGCAGCTGCTGAAGGAGTTCAACCTCAGACAAAGGAACACGCTTGGTTATTGAGAACAATGGGAGTTAAACAACTTGCAGTTCTTGTTAACAAGATGGACACTGTTGATTGGAAAGAAGATGCTTACAAGAAAGTTGTAGCAGATGTTTCAGTTATATTGAAGCAAGCCGGTTACAAAGTAGAGACTATGGCTTTCATTCCTGCTGCTGGTTATCTTGGAGATAATGTTGTTAAAAAGTCTGACAAAATGCCATGGTATAAGGGACCAACTATTCGCGAACAACTTGATTTATTTGAATTACCAAATAAACCAACAGATTTACCATTAAGAATGCCTTTACAAGACGTTTATGAAATTACAGGTATTGGAACAGTTCCTGTAGGAAAGATTGAGACTGGAATAATGAAGATCGGTCAGAAAGTTATAATCTTACCTGGTCGTTCTGGAGTTGGAATTGCTGGAGAAGTTAAGACTATTGAAATGCATCATGAACAAATGAATCAAGCTGAATCTGGAGACAACGTTGGAATTAACATTCGCGGAGTTGGAAAGAAGGATATTGCTCGAGGAGACGTAGTTTGTGACGCTGCTAAACCTGCTTCGATTGTACAAGAGTTCATTGCTCAAGTTGCTATAATTTCACATCCAACAGTTATTGCTAAAGGATATACTCCTGTGTTCCACATTCACACAGCACAAGTGCCATGTCAATTTGTTGAATTGATTGAAAAACAATCACCTGATGGAACTAAGGCTACAAATCCAGACTTTTTGAAGAATGGAGATGTTGCTAAGGTTAAAATAAGACCTGTTGGAAACCTTGTTTTGGAAACTCAGGCAGCTAATCCTCACATGTCAAGATTTGCAATAAGAGACGCTGGAGCTACAGTTGCTGCTGGTGTGTGTTTAGAGATTACGGCTAAGAAGAACTGATTTTTTGTTTATTTTAATTGTTAAATTTATTTTTGTCTGGGGATTGCATGGTAAAATATGATGTTGAGATACTTGGCGATACTATTCTTGAAAAAGACGCTTGTTATGAAGCGCCTTCGACATTTCAATCGAAGATAGCAATAATTACTGTAAGCGAGGAGGTTGCATTAGAATTTCAAAGAAAATATAGAATGCCTATGACTTCTGTTGGAAGGATGATTGCAAGGGTTGAATTAACTCTAAATGAAGAAAATAAGAATGAGCCAAAATATTCTACAAAACGTTTGCCTTATTTTGTTGGTTTTGTTAAGTCGATAGATGATATTACTTTACCTAATAGAATTTAGAATACCTTAATCTTCAATAAAAATATTTTGTTGGAAACATCTGATTATTCTTCCAAAAATCTCTATTTCCTTTTACTCTATTTTCAAGATTTTTATTATTGGGATCTGAAAAGAATTTTTCAATAGCTTCCCTTAATGAAAACTCAGGTTTATAGCTTTTATTAGGTATGTAGATAACATCGATATCTCCAAGATTAGTATTCTCATTATCTCCACGAGGCGGTCTAGATGGCGCAGGGATCATTTCCATCCCATAAGCTTTAGAGTCTCCTGGTTTATCATCAAAGCCACCGCCGTCTGCCATCGTATGTTTAAACGTTCGTTTTCTTTCATCTCTATCCGCAATTCCTTCATATACAGATCTCATTACTCTTAGTATCTTTTCAGGCGAGTCTTTGCTTGTTACAACTACTACATGTTCATATCTTTTCATTGCTTTAGGAGTATTTTCCATAAATTTCCTTCAAATAATTGTCTATTTAAAAGTTTCTATTAGAATTATATTGTAGAATCAATGAACATATGCCTTCCGCATCCGCAGATGCACCGACATAAAAAGTTTTAAATAGTCTTTTTATGCAGATGAAAACATGAAAACTCAGTTGACTAGAAAGGTTAAAGCGTCAATCGGCGCTGATTGTATTCACTTGTCTTAATTACAATTCTAATCAGACAATCATAATTGAAAGGAGGTGGATTAAACATGAATTACCTCTTATCAATTAGGTATGAGATAGATGACGAATCTGGTTGCGGAACAGATCCTTCTTACTCCAGGGACTATACAGTTACTCTAAGTAATGAAGGTAGTACAAAGGAACTAGTTTCATTTAGATCTAGATACAAGCTTGGCCCTCGAGAACTTGATATAAGATTAAGGCAAAATTTGTCAATGAGCGTTTTTGCAGAAATACAAAAATTCCTAAAACAAGGAGAATTAAGTATTGAGGCAGGTTTTCCAGAAGAAGGGTCTCTTTTAGCTAAACTGCTTGCAAACTAAAAATCGATAATCTAATTTTTATTTTTATTAATGATGGCATTTTATGCTTCAAAACTAATCTGGATGGAAAATGCTATTGGAGGCTCAAGCGCTAGAGTTAATGCTATAATCAATGTTAATGCAGTCTATAGACAAATTTGTTCAAAAAGAGTTGTTTACGAAGGTTCCCCCAACATAACTACTGCTGTTGAGATAATGAAGAATAAAAAAACTCAATACATAGGTTTATATATAAGTTCAACCTATGATATTTGTAATTAATAATCAATCTAGAGGTGTGGTTTTAAATTTTATATAAGCGAAAAAGCATTATTGCATTTCGAACGCTTTACGAAACGATCACCTCTGATTCTTTTAACTACATTATATTTACTTTTCTTAACACAATAATTCTTTTATAGCACGCCTTAATTTATGGATTATGTTAATTGCTGTTGGTTCTGCAAATCCCGTTGAGGTAAAGGCAGTTCGGGAAGTCTTACCTAATTATTTTGATTTTGGAGACCTTATTGTTAGAGGATTAGATGTTTCATCTGGAGCCCCTTCACAACCGCGTAATCAAAGAGAAATATATCTGGGCGCTGAAAATAAGTCTAGAAGGGCATTTGAAGGACTGGAGGGTTGTGATCTTGGCTTTGGAATAGCGTCTGGCCTTGTAACGACGCCTGATGAAAAATTGCCTAGATTGAATAGGACTCTTTGTAGCATTTTTGATGGGAAGAAGTTTTTTCAGGGTTGGGGGTGTGCTTTTCCTATAAACCGAAAAGTTTCCGAATTAATTTTACGAGAGAATATTGATTTGGACGCTGCACTATTCAGACTCGGTTTTACTAGAGACCCTCATATTGTTAGAACGGAACATGGATATGTTGGAGAATTGACTAATGGTTATTTCACTAGCCTTGATTTGTTTAAATCTTCAGTACATATGGCTTTAGTGGACTATCGAGCGTCAATTAAAAAATAACTTAAATAGGCCTCAAAATATCTTTTCTCTGCTACCATAATCATTATAAACAAAACAATTTTTACGTCAGTATGTATGTTGTTGATAAACCTATAACTGAGAGAACTCGAACTGAGATTGATGCTAAAATAAAGACTATGGGTGAATATGTAAAAATGTCTTATTTGCAAAGAGCTGCTAAATCACAGTTAGATTTTGATACTCGTAAGTTTGTTTTACTTGAACTTACTAGAATATATGAACAGAAAGGAATGTTTCTTGATGCTTCTAAGACTATGAGGGCTGCTGCGGATATTACAACAACTTTCAAAGAAAAGATTGGACAGTTTATGAAAGCAGTCGAGTATAATGTTAGAGGAAATAACTTTGCTGAGGCTGATAGAATATTTGCTCAGGCACTTGCTTTAGGTAACGATAGAGAGAAGTGGGAGATGAAACAACTTTACAAGCAATTTCATTTTGCTCAAGCCAATGTTTACGTTAAGCATGATAGAAGAAATAATGCTAAAGAGATGTATCAGAAAATATTGGCTTTGGATTTGAATGCAGATGAAAGAACTCAAGTACAGAACGTTTTGCTTGATTTATATTATAAGTTGGGAAACGTTAGGGAGTATCATGCTTTGAAGGATAAGATGAGTGCTAGTTCTTTGCCACTGTGAGATCTTTATTAGTCAGGGTTTGTTCTTGGTTTGGGCGTTATACCTTTTTGATATATTATAAATCTAAAAAGTGCAATGCGATTATTATATAATTGAGAACATTAATGGTTAAAAACTCATTAAACTAATTTCTAATATGTATAGTGAATGGGGATTGAGAGACGAAGACAGACCAATAGCTGATTTTACTGATAACTTAGCAAGAGATATTAAAAAAGGATGTGTTGAAAAAGGGAACATTCCAACTGTAGCTACATATGCCCTTGACAAAAACACAGGATTTATGATTCAGATAAGTTATCATGGTAAACATCGTATGGATGTTATGGTATCCAGAAGTAGAGGGGTGCAAGGTAAATTAACTATTGACAGATTTTGGGGAATTAATCCTATGGGAATATCGACTGGTGGATGTGTCTCGACACCTGGTGAACTAAGAGCTACTGCTCAAATTTATGAGGATGTTGCTGAAACACTAACTCAAAAATTTGGGAACCCTATATCCGAACACGATAATAGATCTATTTATAGGGCGAGTCTTGAAGAAGTAGTTGCTTAATTAAGTCAAAAGAGAACAAATCCCTAAAAAACAAAGCCCTCTTTCGAGGGCAATGTTCCTGACTTTAAAAAATTAAAAAGAAAGACTCTCGAGATCTCCACAGAGATCATCGATGTTTGTTTCTGTAAAATCTTCCTCTTCAACTGGAGAAGATTTAACGTTTTTTGACTCTTCCATTTATCATCACCATTTTAATTAGTCATCTTCTTATCGCTATGTATATAAACCTTTTTCTCGCATTTTTACGACGATAAGCGATGGTAAGATATATAAAGACTAAATGTTTCTTATTTGTCTGCCTCTTTTTAGAAATTATTAGATTAATACAACTTCTACTCTTCCATCTGTGCATTTCTTTTCTAAGCCTTTAACTATTGGCAAAAATTCTCCTGCTGGGATTCTAGTTATTTTTTTATCTCCAAATAAGCATCTGTGTTCTGGCAAAACGCCGTCGTATATTTCTATATGAGCATGTCTAATCTTAGACAATCTGCTCAAATATGTCCTTAACTTTAAGTCTTCTTCTTTTGAAAAAACCCTGATACCTCTTTGTTGCTTATAGATATTATCAAATGGAGCTACTGCGAAATCTCCATCTTCTTGCCTGACAATATATAGGGCAATATCAGATGCATAATTTTTGTTAGTCATTTTATTATTAAGAAATAGGTATTTAATAATTTATTGTTTTTATGGCTCTGTCCGAGGTTAATGCTTTTTTAACATCCACTTTAGTCATTAAGGCTTAAGAGAACCAAATAACATTTTATAAACCCCATTCCAGACAGAGCTTTTTTTTCACAAAGGTTTTTATACCCTTAATCTCATGACTAATAATGGAAGAAGAAAACAAAACAGTGGAAAAAACTTCTGAGAATGCCTCGGAAACTGAAAAAGAAGAAACAGAAGAAGAGAAGAAAAAGAAAGAAGAAGCAGAAAAGAAAAAGAAAGAAGAATCTGTTTCAGTAGAAACAAAATAATTCCTAAATCTTCTATATTTTTGATTTTTTTATTATTTTTTTGTAAATGTAGTTTTAGGTAGATTTTATAAGTTAATAGTTACTAACAATAATATTAAAGATAATCCTAAGGGTCTTTGGTTTAAAATGAGATTAAATGGTCGGGGTTGGGTTCCTGTAAAGTGGTAGGGCTGGACTATAACCCTAGCATTTATGGCAGTTTTATTATTGAATGGTGTTTACTTTGCTTCTAAAGTTTCTCCTAATAGTGAACCTACAACTTGGGACTTGTCTTTATTTTTTGGAGTTATGGCAGCATCAATAATTTTTATTTTCTGGATTTGCTATAAGAAGGGAGAAAAACCTAAATGGAGTTGGGGAAGATAGATATTTATAGCTTATTAAACTAATTCAACAAAGGAGGTAAAAACAATGGTGTTCAAAAAAAATGCTAAGAGGATGGATATTTTGGATTTAGGTTTGACTAAATGGGCTTCAATAGTATTTGCTTTATTTGCAGTTTCTGTATGGCCAGCATTTGCTAATTGGGTAACTAAAACAAACTGGATTTGGTTTTTAGCAATAGCCTTAATCTTGGGTGCAAGACCTCTATATAGGTTTTTTAAGAAATAAGTAAATTTAGCAAAGTGGAGCTAGAAGGTTATTTATAATTTTCAATAAATAAGGATAAGATGAAAAAACTCTTTAAATTTAAGTATCCAAAAATTATGCTTTTGACAGCTACAATAGTTTTATCATACTTAATATTTAGAAATCCTTCAATCTCAAGTTACTTCTCCCACTTGGGAAATCTTGGTTATTTTGGTGTTTTTATTGGGGGAATTCTCTTTGCTTTTGGATTTACAGCTCCTTTTTCAGTTGGCTTATTTATATCATTAGCTCCATCAAATATTTGGATTGCTGGAATTGTTGGGGGATTTGGAGCTTTGATTTCTGATTTACTCATATTCAAATTTATTAAAATTTCATTTGAGGATGAATTCAAAAGATTAAGGAAAACTAGGACTATCAAAGGCATGGGATATTTAATTCAAAGAAGTGTTGGTGAAAGGATTAAAGTTTATCTTATGTATGTTTTTGCTGGAATATTAATAGCATCACCATTACCTGATGAAATCGGAGTAGTTATGCTTGCAGGTCTAACTAAAATCAACTTTAAAGTTTTAGCTATCTTAAGTTTTATATTAAATACTTTAGGAATATTGATAATTTTAAGTTTATAATTTGGATGTAAAGAAAGAGACCTCTAATTCTAACTAACATAGATAAAAAATAGTTAAATATATTAAACTATTATTACTAAGGGTCTATGAGATATATGTTATTATTTACATAGAGTAGATTAATATCAAAAAATCGATGCACCACCACGACTTAAAAGTCGTGGTTTGAAAAGGTGCTCGATTTTTGGATGCTCGAAGTGTCGACCACATTCTAAAGAATTTAGGGAGACACTTCGACATAATTAATTATAATTACTTCTTAGTTTTAAACAACTATCTATATATTGCTTGACGTTTTATTTGATATAAACTGTCTTGCCTTGATTGTGATTGTGATTGTGGGCTTCCTCTTATATTTGAGAGTTCTTCATTAGTTAGATATCTGGATACGCTTAGAGCGTCGTTTAGTGTTAAGGTTGGTTTTTGAGGTATTTCTGATTCTTTTGGGGATACGCAACCTGCTAATATTGCTAAACTTAGTACTATTGATGTTTTTGTTGATTTTCTCATGTTAAAATGCTTAAATTATGATTTATAAGCCTTTCTAAATCCAAAGATTTAAATACATTCAAAACGAACTCTTAATATCACGATATCACTGTAGATCATAGTATATCAATCACATTCACGTTTATTTGGGCCATTACTGGCTTGATTATCTGTCTGTAGCTGACACTAGATTTCTACATTTATCTTGAGATTTCAATATGGCAAAAGTAAGTCCGGCATCGATAAAGTATATGGTTTGTGCTAGCTTTGCTGCTG
This sequence comes from Candidatus Pacearchaeota archaeon, assembly GCA_018303995.1. Classification (GTDB taxonomy): domain Archaea; phylum Nanobdellota; class Nanobdellia; order Pacearchaeales; family GW2011-AR1; genus SICU01. Next base: position 16,906 of record JAGVXB010000004.1, read on the forward strand.
AAGGGCCAATTGAAAAGCCTGATGTTATAGGGGCTATTTTTGGGCAGACTGAAGGACTTTTGGGAACTGAACTTGAAATGCGCGAACTTCAGAAAGAAGGAAAAATAGGGCGTATTGAAGTTGAATTGAACACTGTTGATGGACGCACTGTTGGAGAGATAAAGTTACCTAGCGCCCTTGACAAGTCTGAGACTACAATTATTGCTGCTACTCTTGAAACTATTGATAAAATAGGTCCAAGCGAGGCTAAAGTAACTATAACTAAGATTGAGGACGTTCGTGGTAGTAAAAGAGATTACATTATTGAAAGGGCTAAGGCTTTACTTGAAGGACTTGATTCTTCTGGAAAAGATAATATTTCTAAGACATTAAAAGAAGAAAGCAGAGCTGCTAAGATTCAAGAGTATGGAGAGGAACAGTTACCTGCTGGGGACGTTAGTGGAAGTGAAATAATTGTTGTTGAAGGTCGTGCTGATGTTGTTAATCTTTTGAAGAATAGAGTCAATAATGTAATTGGAATGAATGGAGCTAAGCTTCCTAAAGAGATAGCAATACTTAGCAAGGACAAAGAAATAACCTTATTTATTGACGGCGATCGCGGGGGAAAGTTAATTGCTAAGAATGTTTGTGATAATGCTAAAATTGCTTTTATTGCAGTTGCCCCTGATGGGAAAGAAGTTGAAGAGTTAGAAGGAAAAGAGATATTACTCGCTCTTCGAAGAAGAATGCCCGCTCGCGATTTTCTTTATAGAATGGGAAATGATAATTCTGAAGTTGAAGTAGCTCCTTTTGCTGGTAATGTTCCTTCTGCTTTGAAAGAGAAATATAAAGAAATTAGCGGGAGTAAAAAGGCTTTGCTTTTGAATGCTGATTTATCTGTTGCTAGAACTGTGTCTAGTGTAGAGATTGTTCCTGCATTGAATCGTTCAAGAAGTAGCGTATCTGCTGTTGTGATAGATGGAATTGCTACGAAACAAGTTATACAGGCTTGTGAAGAGAGAGGAGTTTCATTTATTGCGGCTAAGAATTTCGCAGCTGTTGAGACGAATATTGAGTTGATCGGGCTTTAGATTTTAGTAAATAAATTTGATAATCTCTTTTAATACTTCTTGAGGAGTTTTATTTTCTGTATTAATTAATTTTCCATAATTAAACTCTGTAGATTTATTATGAACTACTCTTGCTGCATCTTTACCATGTACCTGTTTTCTTTTGCTATCTCGTTCTATACATAATTCTAATGAGGCCTGAAGTGTAAACACATAATGTTTTATGTCTAGCTTTTTTAATAAGTCCTCAATTTGAGATTTCCAATAAAAATTACCATCAAAGATTACAGGAATACCTTTAGAGAGATATTTATTGGCTGCTTTAATTCCAAAATCGTTTGCTTTAAAGAAACTTTTTTGAGAAGTGTAACCTTCCTCTCTATCTTTCAAGAGATTATGCTTTTCAAGCATTTTATCAATTGAGATATGCTTACCTTCAATCAGTTTAGATAATTTCTTAGCAATTGTTGTCTTTCCACACCCTAATGGTCCTCTGATTATTATGTAGTAGCTCATATATGATTATTGACAGAATTGTTCTTATATAATTGTTTTTTACAATCTTACGAAACATTTAAATATGTGCATGCACATGTTTACACAAGAGCAATTATGACAAATATCACTTTAGCAATTCCAGATGAATTGAAAAAGGAATTACAAGAACATGACGAAGTTAACTGGAGTGCTGTTATAAGAAGGGCATTGTTAGAACATCTTCGAAAGATTCGCATCGCTGAATCAATTGCTAGTAAGAGCAAGTTAACTATGAATGATGTTGCTGAAATTGCACATAAGATTGACAGTTCTATTGCAAAAAAGCTAAGAAATAAATGAGACTTGTAATTGATACCAATATCCTCATATCTGCTCTTATTAGAGACTCTATAACAAGACAGATAATTCTTAAATCTGGGTGGAGATTCCTTTATCCGAAAATTTCTTTGAATGAAATTGAAAAATATAAAACTTATATTATGGGAAAAGCTGGACTTTCAAATCAGGAGTTTGATGAATTGTTTAACATTATTATAAGTTATGTTTCTTTGCTAGAAGAATCAAATTATCAAAACAAATTAGATGAAGCGGAGATTATTATGAAACATATTGATGAAAAAGATGTTGTATTCATTGCTTCGGCTCTTGCTTCTGCAAATGATGGTATTTGGACAGATGATGGAGACTTTGATAAACAAAATCATGTTAAAATATGGAAAACTGGGCAAGTTGTTAATCTTTTTCGAAAAGCTATCCCTTATTATTAAAAATCCTGGGAATTATATTTATATACTTGTTCTTATATTTAATTCAATGCACATTAAATACGCGAAAGAGGTTGTTGCAATTTTGATTTTGGTTGTTGCAGTTCTTGCTTTATACTACACTTTTATCCCAGTTAACTGCGGCGATTTTTCGTGTTTTCAGGCCCATATGACTAAGTGCAAGCCTGCTATTTATATTAATGAAGAAGAAGAAGCTTCATGGAAGTATGAAGTTTTAGGAACTGCTGATAAGAAGTGCCAGATTGACGTTACTCTTTTGAATGCTAAAGAAGGAAATATAGATTTGAGGCAATATGAAAAAAACAGTATGATTTGTGCTTATGCCATTGGTGTGGCTGGATATCCTGAGAAGAATCTTGCCGCTTGTCATGGAGTGCTTAAGGAAGGATTACAGGCAGTAGTTATTGAGAAATTGTATAAATATATTGTAGTTAATTTAGGCGAGATACGAGAAGAGTTGATTTATTAGAATAGTTTGAGTTTAGAGAGAATTATAAAATTAAAATAAGTAACTGTGAATTACCCTACCCTATGGATTTTGCCTTTAGGCAAACCTCTTGATAGGGAGTTGTTCATCGCGAAGTAATTCTCTAACATATTTTGGGACAGGCTCTACTACATAGTTTCCAGTGTTTTGTGAAACATCTATAATAGGGCCAGTTTTTTGCTCAATCTCTTCTAGAAAATTAAAGAGTTGTTCAGGATTAAAGACTATATAAGGAAAGAATAAATGATTATTCGACTGAAAAAGAAAGCCTGAATATTTGCTATTTCTGATACTGTCTTTTATATTCTCAATCTCAGAAGGTTTACAACTAAGATGGATAAAATATGTGAGAAGACCAATTTTAGGAACATTTAAAGCAAATCTGTATGCCTGAATTATATCCACTTCTTCCATTAACTTAATCCTTTTATTAAGAGTTTGTCTGCTTATGTGAAGTTTTGTACTCAAATCCAATAAAGAGGCGTTTGGTTTTTCTGCTAAAGCCGATAAAATTTCATAATCTTTAGAATTTAGCTCATATTTTCTATGACTTTTTGGAGTTTCTTTTAAGACAGAAACATCAAATCCGTTCCATTTGTCTGGAAAAAAACCTTCTAATGAGAAAACTTCTGGAATATAATTTGGGATGTGTTCGCTACAAAAAGAGATTATATTTTCAGCGAACACAATGGCTAAATACTGATAATCCCCGACTAATCTTAAGAAATAATAAATATTTTTAGAATCAGAGAAAGTATTAATTTCTGTTTCTGTTAAACTCTTAAAAAGTATTAAGTAGGATTTGATGTTTAATAGAGGATAATTAAGGCAGACATAGGGTTCTAAGAACTGCTTTTCAAGTTGTTTAATTCTATGATTAAGCCTCTGGGGAGAAATTCTAACTAGTTTAGCAAGCTTCTTTCTTTGTATTCTATAATTGACACTCAAATAATAGAAAATTTTCTTATCTACTGTATCTAATTTTATCGGTTTGTCTTTTTGCGCCTTAATAGCCATATTTTTTATTATTGTCCTATATTTATAAGCTTTTCGCACATAAATAAAAAATATATATCTACATATTTTATAAAGTTAAAATCGTTAATTGTTATAATAACTGTAATGAGGAATATAAAAATGAACATAATGAACGGTTCCCTAAAAGGAAGAGTCTATGAAGGACATGAAGAGAAAGCAGAGTTAGCTTTCGCTGTAAATGAAGATAGACAGACTGTTTATAGAATTGCTTTTGAAAAAGATTTATGCGAAACAGACCTTGCCAAGAGGGACTATGTTGAAGTAAAAGGAAACTAATTTTCTTTTCTTATTTTTAAAATGAACGCGAGGAATGTTAGGTATAGTGGGAACACTGCAGAATTAAACGCCCCTGTTATAGTCAGTGTTTTACTTAATGATATTTGTAATCTTAGATGCCAAACCTGTTATCTTGAGAATATGAACGAGCAGAGTTCTCTTTCTAGAGAAGAATGGAATAATTTTTTTGAGTCTCTTTTTGGAGATTTAAAGCCAAACGCAACAGTTTTTGTTGGAAAAGAAATATTTGCTAAAGATGAAAGCGTCGAAACAATGTTTGATGCTTTGAAGCAAAGAGATAGGCTACAAGCATCAAAAATAACGGATATTGGTGTGATAACAAACGGCACACTCTTACAAAGATACAGAAATAGATTAGAAGGAAGTTCTCTTGATTGGATAGATATTAGTATTGACGGACCAAGAGAATTCAATGATAAAATTAGAGGAGAGGGTTCATACTCAAAACTTGAAAGAAATTTAGATTGGATATCTAAAGCTTTTCAAGGTGATAGATTATGGGTTGTTCCGACTTTGTGCGATGCAAATGCTTCTCAAATAGCACAAATGATTGAGGATTTAAATAAAACTTATGGAATAAGTCATTACTCTATCGGACTTTATAAGCATAGATCTTCTGCTCCTGATTTGTTTAGTGTGGGAGATAGTGAAGTAAGAAGATTTGTGAATGATTTAAGTAGAATCGAGATTATTCATCCTACGAAGGTAGTTTTAGGTTACAAAGCAGACAATCCAGATTCTTATTCAGAGATTTTTAATTTACCTGATTCAGACGGAGAAACAGTAACAACAAAACAAATTGATTTGGGAAACTCTATTAGTCTTGATATACAAAGAAATAATAGAAATATGGGTTTGTGGCGTGCTGTTAGAATATCTTCTGAAGGAGATTGGCTCGCAGCAGAAGATTTATTTGACCATTTAAATTATAAACAGAACGCAGTTACAAATCTAAGAGATGTAAGATACGATGCAAGAAAGGCTTATGAGATTGGGTTGCGAAGCCCACGTGCAAGGTCGTTAGGTTTTGTGCAATTATGATTCTTGGTGATTAGTGGTAAAGCGGACTAAACTCTATCATTTCTTCGCATATTTAGGGCTTATCAAATTGAGCTTTTTTGCTTTGTCTATGGCTAACAAGCGGGCTCTGGCTTCACTTGAGCCCGACTTACATAGGTTTAGGATGTATAAAATCTTCTGAATTACTTCATCATAGCTCTCTTTATGATGGACTCTTAGCTTGTCCAAACGTGCTTTTGTTTCTATACCTACTTTGATCGTAGTGATTTTATGTTCATTTGCCATGGCAAGTAGCTAGAAGTATACTTAATAAGCTTTTTTGTTACTATGGAAAGTAGCGAAAGTGTTGTCACCGCAAAGTTTATAAAAGGACTATGGGATGCTTAAATAACTAAATTT
>JAGVXB010000013.1 GCA_018303995.1 Candidatus Pacearchaeota archaeon
TGCCTTGTCAATTCGTGCTTTCTCACATTCGAAAGGCATTGTTACGACCGCAATAACGACCGCACCAGCCTCCTTTGCAAGTTGTCCAACAACAGGCGCTGCACCAGTTCCGGTACCACCACCCATGCCTGCACAAATGAAAACCATATCAGCGTTACTGACAGATTTCTTCAATTCCGAGACAGATTCTTTTGCTGCTTCTCTACCCTTCTGAGGATATCCTCCACAACCAAGTCCACGAGTCAATTCCTTACCAATAAGGATTTTCTCATCAGCCTTAGTAATGCTCAAGTGAAGCGCGTCAGTGTTAATGCCATATATGTTTGCTCCATTAATCCCTTTGTTAAATAACCAAGTGATTGTGTTACAACCAGCACCTCCAGCACCAAATACTTTGATGTTAGCTTTTCCAGCTCTAAGTTCATCAAAATTAATACTGTGTGTCGAGGCATTAGCAATTGCTTCTTTTGCAAAATCAAGAACCATTTTTTCTTTTTTTTCATACCTCCTTTCAAATAATTGAATTCCAAAGTTCGTTTGAGTTTAAATAATTGTGTATGTTAAAAAAGTAGGTTTTAGTAATGAAATAAGAGCAACATTTTTAGATTTAGTTAAAAATAAATAATGAAATCATGTAATAAAACGTGGAAAAAGAAGAATTATCAGATTTAATTAAAACAATTACCAAAATAAATAAAGAATATCTTAAAGAGCAATTAAATTTTACAAACTATTGCCTTGAAAAAATGGAAGACAGAGGAGTAAATCAAGATTTAGTAATCTCACTAATTCTTGAAAAAGAACCGTATCATATTGAAAAGCAAAAAAGAAAATTACAAGAATCGGAAGAAATTCGTTACAAGCTAATTTACAAAATAAGCTCAAAGTATTCTATAATTGTCATAATCTCTTATGGCGAAAGAATTTTAAACGTTATAAACGTTATAAAAACAAGCAAGAAAGCTGAAAAACTATGGAGAAAAAATCTTTCAAGGTAAGCTATGATTCAGATGAGGACATTATCTCATTACATAGCGAAGGCTATAAATCAAAATTTAGCTTTGACTTAGAACTTCCTAAAGGAGACGTCGTCATAGACTATGGTTTTGACGGCTCTGTAGTTGGCCTAGAATTCTTCAATGCATCAGATTACTTTCCATTTTTAAAAAAAATTAAAAACCCAGCAAAATTAATGGGTAGATTTAGCGTTCAATATGGAAGAAACTGGGCACAAATCAATTTCGAAGTTTCAGCTCCAGGCATACAAAGTCAAATAAACAATAGCATAATCTCCCCTTATAACAAGAGCATGATTTTGAATCATTAATATTTCAATTTCCAAGTCTTACCTTTTTTCCTATTTTTCTCGCTTTCTTTAAGCTGTTCCATCATGTCTTTATCTGCAAGTATCTCTTCTTCTTCACTAAGCTTTCTATTCCCTTTCTTTAAAATAACTTTTCTCATCATCAAAGTAGTAAATCGGAATAATATAAATTTATCTACTTCTTCGCAAAACTCTCAGCAACAAGCAAAGGAAAAACAATAGTCGCATCAGCAAAAACTTTCACTGTAGAAGCATTTGGCAATATCTTCCCCCAAGAAACAGCTTCGCTAGGAAGAGCACCAGCGTCGCTACCGTCAAACTCTTGAGAAGTATTAACATACACAGCATAATCTAGTCCGTTGCGTAACATATTAGCATTCAATATTGCATGCTTAACAACTCCTGCACCAAGAATCACAGCACCAGATTTAGCAAGTCCAATAGTTGTATTGTTAAACCAAACAACATCATCAGTAGAATCAATTACAAAATCAGGATGTTTAAATTTAAAGAAATAAATATTATCTCCAAGAGCACCATCAAGCAAAGCAGGACAATAAACTGGAATCTGATTCTTCCAAGCCCAATAATAAATACTATTTTCATCTTTAATTCGTTCACCAAGTTTCCAAATCAATTCATTTCCAGTAACAGGTTTACCGCGTTTCAAAGCCAATTGATAAAGTTCCTCGAGAATTGGCTGAACAAATTTTTCAAATTTAATATACCGAGAATTAGGAACAAATATATTTCCAATTCTATTTATCCCTTTCTTGCGAAGAGTAGCACCATCAGCACCAAACTCGCCAATTTTAAAACTACCTAAACATTTTATAATATCTTCCTCAATCCCTCCACAAGTCGTAACTAAAACATTTACTTTTTTATTTTGAACTAAATAACTAATAACATCACGCAACCCAGAAGAAACCATATTTGAAGTATATCCCAAGAAAATAAATGCCTTATCAGCAATCATCTTATTAGTTATTTCAATAGCCCTAGACAAATTAGTAGCTTGAAAACCCATACTCTCAAAACTATCAACAATTCCAGAATAATTAACTCCTAAATTAAAATCAGGACCTCGAACGCTAATTCCATCAGGCTCATGACTATCTCGCATCAAATTCTTGCGTGCTGTTTCTTCATTTTTCACATTATCCATATACAAAAGCAAATCTATCCCTTTTTAAAACTATCAATCTAAACCTTCCACTAAAAAACCTCAAATCTTATCAAGAACTAAGGCATTAACATCTCTCTGCCTACAAAGCTCAACAAACCTCTTAGCATCCTCAACAGTCCCATAAAGCCCAGCACCATAACTCATAGGTATCGCAAGAGTAGGATTTAACAAAGAAGCCGTATCCGCCGCAGTAATCGCATTCATTACAACATCTCCAGCAACAGGCAAAACAACAACAAAATTATTTCCTTTCTTCCCATAACCGCTTAAACGTTTAATTTCAGGAATATTATCCGTATCTCCAGCAAAATAAATAACTTGCTTATCAAATTTCAACAAATATCCTAACCATCCTTCACTCTGCGAATGCCTCTTATTAATTGTATAAGCAGGCAAACATTCTATCTTAAAATCCTTAAAGTCAAGAACATCATCTTTCTCAACTATATGAACTTCAACACCTTTAACTTTCATAAGTGTGCTCTGACAATCAACAGGACATAAAACCATAGTCCCTTTACGAGACAATTTCTGAATATCTTTAATACTACAATGGTCACTATGGCTATGAGTAATAAGAATAATATCCGCTTTCGAGACATTATCAGAAACATGATAAGGATCAATCACAAAAACCTTATTCTTGTATTTAACAACAAATCCGGCATGTCCAATAAAATCGATATCAACAGCACCAGTTTTCATACAATTAAAACATCACTGGGTTTTAATAATTATCGGATTAACAATCTTCTCAATTTCCAGAGCAATACTAAGCATCTTACTCTCACAACCCTTAGCACAAACAACTTGAATACCTACAGGCTTCTTATCTATAAATCCTATAGGAATCGAAATAGCACACACTTCAGCTAAATTTGAAGGAATAGTCAAAGCATCTACTGCATAAAGATGCTCAATACTTACTTTAGTTCCAAACTTCCACGGCAACATTGGAGTAGTAGGCATAATCAAACAATCAACTTCATCTAAAACTCTTTCAAATTCTTTTTTTATCAACTCTTTAACTGCTAAAGCTTTCTGATAATATTGCCCTTCAAATTCTGCTTTTGAAATCTCACTACCGCCAGAAATTCTCCTTAAAACCTCAACTCCAGCAGAATCTTCAATCTTTTTACCAAAACGTCGACCATCCATACGTCGAGTAGCAGAAAAGAATTCAGTCCAAACCAAAGGATGATATGTCTGAATTGCAATGTCTATGTATTTCAAAGCAACTTTCTTTTCAGACCATTTCAATCCAACAGTAGCTTCATCTAAAACTGTAGCCATTAAATCAATTATTCTAACGTCCGTTTCAGGAACAGTAACCATACCAAATTTAATTTTACCAACCTTCTCAATTTTCAAAGACTTAGAATCGAAAGTAGTAGTATCTCTATCATCTATTCCTTTAATCACATCAAGCAAAAGCATAGCATCTGAAACATTCTTAGCAACTGGCCCAATCTGATCAAGAGACATAGACAAATCAATCAGTCCATAACGAGAAACATATCCATATGAAGGCTTAACACCAACAACTCCGCAAAAAGCTGCAGGAACTCGAATGCTCCCGCCAGTATCACTTCCCAAAGCCATATCACAAAACCCAGCAGAAACCGCAGCAGCACTTCCAGACGAAGAGCCACCAGGAACATGATCAGGAACAGCAGGATTATGAGCTTTTCCAAAAGCAGAAGTCTCACCAGTCCAACCGCACGCAAATTCATCACAATTCAACATTCCTATAATCAACCCATCTTCATCTTTGATGCGAGAAATCACAGTAGCATCGTAAGGAGAAACGTAATCTTTCAAAGTGTTAGAAGCGCAAGAAGCCCTCAAACCTCGAACACAAATATTACTTTTCACGCCAATAACATATCCATAAAGTCTACCCTTTTTAGATTTAGAATCAAGAGCCTTTGCTTCAGTAATTAATTCTTTCTCATCTCTAACTTCAATGAAAGCATTAATCAACTTATTATATTCTTTTATTTTAAAAAGACATGATTTAACCTTATCTTCAACAATTCCCATACATACTCATTAAAAACGAGCATTAAATATGTTACGGAGAAACTAAATTATCTTAACTATTGAGGAAGCTGTGAATGATTGAATTTAATATAGTGTACTTTCCCTTGTCGTGCTCCTATAATGTGAATGTTATTTTGATTATCTAAATAAATCCTAGGACTAATCCAATCACCACCATTATCTATTTGATGTTCTCTCCAACTACCATCATAGTTTGTTAATATATATAAGTTGTCTCGATTATTGGATGTATACCCCATCCATAATTTATCATTATTGTCTATTTCAAAAGATATACGACCATTCGGATTAACTTGAGAAGGCAAAGTCTCAATAATCCAATTTGAATTTCGTCTTACTGCATGCATTAAAGTAACCTGTTCAAACGCAACATGTAGCTCTCCTTGTCTATCTCTTCTTATAACAGGATTATTGCCTTGAGAAATATTTTCTTGTTGCCAAACACTCGAGGAATTATGTAAATGGCTAATAATATCTCCAGGAGTTATATAAATTATATGCGCTTTATTTTGTAGATCTGTAGCAATAGAAGTGCTAGTCCAATCAGTAGGACTCAAAGTTTCGGTTACCCAGCCACCACTTACATTTGTTGAATATTTTAATCGGCTTCCATTCCAAGCATAGTGACTTATATGGACTTTATTATTTTGATCTAAAGCAAGATCGTTAGCCAATCCCACACTAGAACTAGAATCTACAATTTCTTCCATCCATTGTCCACCAACTAATTTTTTATATCTTAATTCTTCCGAATCTCGGGGAGTAGAGTAACAAAAATGAAGATTATCCGCAGAATCAAAAACAAGTGATTGAAAACCAGAAAACCCTCCATGATAATCTTTTATCCATAAATTATTAGAAGCAAATATACTTGTCAATCCACCCGGGCGAGTAATATTTCCATCCACCCATGCAAGAACAGGCTCTAATCTGCTATTTACCGCAATAGAATTTTGAGCAAACCCGCGTGCATCAGGATAATAACCTCCAAAATCATCAACAATTATGCTTTCTAAATTTGAAGAAAGACGAAAAGAAGATGGTTGAAGAACTTGAGGAAAAGTATCTTTTTGAACAAGATTAAATGAACCACGTGACTCTTTCCCATTAATATCAACAGCTCGAAAAGTAACAACATAATTATTGTCGATTATATCCGCATCTGGCAAGTCTTGATAAGTATAAAGTAAACGAAGATCAACCGGGGGCCAAGGCCAGACTATAGTTGGGTAAGAAGCAGATAATCTGCCCGGACCACTAATTTTTTCAACCTGAAAACCATCCCCCTCCAAATCAATAATAAATGGTTTAAGATCTAACTCGAAAGAGTTTCCTTCTTCAACTACTTGCGGCGGGATACTACTAATCTTCGGAGCACCCCCTTGAGATTTGGAATGACAACCTATCAAAGAAAGTAATCCCAATGCTGTACCAACAATAACTGGACGGGGCATAAATTCGCTAAAACGCCCTAATATTTAAAACTTAACATTTTATTAAAGCCAATAATTAAATAAATTACGAAAAACTCTAAAAACAACCAACACCCTAAACAAACATGCAAAAACAACGTTGTCCTTGGGTAAATCAAAATCCTTTAATGATTGAATATCATGATAAAGAATGGGGAACGCCTCTAAAAGACGATAATAAACTATTTGAATTTCTAGTTTTAGATGCATTTCAAGCAGGCCTAAGCTGGAATACAATAATAAACAAAAGAGAAAACTTTAGTAGGGCGTTCGATAATTTCGACCCAGAAAAAATAGCAAAATACACAGAAAAAGACAAAGAAAGACTAATGCAAGATGCAGGGATAATAAGAAACAGACTAAAAATAGAATCGGCAATAACAAACGCAAAAGCATTTCTAAAGTTAAAAGAAACCCAGTCATTCAGCGACTACATTTGGCAATTCGTCAACAATAAAACAATTAAAAACAACCCAAAAAATATCAAAGACTATCAATCTAAATCAAAAGAATCAGATACAATGTCAAAAGACCTAAAAGAAAAAGGCTTCAAATTTGTAGGTTCAACAATATGTTATGCATTTATGCAAGCCGCGGGCTTAATCAATGACCACAGTGCAGATTGTTTCAGAAATAATTAAAACAAATATCAAATCAATTACCACTCAATCTTATCAATATCTGTTTCTTCATAAACAATCTCTTTCAACTCATAAAACTTCAAAGTCTCTTCAACCTGGTCACTAAAGTAACGCAGTTGGTAATCTTTATCAGTTTTAGGATCAAAGAGTTCAACTAACATTTCCTTAGTTGTCTTATAATCCTCAAATACATAATGAGCATCCACTTCTAACTTCTTTCCATTAACTGTAACAAAGTCTCCTTTCTTCAATTCAGATATTTTCTTAGATTGTTTAACAATATTCATAATATTAAATGTAAAAAGTTATTTTTAAATCTTACTCACTAAAGATTTATCATTTCCTTACGGGAAACACATAATTTCGTTCATCCAATTCGCTGTCACGTGCAAAATGTACAAGTTCTAAAACATAATTCTTTATAGATAATGCAGACGTTGTTGATTCAGGTTCATCTGATCCAATATAATCGCATTCAAAATGCGTCCCTAGCCTTGAAGCAACCTCCTGTAAAAGCTCATACCCTTCAACATCAACTGAAGCAACTGCGACACCCCATCCAGAAAACCCGCTAGCCTCATCAAAATTACCAGCATATTCAGAATTTCTCGGAATAAAACGAATACCCTCTCCAAATAAAACCCCTTCAACATTTCTAGCGCCAACAAGCTTACCTTCAAGAGTCCTTTCATCAAATCTACGATTAAAACTAACGCAATCAGAATCATCCATTACAACTAAACCCTTGGAAGTAACAAAATTATTATTAAATAAAGGTAATTTACTTTTTTCAAGAAACTTTCGAACAGCCTCAAATTCAGGCAAATCATAGTGCTCTCCACAATAAGCTTCGTAAATCAGTCTAGCAGTTTCAAGCCCCGTGGGTAATCTCAAACCATTAGTCATCAAAACAGTCTTTCCTATAACCATTGAATCATCTGGCCCAATAGGTGGATAAGCAAAAACAACTCTTGAATCTCCATGCTTAACATAAACATCAGATTTTCCATTCCCATAACGATGAATTCCAATGGCCACAAAATCTTCTAAAACGGCACTATTTAAAACTTACAATCTTAATCAAAAAACATCTTTCTTAACAATATTACACATCTCATACCCATCATCCTCAGGCTCATAACCCACCAATTTCTTAGTTTCTTCTAAACTCATAAATTTCTTAGAATTGTTAGAAGAACCAGCAAGAACTGCATATTTCAAAGAATCAGGAGCAATAATAGACCTATGAATCAACTGAGCCAAATCCCTTTGAGAGATAACATAATCAAAATTATCGCGCGTCAAGCAAACCTTCTGCCTCATATCATTAGAAACATAAGCACCAATACGAATTGCAATACAACTTAAGCCATAAGCATGAGCATAAACGTGACACATGGCTTCAAGAAATACCTTAGTAGCACCATAATAGTTCAAAGGTTTAGGAGCAAAATTCATTTTAACCATCTCACCGTTTAAAGGATACCCACGAATAGCATGAACACTGCTTGCAGAAATAACTCGTTTAACTCCAGCACGCTTAGCAGCCTCAAGTAAATTATATACACCTATCAAATTAGGTTCAACAAAATTCATAAAATTTTCATCCTTCTCATCAGCATTAGCCACCAAATTAACTACAACATCAAAACCCACAAAAACGGAAGTTAAATCATCCAAGTCAGACAAATTAATTTTAACAATTTCATAATCTCCAAATGGTTTAGTCTTATTAATTCCAATCACAACATCATAATAATCTTTATATTTCAAATTGTATTCTTCAAGTAAAGAAGGTCCAATTCTTCCAGTAAATCCAATAAACAACACTTTCTTTTTTATCATCAAAAAAACAATGTGCCACCACACTTTAAAAAGGTGTGGTTTGATTGGCACTTGTTTTTTGGAGGCTCAAAGTGTTCAACGCCCTAAATGTTTTCAGACACTTTGACATAAAATATTCAAAACCTCTTATAATCCCTAACTAAATCTTCCCAACTAATCCAATTCCGGGCTTAAGCGTCTTAGCCCCAGATTCCCATTCAACAGGACAAACTTCTCCACCATGTTCACGAACATATTTAGCAGCAATAAGTTTGCGTAAAATCTCTTTCACGCTTCGACCAATAGAGTTGTCATGAACATCAGCACTCTTAACAATCCCATCTGGATCTATAATAAAAGTAGCCCGTAAAGCACGACCTTCATCAACCCCAGAGTCAATGTAAACTCCATACATCTTGCTAATCTTGCCGGCAGTATCTGCAACCATAGGATAATGTATCTTTTTGATAGACGGAGAATTATCCCACCACGCCTTATGCACATGTTCGCTATCTGTGCTTACACTAAGAATTTCAGCATTCTCTTTCTTAAATTCAGGATACAAATCAGCAAATCTAGAAAGTTCAGTAGGGCATATAAAAGTAAAATCTCCTGGATAAAATGCAATAACAATCCATTTACCACGTAAAGCACTCAATTTAATCTGCTTAAAATGATTTTCATGAAACATAGAAGCGGTAAAGTCAGGAGCCCTTCCGCCAACTAAAGTTCTCACATTTAACACAGAAGTATTATTATTTTGATTATCTTTCATTTTATTTTATTCACTAATTCCAATGTCCTTTTTCTAAGAAAAGGTACGAACCATCTTTATGTGCAGCATTATTAAACATTATTGTCTTGAAGTCTCCATCATATTCGTCCCCTTCTTCTTCATCCCTATAAGACTTCCTCTTTCCAGAAGAACGAGTCTTGCGACCCTTGCCAATTTTAACATCCTTCAAGTCTTTGCCAAACTTATCAAGAAGCTCACGAGCCTCACTATGAACATCCTTACCCATACCATAAATCAAAGACAAGGTTATTAATAAGCATATCTGTCCATGAAAACACAAGTCAAATTAATCAAAAAAGATAAAAAATGAAAATATAGAAAGATATTAAAAGAGAGAGAGACATAGATATATGTCAAAAAAAGAAAGTAGACTTTCTCCAAAAGTGAGAGAATTACTTAAAGAAGCAAGAATACATCCTGAAAGAGCACTTAGAACTTTAGAGTCTATTAATCTTGAAAACCTGAATATGTACGAAAAACAAAAGATTGGGAGAGAAGTCATAAGGTTATTTCGTTCTTATAACAAAGAACCAACTGATGTATATGCAGGCATGCAGAGAGAAGAGTATAGACAAGACATAATCAAATTGCAAGAAAAATATGATTTACCTCATGAAGAAATGTTTAAATCTACAAACGCAAGAGACAGACTAGAATTAAAGAAAATGGGAGATAAATTCCTAGAATTAAATCCTGACCCATCAACTTATGCTGTTGTTGGCGGTTTTTATGCTATGGCAGGAGTCCTTGATAAAGCAGAAGTAGCTTATAAAAAAGGCATTGAATTAGCAGATAGTAAAGGTCCGAATAGAGATTATAGTAATAGTATGATATATCATTCCCTTGTAGACGGTCTCGAGAAAGTCAGACAAATGAAAACAGAAAGAAAGAAAAAACATGCATCAATATTAGAAGGAAAACTATCTGGAGCAATTGCAATAATAGGCCTCATCGGAGGACTTTTTTTCATGTCACCAAAAATAACAGGCAATGTAATCGGACTAAGCAAAACATCTTCAAATTTGACAGGAATACTATTATTTATCTTAGGTCTAGCAGGATTGTTTATTTATATTAAAAGAAGAAATTAATTTTCAGAAAGAAATAGAATCTATTATTTCCTTGACTTTGTTCACAAAATTTATTGCTTTCTTTTGCAAATCTTCGGCTTCATTACTATCAAAAACAACATTTGTAGAATAACTTGCTTTACTTCTCTGATTTTTTGATTCAGTATAATAGAGAACTTCTTCTTTCTTCAGAGTTAGTCTATTGACAATTTCAATATCTTCTTTATCAAGCCCATTATCATAGAAATCTCTAATCAAAATGAGCAAAGTAGCTAAATGATCTTTTGTTGAATATCCATTTAAAGCGCATAAAGCAAGAGAAGCATGATAAATTGAATAATAAGCGCTTACGATGGCCCAATCATTAAAGTCTTTAAGCTCTAATGTAGACTTAACAAACTTCAAATTATGGTCTGCTTTATTTAAATGACCTTGAACAAGATCTTTTGTCTCAGTTTCTATTTTTATTTTTTTATTCTTCAAATATTTTTGAAAATCTCTTTCTTTTCTTTCTTCATTTTCAAGCCATATTTCCCAAACTTCCTTAGTCATTTAAAACCTCCCTATAAAATTTGTCATTTCCTGTTACGGGAAAACCCGTTTTTATGGCATGAGTTATTACACTATCTTTTCCTTTCAATATTTGTTCCTTCAAATAATCTAATTCTATTATAAATGTCTGTATCTTAACACCTGATGTTGCCCCAATATCCTCTTTTATCTTTGAATTCACTAATTCTTTTTTATTATAAATCAATAAAAGATCTATATCACTATCTTTTCCAAAAGTTCCCTTTGCAGTTGAACCAAAAATTAAAATAATCAGAGGTTTAACTTCAATTTTATCTAAAAATTCTAAAATTGCTCTTTTTCTTTCAAATGGCAATTCATTAAATCTTTTATAATCAAAATAAGAAAAAATAGCATAAATAAGAGGATTTTTTACATTTATTTTATAAAAAGTATTTCCTATTTGTTTACTAGAAATGACAAGCCCCAACTTCTGCAAGTTAGCAAGATGTTTCAAAGTAGTATTTTGAGTCAATCCTGTAAATCTAAGTATCTCGCTAAAATAAAACTCCTTATTTCTATTTTTATAAAAACATTCAATTATTTTTTCCTTCCCTTTTCCAAACATGCTTTTTTGTTCTTCTTTATCTTTGTTCATTTTAAGTACAATATTGTACATTTAATGTACTATATAAATCTTTTGACATTAGAAAATCTAAACATTCAGGAAAATACAATATCTATCAAAAACAAATTAAATAATCAAGGAGTCAATCTATCTCGTCTAGAATAAATTAAATTCTCCACATGCTTAAAAGAATCTTTTTTCCCCCTTAATTCTTCTACTTTTTCCCTGCTAACATAACCATGCAACCAAAGAGTAAATGCCATATAGTTAGGCAAATAATCGAAGTAGTTAGTTTTTTCAATTAAAGAAGCCATTTTAAGAATAGCAAATACTGAAACCTTGTTTGACTGATAAATCCAAGCCCCTACACCTTTTTGAGAAATAATCAAGCCTTCTTCATTTAGTTTCTTAGTTAAATGCCTAAAATCACCGCACTTATCCTTTGCTTTGCGAATAAGATTTTTTACATTATCAGTACAATCAACTCGAATTATTTTCAAATAGTTTACTTGCCGTAATACATCTAACAAATTATTCGTCTTTTTAATATGAAAGAAATAAGGCAAAATTTCAAAAGCAAATTTTTGTATATCTCTGCTTCTCCAAAAACTTACTCGATACTCTGTTTCAGCCATGCCATTTCTATTCCTCTCTGAAACAATAAAAGTAGACGCATACCCAAGATTTTTTAATTCATTAAATACAAATAAGGTATATTGTTTGCTATAAGTGGAAAAAGAAACATCACAATAAATTAATTTCTCTTTTCTATGTTTGGAAAAACTGCCTTCTGTCTCCATTTCGCTAGATAGTGCCTTCAAGCAATCTTCTCTATCAAAACTCCGAGATTCATTAGGCAAAACTTCTCTGCTTTTATAGCCTAAAGCGATTCCATATCGTAGACATAAAACTTGTCTTAAAGGAGCAGAGCTAATGACTAACGCAGAAATATTTGGTCTAGTAGAGAAATTTTGTAGTTTTATCGAATCTTTTGAAATTTTAAAAATATTATGAAAACAATTGATTAAATTATAAAAACATAAAGATTCGCTTTTATGCTGTGAAATAGATATGGAAGGTCTATCAAGACATAAGTTACCTTCAAGTTTAATCCAATTTAATAAGTAATAAAGCTCTGCATTGAGATTATTATTAAAGACAATAAAATTATCTCTTCTCGATGATCCAGAATAAAGCCTCACACCTTCTAATTTATTCCATGGGTCAAAACCTAATAACTGACACGATTTTAAAAAAGCAGTCAAAGAAATTTTATTTTTACCAGTGATATAATCTCTAATAGAAACATAATCTTTCTTGCATAATAAAGAAAAAGATTTAGTTTTAGGATTTGGAGATAAATTATATGCTCTATTAATAATATTTTTAATTTCATTAGAGTTATCAATATAAATCGAGGAAAAAGAAACTCTGTATTTTTTCCACCCGGTACTAAACTTTCTATAAACATATTTTTTATCTAGAAAAAACCAGAGATACTGTAAATCTATGGAACAAAACTTGTTTTTTAGATTAATTTTACACATATTATCTAAAATTGAAATAGGAATTAATTCCTTGCCTTCTAAAAATATTTTATCTGTAATTATTATAGAGGCTTTATTGAGCGCTTCTAAAATCTCTCCATTTAATTCAACAAAATATACCATATAAGGTAAGAATACATACATATATAAATATTTCCATCAGAAATTATAAAAAACATTCTATAGATAAAAACCTATTATAAACTGAAATAAAAAATAAATGTGCCTTATTTTTTGTTCTTCTTGGCTGGCAACTCTAACTTAATATGCACTTCATCAAGTTGTTTTTTGCTAAGTTCCGAAGGAGAATCCAGCATAACATCACGAGCATCAGAATTCTTAGGAAATGCGATAACTTCGCGTATTGATTCAACTTCAAGCATCAATTGTAAAAGTCTATCTAGTCCTAGAGCAATTCCTCCATGTGGTGGAGCCCCATAACTTAAAGCATCAAGCAAAAATCCAAATTTCTCCCTCTGTTCTTCCTTAGACAAAGCAAGCACCTCAAAAACTTTTTCTTGTATTTTAGGATCATGAATACGAATACTTCCCCCGCCAATTTCAACACCATTCAAAACAATATCATAGGCTTCACTTCGCGATTTGAATTTATCTTTAGCAAAATCCTCCATATTAGGCATTGTAAATGGATGATGCGTAGAAACATATCTTTTATCTTCTTCAGAATATTCAAAAGAAGGAAAGTCAACAACCCATAAGAAAGCATATTTCTCGCCAGTTTCTTTTCTTAAATCAGGTTTATCTGAATTATATTTCTTCATTGAATCTGCATAAGTCATGCGCTTAAAAGGAGTTTTAATATCAACATTAAGCAAATCCTTCCACAATTTTTTAATTAAACCTTCCATCAAAAAAATAATTTCCTCTTTATCCGTAAAAGACATTTCAACATCTAATTGTGTAAACTCTGGTTGTCTATCGCTTCTCAAATCTTCATCTCTCATACATCTTGCAATCTGAAAATATTTCTCCATCCCTGCAACCATGAAAAGTTGTTTGAACAATTGAGGAGATTGAGGCAATGCATAAAATTTACCGGCATGCACTCTTGATGGAACCACATAATCTCGGCTACCTTCTGGCGTAGATTTAGCAAGCATTGGAGTTTCAAACTCATTAAAACCTTGAGAATACATATAATCTCTAATAGCTTTCATAAGCTTGCTCCTAAATATCATATTGTGTTTCATATTATTTCTTCTTAAATCTAAATAACGATATTTCAAACGTACCTCTTCTCCAACCTCGGCATTATCAAACTCAAAAGGCAATACAGGACACAAATTGTAAATTTCAAGATGTGTAACACTCATTTCAATAGTTCCTGTAGAAATTTTCTCATTAATAGTATTTTTAGGGCGTAAAGATATATTTCCAATCAAACTTACAGAAGACTCTTTAGTCAATTTTTTAGCTTCTTCAAATAAGATTGTATTTTTAGCAGAAACTACGCATTGCAATACTCCAGAAACATCGCGAATATCAAAGAAAATAAGTTTACCATGAGCCCGAATAGTATCTATCCATCCTTTAACATTTACTGAACTTCCAACCAACTTTTCATTCAAATCAGAGATATGTATTCTAGTATGTGCTTTTGATTCCATACATCTCACAAAGAAAGTCTATTTTTAAGCATTATGTAAGTCAAAAAGTTAGAATTGCAAAGCAACAGCACTTGTTACTAAACCTGCTCCAAAAGAAGTAACAACAACTCTATTTCCTTCTTTTATAGTTCCGTCACGAATAGCTTCGTCAAGAGCAACGGCACAGGTAGCAGAAGACATATTTCCATATTTAGCAATATTCCTATAAACAACGGCGCCATCCCCTTTAAGATTATCTTCGACACCTTCAATTATTCTCTCGTTAGCTTGATGCGGAATATAAACATCGGCTCTTTCCCAACCAACCTGTTTTTTGAGAGCCACAGCAGATTCAGTCATTGCACGCACCGCTCTTTTCAAAACGCCTCTTCCATCAGGCATTCTAATACAATCAATAATATTCCCTCTATAAATCATCTCAATCCCTTTATCAAATGGTTGGCTTGCAGAATAAGTTCCAACAATCCCTCTTCTCTCTAAAGTGGGCTTAAGAACAACAGCACCAGCACCATCACCAAAAAGATGAGAATTAATATCAGTATAATCATTAATCTTAGTCAAAACTTCTGAAGCAACAACCAGCCAATATCCAGGAAAATCTCTAGAAAAAGAATTAGCATCAGAGATTGCAGCAGGATAACCAGCACAAGCATTTTGGGTATCTTGAGCTTTAACAACATTTCTAGCACCCAATTTATATTGTATCTTAACAGCAGCAGAAGGAAAATTATCTCTTTCACTTACAGTAGCAACAACAATCCCAACTAAATCATCAGGAGAAATTTTAGCCATCTCTAATGCATTTAATGCAGCCCGATAACCCATATCTGAAGGCCATTCATTAGGGGCAGATTTCCTCCTCTCATAAATTCCCGTAAGATCAATTATTTTTTGAGAAGTAAACCTCCTAGGTTCGCCAACTCTAAATTCATTAAGATCATAAGCCCATAAATCCCTTCCTTCAAACTCTTCAGTCTTAACAACTTGAGAAGGCAAAGAACTGCCAGTTCCAATTACTTCGAGATTTCCTAAATGGGACAACAACATACAACAAAAACAATCAAACCATAATTTAAAAATCTAACTCAAAACCCTATTTATCAATTCCATCGCTTTCTTAGCATCCAACTTCCCCTTAAACTTAGCCATTAACATCCCCATATACGCATTTGCCCTCATCCCCGGTTTAGATTTAACAATTTCACGAATCTCTTTCTCTATCAAGTCATCACTAATCTTTTCAATCTTAATCGCATCACTAAATTTCACCCCATCAATCAATTTAATCAAAACCTGTTTAACATCAGAAACAGTAATTTTCTCATCATTGATAGCATTAAGTATTTCTTCGTAAACTTTCTCATTTAAAATTAATTTAACATCATCAAAAGATTTCCCAGATTTAGAGGCAAATTCCTGCCTCCAAAGAGTAACCATCTTAGCAACTAGATTAGCATCAACAGAATAAACATTAATCAAAATATTGAACTCATCAAATAATTCAGAATCATCTAAAACCAATTCAATCAAATCTTCAGAAACTCCTTTCTTGCGTAATTCATCACGAATATCTGTCTTAAGTTTAGGCAAATTTTTCTTAAGCATATCAATTCTTGCTCTACCAATTCTCAAAAGAGACAAATCAGTCTCGGGATACATTCTAGAAGCCCCAGGCATCGGACGTAAAAATTCACTCATCCCATCAGGCAAACCGTTACGAACGCCTCCAACAGTCTTTCCTTCCTTCAAATCATTAAGTTGTCGGTCAATCTCACAATCAACTGTCTTAATCATCATCTTAGGATCCTGAAATCCCTTTATCTCAACTCTATCGTGTCCTTTAACAGAAACATTAACATCTTGACGTATCGTTCCAATTCCGCGTTTAACTTTACAAGCTCGCAATATCTCTCCTAATTTAAGAGCACATTCTTTAACTTGCTCTGCATTATGTAAATCGGGATAAGTAGCAATCTCAACTAAAGGAATTCCTAATCTATCCAAACGATAAATAATTTTACCTTTTTCTTTAGAAATAACACGAGCAGAATCCTCTTCAAGACAAACAGTAGCAATCCTAACATTTCCAAATGAAGTTTCAACTTTCCCATCATGAGCAATTAACACAGTTCTTTGAAACCCAGAAGTATTTGAACCGTCAATAACAGTTTTACGCATAACTTGAGTCACGGGATAAGTTTCACAATTAAGAAGTAAAGCAACAGTCAAAGCAGTGTTAAGCGCCTCTTCATTAACTGAGTGAGGTGGCTCCTGATCAAGTTCAACAAGTGAAATCGTATCGTTATAACCTTCATAAAAAAATTCTTTATCTAGAGAAGCCTCGTGAGCAACAGCTTCATCAACAATCCCAGACTCGCCAGCAACAGCATGCAACTTCCTCATAACAATATAATCTGGCTTATCATTCCGTAAAAAAGATGGAGCCCCAGAAAACAACTTAGGCGTATCAAGTTGCTGATGTATCTCAAGCCCTGCTTTAAATCCGAGTTTAGCGTAATCAATCATGACTTACAAATATAAAACGTGTTATTAAAGATTATCTTCTTCTAACTCTTGATAAATGCCTATTTATATCTCCAATAATAGTATCTAATGTTGTATTAACTTTTCCACCTATATAATTAACAAATGGTTCCTGTAGCTCCAGCCTATCATCGCGTAAACCTTCCCAACCCTGATCTAATAAAGTTAAATAAACAGATCTCTCTCCAACAGGTATAAAAGCGACAGGTAAATTTGAGCCATATAACATTCTATCTTGATAAAGTCTACTGGTTCTTTTATTTCCATCTATAAACGGCTGAATCCCGGCAAGTCTTAAATGAAGCATTGCAGCCTTTTCAACATCATGAGATTCAGAGTTTGTAACCTCATCAAAAGCTTCACCTACTAATTGTGGAACTTTAATAGGATTTGGAGGCACGTGATTCATCCCCAAACTTACCCTGACATCTCTAAAACCTGATTTATTCTTTCCAGGTTCGATTAAAGCACCAGTCCTTATAAGAGCATCAGAACTTAAATAATTAGGATTAGAAAGCAAATAATGCCAAGCACTATCTAAGTTTTCTACACCTTGTCTTAATAATTCAACAATATCTTTATTTGGATTTAAATAATTCATTAACATAACATTGCGAATCTCTGGGTGTTCTATAAGCCAAGAGTGAACTCCTCTAATATCCCTCAATTGTTTATCAAACCTTTTTTGCCTTACTAAAAAATAATCTGGATTAGCAACTAAAACTGCTTTCTTTCTGTCAATATCGTTAGCTAAAGATCCACTAATTATCATAAAATCAGAAAAACCCTATAATATATAAACCTTTCCATCTGTAGCCCCCTTTAAGTTACAACACCACTAAGTAAATCACTCATTCAACAACGTATTAAACTCCCCACTAACATCCTCAAGCATCTTATCGCGAACAAGCCCCTTCCAATTCTTATGCCCCAAAACCCAAGATAATTTAACAAACGCAGTCTCAGGTAACATATCCTCTAAATAAATAATCCCTAAAGCCTCAAGTTCACGCCCGGTAGAATAAACCTTAGGATTCAAACGCCCATAAAAAGTCTGAGGCGCAGCACAAATAGCCACACCGTTTTTAATCAATCTCTTAAGAGTAGAATCCCAAGAATTCTTCGTATCTCCAGAAGCAACATGTCCAAGCCCAGTCATTGCAATTACTATTCCTTTATACCCTTGAACTAAATAATAATCTAGTATTGAAGGATCTTGACCAGGATAATAATAATGCAACGCAACTTTATCTGAAAAAGAACAGTCTAATTTTGTCAATCCGCTAGAGCAAGCATTGTATTTAGACAAAAACTCAATCTTCGAAGGAAAAACTTTAGCAATAGGTTCAATATTAACAGGCTTAAAAGTATCACGTCGAGAAGTATGAAACTTACGCACTTTAGTTCCACGCAAAGCATAACAATAATCATCATTTTGTGTAGCATGTCCAACCAAAACAACTTCAGCACAATTGCTCAATGCAAATGTAACGGCACAATCCAAATTAAGCTCGGCATCAGAAGAAGCCCTATCAATAGAACGTTGAGAAAATGTCAAAACAACGGGCTTCTTCAAATCTCTCAAAAAGAACGAAAGCGCAGAAGCAGTGTAATGTAATGTATCAGAACCGTGTGTAACAATAACTCCTTTAATTTCAGAATCATTTAACATCTCTTTAACATGTTCGGCAATAGTTATCCAGTGTTCATAATTCATATTCTCTGAAAGAACCATAAAGGGCACAGACATTTTTTTCACATTCACGCGCTCAAAAAGTTTAGGATAAAATTTCATAAATTCAGAAACATCTGTAAGAGGTTTAGTACCTCCAGTACGAGAATCAAGCTTAGCTGCGATAGTCCCTCCAGTTACAACCAATCCAATACAAGGCTTATCCTTAGACGTAGAAACAACAATCTTTTCATTTTTCTTCACATCCTTAAACTCTTCAATAACATGACAATCTAAAATATTTTCTTTAGGAATTCCAATATTATATCCAGACTTAAGTTTTAACAAAACAACATCCCCATCATAACTTTCAATAACAATTCCTTCAATCTCCTCGCGAGCTAATCTAAATTTAACTTTATCTCCAGACTTGAAATTAAATTCCACCATAATTAATAATTCCTAGCAACATAAGCTATAGTCTTTGTCTTTTTACCTGAAATAATACATACTCCTTCTTCACGTTCTTCTTCAACAATTCTCGAAGCAGCGCCAGTCTGCTCCTTAAGTTTTTGTTCAATTTCCTTATCATCAACCATAAAAACCTTAACCATCTTACCTTCATCAAGCTTCTTAATAAGCTGTTTAACATCGCGAGCAGAGTCAATTTTAGAATCAAAATTCTTACGAGCTTTCAGATACATATCTTTTTGCATTGTTTCAAGAGAAGAAGAAACAGTTTTAATAATTTCTTTATCAGAAATAATTTCCTTAAATCCATTATCTCTTCTTACAATAACCACTTGCTTCTTTTCCAAGTCTTTAGGACCAACCTCAATTCTCAATGGAACTCCTTTTAGTTCCCACTCACTGAATTTCCATCCAGCAGAGTATCCTTCTCGATCATCTACAAATACTCCGAATTCAGAAAGTTTTGAAGCAATGTTTCTGCAGTAAGCTAAAACTTTATCTTTAGAATCCTCAAATAATATAGGCACAATAACAATTTTGTTGGAAGCAAGTTTAGGAGGTATAACAAGCCCCTTATCATCCCCATGAACCATTATCAAAGCTCCAATTAAACGTGTAGAGAATCCCCATGAAGTCTGCCAGACATATTGGTCTTTCTCATTTTTGTCTTTATACATTACATTAAATGCCTTAGCAAAATTTTGCCCAAGATTATGAGAAGTTCCCATTTGTAATGCTTTCCCATCAGACATTATTGCCTCCGTAGTTAAAGTTGTCACAGCGCCAGCAAATTTCTCCATTTTAGATTTACTCCCTACAATGACAGGAATAGCCAATAGTCCTTCGGCAATCTCTTGGTAAGCTCGAACCATTTCATTCATATTTTCAATTGCTTCATTTTCAGTTGCAAATGCACAGTGCCCTTCCTGCCACAAAAACTCGCGAGTCCTTAGAAAGGGTTTAGTCTGTTTAACTTCCCATCTTACAACATTGCACCACTGATTAAGCTTTAAAGGTAAATCTCTATAAGACCGAATCCATTTGGAATAAGAGTCATACATTATTGTTTCTGAAGTAGGACGTATAGCAAGTTTTACTCCATCGTCTTTCTGCTCAATATATGCAAGTTCAGGAGCAAATCCCTCTGCATGTTCCGCTTCTTTCTTAAAAAATGAATCGGGTATAAGCAAAGGAAAGTAAGCATTCAAAACCCCCTTCTCTCTTAAAACTTTATTAAATTGATTTTGTATATTCTCCCATAAAGCGTAAGCTCTAGGTCTTATAATCATAAAACCTCTAACTGGAGAATAATCGGCAAGCTCCGCTTTCTGTATAATCTCGGTAAACCATTCTGAAAAATTCTCGCTCTTCTTTACAGTCAAACCCTTAATATCTACCATAAATAAAAAGAAGGATAACACTTATTAAAGCTTATCTCCAATAAAAAACAATGAAAAAAGACAATCAAAGACTCTCTGAACACATAACAGCATCAAATTACTCAATAATAATAGAACCTTCTAAAGACATGCAAACATATGCAGGAAAAGTAACAATCAAAGCCGAAATAACAAAACCAACCAAAGAAATACAATTACATTCAAAAAACTCTGAAATTAAGACATCAAGTATATGCATAGGAACTCAATGCCTCTTGCCAAAAGTAAGTGAAAACAAAGAAACAGAAACAATTACTCTAGAAATCCAAAAAGAAATCAAAGGAGACATTGAAATACACATCGAGTTCAATGGCAAGATAACCGAAGACCTTGCAGGAATCTACAGAAGCAAATACGAGCACAATAACAAAACACATTATCTAATAACAACTCAATGCGAAGCCCCATACGCAAGAAGAATTTTTCCTTGTTTTGATGAACCAAATAAAAAAGCCACTTTCGACTTAACAGTAATTATAGAAAAACATCTAGAAGCAGTAAGCAACATGCAAATAAAATCACAATTCACGAAGAACAATAATAAAACAATTCAATTTAAAACAACTCCTAAAATGTCTTCATACTTATTTTATTTAGGAATAGGAGACTTTGAATTCACCGAGGATATGTATAAAAACATAAATTTAAGAATTGTAACCGCAAAAGGAAAAAGCAAAAACACAAAATTCGCATTAGAACATACAAAAAAATATTTAGAATACTTTGAGAATTATTCAGAAATCCCATATCCTTTAGAAAAATTAGACCTCTTAGCAATCCCTGATTTTGGAGCAGGAGCAATGGAAAACTGGGGAGCAATAACATTCAGAGAAATATTACTCTTAGTAGATATAAAAACAACATCCGTAAATGTTCAAAAAAGATCGGCAGAAGTCATTGCCCATGAACTATGGCACCAATGGTCCGGCAATTTAGTAACAATGGATTGGTGGAATGACCTCTGGCTTAACGAAAGCTTTGCAAACTACATGGCTTACAAAGCAGTAGATCATTATAATCCGGAATGGAAAATATGGACTGATTATTTAGCAACTGAACTTTCGACAGGACTATTCAAAGATTCTCTTAAAACAACACACCCAATTGAAGTCGAAGTAAACAGCCCTGAAGAAATAGAAGAAATTTTTGATGAAATAAGCTATCAAAAAGGTGGAAGCGTATTAAGAATGCTCGAATCACACATAGGAGAAGAATCGTTTAGAATAGGAGTCTCAAATTATCTAAAAGAATATTCATACTCAAACGCAGCAGCAAGCGATTTATGGGATTCATTAAATAATATAGACAAAAATAAAAAAGTCAAAGAACTCATGAAATACTGGATATCTCAGCCAGGACATCCTCTAGTAAGCATAGAAAAAACACCAAGTGGACTAAAAATATCTCAAGAAAGATGCAATAAAAAAACGGATCAAGTTTGGCCAATTCCATTATCAATATGCACTGAAAATATATGCCATAACAAATTGCTAGAAAAGAAAGAAGAAACATATAATATAAAAGAAAATTACATCAAAGCAAATCACGAACAATTGGGATTTTACAGAACAAAATACTCTAAAGAATTATTGAAAAATCTTGCAATAATGGTAAAAGAAAAAAAGTTAAATGAACAAGACCGTTGGGGCGTTAATAGTGATTTATGGGCTCTTTGTAGTATAAATGAAGAAGAAGTTAAAAACTATCTGTCATTTGTTGAAAACTACTTAAGTGAAGATAGTTACAACATCCTAGCAGATATCTCCTCAAGCATCAGAAAATTAGACAGACTATTTTATTACGAATCTTGGTGGCCTAAAACGAAAGAAAAAATAACAAACAAACTCCTTCAAACATTTAAATCACAACTAAAAAATCTAGGTTGGAATAAAATAGAAGAAGAATCCACAGAAGACACTCTAATGAGGTCATTATGTATAAACTTCTGTGGCTTCGCGAACGATAAAGAAACAATAACTGAAGCCAAATCACGATATGCAACAAATAACTTAACTCTAGATACTGCAGCAAGCATTTATTCAATAGTCGCCCAAAACGGCGATGAAAAAACATTCAAAGATATGTTAAATAAATATGAAAATTCAAAAGAATTAGAATATAAAATCAAATTATTATCATCTTTATATCAATTTAGAGAAACAAAAATACTTGATGAAGCTCTAAACATTGCATTAACGGAAAAAGTAAGAGCCCAGGACCTTAGATATGTCTTCACAAACACATTATCAAATCCAACAACACAAAAAGTAATAATCAAATGGACAAAAAATAACTGGGATAAAATTAAGAAACATCAAGAAACACATTATATATTCCAAGACTTCTTAGAAGCGCTAATAATATCTCAAACAACAGAACAAGGAAAAAAAGAAGTCCAAGAATTCATTGAAAAAAACAAAATAGGCTACGAAATGACAAAAGCAAACTCTTTCGAAATCCTAGACCAAAATATCAAATTTATTGAAAGAAATAGGGAATTTCTAAAAAACTACTAAATCTCCAAAGCCCTCAATATATCCTCAGTAACTCTATCAATCTTCTGCTCACCATTCACCTTAACAGATTTGTAATGTAAAAGAATAGGCTCAGTCTCCTTATGATATATTCCAATTCTCTTTAACATCGCTTGTTCATTATCGTCCGCTCGTTTAGTTAAAACACCATTACATTTATCACAAACCCCCGCTCGCTTAGGAGGATTAGTCTTAGTATTATATCCCTCGCCGCACTTAGAGCAAGTAACTCTATAAATCGCGCGTACAAGAGCTTCCTCATCACTAATAACTATCTCAATTACTTTATCAATAGAAATTATCTCATCAAGTTTCTTTGCCTGGGCCATATTTCTAGGATAACCATCAAGAATAAATCCCCCCACACAATCATTCAAAGAAAGCCTATCTTGCAAAACTCTCAGCATCAATTCATCAGGCACAAGTTTACCAACAGCAATATAAGAATCAATCTCATTTTTCAATTCACCGAAAGCACCCCTAAGCAAATCTCCTGTAGATATATGAGGAATCCCCAATTTTTCAGACACAATTTTAGCCTGCGTTCCTTTTCCAGAACCCTGTACGCCTACAAATAATAATTTCATAAACCAAAATATATAATATCTATTTTAAATCTTTACAATTCAAATCCCTAAGAACTTAAACAATTCATACACTAAAAATGCAGGCCAAACAAGAGCTTTAATAATTCCAAGCACTCCAGCCCAAAATCCAACAGCTCCAGACACATAGTAAATAACCGCACCAATAAACCCTAAGCCATAAAGAGCTCCGCCACAAGCGCCATTTCCACCCTTACAACAAACATCTTTTTTATTTTTCATATAATTCTCAAGTCAAATTAATTTAAAAATCTTTCGCATAAACGGCCCCACGAGGAATACTTCAACTCTTTAGAGTTGGAGTCACAGAAGTGACTTGTTCACTTCTAGTGCGTTCGATTCCCAGCAATAGAATTAAACGAGCCCACGAGGAATCGAACCTCGGTTTTCCGGTCCGAAGCCGGAGAGTCTATCCATTAACTTATGGGCTCTTAATTAAATCAGTTTAATTAGGTATTTTAAACCTACGCCCAAACCCAGCGTATCGTTACTTAAGTAATTCAATAACTTCTTTCAACTGCTTTATCAAATAATAATACAATCTTTCAGCTTCTCTCTTTGTTACAAGAGCATCTTTTTGCAAATCATTCTTCACCAAAACATAAGCCCCATAAGCACTATCCGAACCAGAAACCTTACTAATAAGTTTTACAAATTCCTTTTTCGAATATTTCTCATTATCTATCAATTTCCTTATTGTATAAAGAGTCCTTATTCTCAATATAAGGGTATAAATAACAGAATTAGCAACTTTGCCCCTCGTACTATCCAGTGCTCTCCTTATCAACTCTAATTTATCTTTTGTTGTATCTACATACCACTTCAAATTAACCTTATTAGTATTAATTTTTATTGAATCCAAATAAGAAGAATTTATCAAAGGCACAGCCTCTCTTATCATCATTCCAAGCGGAAGCAAATCATTTTTAAGTTTCCAATTTAACAATTTCTCAGATACAATTAAAATATTATAAATTCCTTCATTAATCATCTCTTTATCTGTATTGTGAGTAATAATCAAAATATCTATATCACTTTCCTTACTCTCTTCACCACGAGCATAACTCCCAACTAAATAAACTCCTATTATCTCCTTAGTATTCATATGTTTACTTACTATTGTTAAAGCTTCATGTAATATTTTATCATTAGTCTTATTAACCAGCTCAACACGAACTTCCTGATTAAGCCATGCTCTTGGCAGTATAACTGCAGATGAATTTCCTGCCCGCACAGTTCTTTTGATTTCAATATTCATTTTATTTATGCTCCTCTAAATAATCTGTATCTTCTTTAAGCTGTTCAACAAATTTTTCGTCAATCTCCTTCTGCCAATATGCCTTGGTAGTGTCTTTTTTTGGTTTTTCGGTATCAATCTTCTGCTCATGCTTCGCTATCTGTTCTTTAACAGACCCAATTCTCTTCAATCTTAATTTCCGCATTCTCTTCCGGTCAGCCATGATGTTCTAACATGTACTTACATATTTATAAAGCTTGCTAATGCAAAATATACGATAATCCACAAGTCAAACAGTCACTAACAACAACATACAATCCAAATACATAAATCAAGCAAAACACTATTTCCCAAGCGCTTTATCAATCAATTTTCTAGTTACAGAAGAATCCGCACGCCTATTCGTAGCCCTCATAACTTCTCCAATCAAAAAGTTAAATGCCTTAACATCTCCATTTCTACACTCCAAAACTGCATTAGAATTATCAGAAATAACTTTCTTAACGATTGGCTCAAGTTCTTTCTCGCTACTTATTTTGCCTTCGACGTTAGAAGGATCAAAACTCTTAGGCACAAACTTATTCAATATTTGTTTTGCCTGTAATTCAGTTATCTTCTCAGATTCAACCATCTTAAGAAGTTTAACAAAATGCTCAACAGAAACAGAAACATCACTAAGTTTCTTATTATTATAATTCAAAACTCTCAATAACTCGACAGTAACCCAATGTAAAGCAAACTTACCGTCAATATGCTTAACAACATCCTCAAAGAAAACAGCAACATCAACATCTTTAGCAAGAACTGAAGCATCTTTCTCGTCAATCTTATATTTCTTAATCAATTTATCCAATTTAAAGCTAGGAAGCTCAGGAATAAGTTTTTTCTGTTCAGCAATAAACTTATCAGATAAAATAACAGAATTCAAATCAGGATCTACTATAAATCTGTAATCATCTGCCTGTTCTTTTCCTCGCATTCTCATAGTCACTCCCTTAACTTCGTCAAATCTACGAGTCTCGCGAACACTTCCCTCTTTCTTTTGACGTTCAAATTCAAACAAAACCGCAGATTTCATCGCATCAATAGAAGTTATATTTTTAATTTCAACTCTTTCAGTTTTCTGTTGGCCATCGTCTTCAGTCAAAGAAACATTAACATCTGCTTTAACTCCAGCATTAGTATCTACGGCCTTCAAATAACTCAAAGCGTGAACTAGTTTGTTTACCCAAATATAAACTTCATCAGCAGTCCTAAATTCAGGAGCAGTAACAATCTCAACCAGCGGAAGCCCAGACCGATTATAATCAACTGCTCCAGTTTTAGGATCCCACGCAGCAGGGTCCTCCTCCATATGCATACTTTCTATCATAATATTTTCAAATTTTCCATTAACTCCAAGAGGAACTGCATGAGGGCCACTCATAGTATTCTGATATCCCTTAGGTAAATCTGGCCAATCGTAATGCTTTCTCATCCAAGGCATCCCATCGGCTTCGCCCCTGGCATTCCGGTGCACGTCGGACAAATCAAAGTATTAGGCGCAAGCCCCCGTTCACGAGAAGCCTTACATTTACAAAAAAGCTTCTCTTTAGTCACAAGATAAGCATGTATCTCAAGACCACATTTTAATTTAACCATCAAAACAATAAAAATCGATAATATATTAAGTTAATCATCACTCAGTAACTCAAAACTTTCAGCCCTTTAATTTTCTCAAAATGTTTTTTATTCTTAGTTATTATCGTATCAATTCCATTAGATAAAAGAGTGCCTGCAATCATACAATCAAATTTTCCAATTAATATTCCTTTCGAACTTAATTCAAAGAAGATGGTTGAAGATAAACCGAAATTAATTTCTAATGAATTTATCACAGTCGTACAAATTGGTTCAGTTAAACCAGATAATAATTTAATTAAATCGTCGTTTTCTTTATACAAATCAATCAAAGCAGTAGTATCTATCCCAATCATTTTTTTCTAGATTCTTCCATATATTTAGCAGTTTCCTCAAACCTTTCTTCTACTTCTTCCCTAAATTCTTTCATTCTCTCCTCCATGTCTTTAGTATCTATATTTTTAATAATCTCTCCATATTTGTGCCTAAATTCAACAAGCATTTTCCCATTAAATGCTTTCTTTTCTTTAAATTTCCAGATAACATCAGAGAAACTCTCATCTCTTGTCTTAAGAGACTTAAGAAAGCTGTATACTTCATCCTTAATTGATATATTTACGCTACCCATATGAGTACACAGTATGAGTACTTATATTTAAACCTTTCTAATTACCGCCCATTCTTCTCTTTCTTTTCGAGAATTCTTCAACAGCCTCGCGAAGTTGCACAGGTCCAAAATCAGGAAAATGCACATCTGTAAAATAAAACTCACTATAAACTGATTGGTAAGGCATGAAACCACTAAGACGTTTTTCACCAGACGTGCGTATTATCAAATCAGGATCAGGAATTCCAGCAGAATCTAAATAATTTCCTAAATTCTCTTCTGCAACTTCAGAGACTCCAGACTTAATTGCTTTATTTAGAGCACGCACAATCTCATCACGTCCTCCATAATCTAAACAAATCTGCAAATTAAAATCTGAAAAATCTTTGGTTCTCTCTTCAAGTTTCTCAATAACTTGCACTAATTCTTTAGGCAATCTATCTTTTCTGCCAAGATGCCTAAATCTAATTTTATCTTTAATTAAATCGTCCTCAATTTTTACAAGAAGACCATTCATTAATTCAAAAAGCGAATCTACTTCTTTTTTACTTCTGCTCCAGTTTTCAGTAGAAAAACCCCATAATGTAAAATATTTAATTCCAATTTTTTCAGCTTCAGAAAGTAATAATTTCAAATTTTCATAAGCCCCAGCTTTCTTATGTCCTTCAAGTTCGTCGAGTCCATGTTTCTTAGCCCAACGACGATTTCCGTCAGGAATAATCGTAACATGTAAAGGAACTGCCTTTCCAATTCCAAGTAACTGCTTCCCTAAATTAATAAAACTAGATTTCTGATCTAAAATAAATCCTTTATCTACTACAATTTCAAAAACAGAAAAATCTTTAGTCTTCTTTCTCCAATTATAAGAAAATCCTTCAATTTTAGCAAGCAACGAGCCTTTCTGCAACAGTGCCATAAACTCTTCCAACTTATCTCGCTCACCCTGAGCAATTACAATAACACTTCCATCAGGCCTATTAGCAACATAACCAAAAATCCCAAATGAATCGGCAGTTTCCTTAACAAAATGCCTAAATCCAACAGCTTGAACCCGACCAAAAATTTCTACTTTAACTTCAATCACTTTACTCCTCCAATTAATAAATTTTTCAATGAATCTAACTGAAATTTCCTATACTCAACATTATACTCATCAAATGGCCCAGATTTAATAATATTAATAGCATCAGAAATTTTGATTAATTTATCTCCTTTCCAAAAATCTTCTTCTTTTCTATCAATCTCGATAAATCTGTCTATCTCTCCAATAAAAAAATGCATATCTTCTCCCTGAAACTGCAAATATCTTTTTTTCTGCTTATCAGTCTTAGCCCAATTAGGACTCCAAACAAAATGCAAGTTCCCAATTTTCCGTAAACTTTTAATCACAGCACCAGTTTCTTCCAAAGTTTCTCTAATAATAGCATCTTTAACATCCTCGTTTTCATCAACCCCCCCACCAGGAAACATCAGAAAACCTTCCATCTCTTTAGCTAATACACACCCATTATTATCAACAAAATAACCTTCACAATTCTTCCTAAAAGGCAATCCAAGTCTATTCAAGGTCATTTCACTCTCTCCATCAAAGCACTTCTAAACTTATCCAAATCTTCAGTAATTATTCTAGCACCAACGGCATCCCTATGTCCCCCACCAGTCGCCTTACCAATAAGAGGCAATATCTCTGCAAGTATTTTCTGAACATTATCTCCTCTTAAAGAAACATTAGTCATTGGTCCAGCACTATAAGTAACACAAATATAATGTTTAGGAAATAAATAAGACAACTCATTAGACAAATCAGAACTGATACTCATCTGCCCACTATAATTATAGAAAAGTAATTTATCTCCTGCAACAGTCTTAGCCTCTTCAAGCAAAACATTATATTTCTTAAGAGTATCTTTATACTTAGTACCAAATGCGCTCTTACTCTCAAGTTCCTGCCCAATATCATAAGGAGTTTTGCAAGAAATTAAAAAATTCTGCAACTGAACAACATGACTTATCGAATCTTTTAATCCAAAGCTAATAGCTCGAGCAAATCTACCTATGCCTGTGGTATAAAGCGCTTGAAATGGCTTCGTAATGTCTTTTCCCCACAATATACCATAACGTTCAACAAAATCATCAACAATATCAGGCATATAATGATCAGCGATACATCCAATCATAACTAACCAAATATCTTCTGCGCGTTTAGTAGCACTATAGCATAAATAAGTCGTAGGCTCAGAACTTTTTTTCTTTCTGTGAGATGGATTATAAGAATGTAACATATTGTAAGAATACTTTTCAACTACAACATCATGATGATCTATCCAAACAATAGGCAATTGAAGTAAAGAAATCTCATTTACAAAATCTTGTCCAAGATTATGCCTATCTAAAACAAATACATAATCTCCATTAAGCTCTTGAACTCGTTTAGCATATCCAGCATCTATATTCGGATGCGATTTAACAGCAACGCCTTTACCTCGTCCAATAAAACGACGTAATAAAACATAACTGCAAATCCCATCAACATCATTATCAAACAAGAAAATAGGATTTTGGGCTCTCTCTAAATGCGAGCGTATCTCAGAAAGCTGTTTCTTAGTTAACATAAATATCAAGGCAAAATAGGCTTTTTAATAGTTTAGAAAGCATAATATCTTGGCTCTTCAAAAGGCAACTCAACATCTGAAATGTAAGCCAAATCACTAACAGCATTCGCCTTTATCATCTGACTAGAGACCGTATAAAGAATATTATCCATAAACAAAGAACGCTGAACATATCCGTTTCCATATCCCCATATCCATAATCATTCTCAACTTTTCCAGTCTTCTTATCATGATCAATTTTACCTTTCAAACTTATATCTTCATCAGTAACAGTAAATGCAAATGCCCCTTGCCAATATTCCCATTTCTGCCCTAACTGCTCCGAATAAGTAACTGGAATTACAAGCAAGTCAAGAGCATCATCAAACAAAACAGCTTTATGTTCATATTCAGCTTCAGAATAAGACCAATCACTCTTAACTACATACTTATCAACTTCACGAGGATTTTCAAAATCGGAAATATCAAAAAGAGAAATCTTCAGTCCCTGCGAACGACCTTCAAGACTAGCCTCACGACCAATCCCTAAAAGCAAGTTATCTCCAATAGGCTGTAAATAATTAGAAAATCCTGTAACTTTCAAATAACCTAATATTTCAGGCTCCGTAGGGTCAGATAAATCAATAACATAAAGAGGATCTACTTGTCTAAACGTAACCATATATGCTTTATCACCGACAAAACGAGCAGAATAAATTCTCTCTCCTTGAGCAATATCTTCAACTGAGCCAATTATCTCTAAATCATCATTAAGAACATACAAATGATTTAACGAATTCCCGATACCTGAAAAACCTCCAGTCGTAGTAGCAATCCTAAAATTACCTTCAAATTCATCCATAGAAAACTGATTCAATATATATCCAGGAACATCAGAAGTTCCCGAGTAAGCTACATCAAGTCCATCAATACTGATTCTATGAATTACAGTTTTCTCATAACTCTTTGAAACATCAACATAATATTGATTATTAGCCTTAGCTAGTTTTTCTTCAAAATATTTCTTCTCAGTAGCAGAAAGCTTATTAAAATATTCCTGCATTATCTGATTTATCTTATCATATTTCACATAATGTTCATCGTTAGAATCAATAACCTTTCCAGCCCTATTCCCAAACTCTCCAGGCAAAGAATCTACCATAACTTGCAAAGCACCAGCATCAACTTTAATATAATCATAACTCTTCTGGCTAGTCAAATAAATCGCATTTTCAGAAACATAAATAACACTATTTGCCCCAGTAAGGAAAACATCTCCTTCATAATCCAAATCTTCAATATCGATAGCCATTACCGAAGTAAAAATCAAATTAGATTCATAATAACCAGGATAATATATGCTACTTGCGTCAACACTCTTAACATTATCTCCAGCCCTAAATACTGGAATTCCAGGAGCAGTAGAATCAATATACTTTGTTCCAATAACATAAACAATTCCATTAATCAATCTAGCAGAATAATAATTCCCATCTAAAACAAAAGTCTCAACCAAATCAAATTCGGCCCCAGATTCATCAGAACTAATATCATAAACGTGTATTCTAACTTCGGAACTAGACTGTTGAGGAGCAACAAAATCAACTGCAACCTTTCCAGAAACAGAAACATCAAGCTCCGCACCTCTACCACTATAAATAGAATATCCGTAAGAAGATTCTATAACGATTAACTTTCCATCTTCAACAAATATACCATTAACTGAATTCTCGAACTCTAATTCGGAAACAATTTTCATAGACTTTGCTGGATAAGCATCAACGATTACAACTTTATTTCCATTAACTGTATAAATATACTTCCCATCATTTTTCACAATATCTAATTCGTCTACTCCGACAACTTGTATATTAGTCTCAGAATACGTAGAAGCACTAGCAGACTTACTAGCAAAAGAAACACCAGCACCACTATCTGCAGAAGCAGAAGCCTCAAAAGTACTTACAATTCCTCCACGACCTAAACCTCCATATCCAGAACCAGTATTAGCTTTCTCAACATACTTAGAAAGATCATCATAAGAACTAAATTGTTTAAAATTATTAGTCGAACCATTTTGCACATTAGTAGAATCATCAAACATAAAACCAATAGCAAGTAAAGCAATAACTCCGGCAACAAGCAATAAAGGCGCAATTCCTTTAATTATTCGTTTAGGAGAAATAACTATTCTTCTATTTGCAACTCTATAAGTAGGAGTCTTCTTACCTTTAACACTCCAAAAGAAATTAGACGACTTTTCAACAAGCCCAGAAACAATTAACTTATCTATATTATAACCAACAGTATTCAAAGGAATTCCGAGCTTCAAAGCAATATCTGTAGCAGTCAACTCATTTTCGGCAAGTAAATCTAATATCTTAACACACGTCTTATTAGACAAAGCTTCTGCTACAAGTCCAGTCCTAGGATCACCAAGGTCAATGCTTATAGAGCTTTTAGTCATGAAAAACATAAAGCAAAGCCATATTTAAACAAATCCAAGACTTCAAATACAATCGAACCATAAGACTCTAAAATAGATATTATAAAAACAAATACCTTTTATACCTTTAAACTCTTAAAAATAGAACCAATGAAACCAACAATTCGTAATTTAATTGGACTATTAGGAATATTCACTATATTGGGAATATTATTTGTCTCACAAAGTTCATTAGCGAAAGAAGAAAACAACTATGATAATTTCTGGAAATATGAAGGAAAAATTGATGAAATCCAAATTTTACAACTTTTTGAAGGAAAAATAACTGGAAACTCAATATTAAACAATGAAAAAGAAAACAATATATTCATTGAACCAGATATATATAATCAACTAGAAGAAAAAGACAAAACAACAGTTATTATTAAATTAAAAGACAATTTTAACTCTTACGACCTAGAAGAAATAAAAAAGAAATCAAAGGAAAATATAGATAAAATTCTATCAACATTAAATCTAGAAATAGAAGTTCAAATCTCCCAAAGTGAAAAAACTGAAGATTTACAAAAAAATCCAGATGAAACAAATGTTGCAGAGCTAGATAAGTCAGAAAATACCGAATTAAAAGAAGATTCCAACAACTTTGAATTATTATATAAATATGAATCTCTAAATGCTCTGGCAGGCAAAATAAATAAAGAAGGTCTTGAAATTTTAAAAAATAGCAACTTAGTAGAATCTGTATACTCAGAAAAAATTTTGCAGACTACTTTACAACAAAGTGTGCCTTTAATCAATGCAACACGAGTATGGAGTACAGTAACTTCATCAGGAAACTTAACAGGATCAGGACAAACAGTTTGTGTTGTTGATTCAGGAATAGACTATACCCATCCAGCATTAGGGGGTTGTTTAGGAACAAACTGCAAAGTAAAGGGCGGAATTGACTTCATTAACATGGACTTTGATCCTACTGATGATAGCGGTCATGGAACTCATGTTGCAGGCATTGTCGCAGCCAACAGCAACACAATAAAAGGAGTTGCCCCTGATGCAAAACTAATCGCTGTAAAATCATGCAATGCGACAGGAAGCTGTCCAAACACTGCAATGATTGCCGGCGTAAACTACTGCGTTTCTAATATGAATAATTTAGGAACAAATATTATCACTATAAGTATAGGTGATGGAGGCCAATATACATCAAGTAATTGTCCAACATGGATGGATTTCGCAATTAACTTTGCCACTTCCTTAAATATTCCAATGACCATAGCTTCTGGAAATGAAGCTCACAAAAGCGGAATATCTTATCCTGCTTGCTCACCAAATGCAATTTCGGTAGGAGCAACTTATGATGCAAATGTTGGTTTGAGATCATCCTCGGTTTGTACAGATTCAACAACTTTTGCAGATAAAGTAGCATGCTTCTCAAATAGTGGAAGCAATTTAGATGTGATGGCTCCTGGAACAATAATAACTTCAACTGCATCCTCAACAGGAAGTAGATGCGGAGCCCCAAATCCCCAAGGCTTAGGAAATTGTTCAGGAACTTCTATGGCAACTCCTCATGTCGCAGGAACAATTGCTTTAATGAAACAACTAAATCCTACAATATCTCCAGCTGAAATTGAAAGTAAACTAAAACAAAATGGAAAAAGTGTTACAGACCTTGGAAACAATCTCACATTTCAAAGAATTGATGCACTGAAAACAATTAACGATATTATGCAAGTACCTTGGAGCCCAAACTACAATTTGGCAATCGGTACAGGCAACAACTTTGACAGTGTAATAGACTCAAATGGGAATTCACACATAATCAAAATAAACAATCTCAATCTTTATTATACAAAAACAGACAATAATGGAAATAAATTAATAAATAATATAGCAATAACAACAAACGCAAACATATCCGGAACTCCGTCAATAACTATAGACACAGTAAATAATATCCACATAGTCTGGGAAGACAATAGGAATGGAAATCCAGAAATTTATTATAAAAAGATAAATATTAATGGAACAACAATAGTAAATGACACAAGAATAACTATTGATGGTTGGGAGTCACGAAACCCAAAAATTGCAGTTGACAACCTGCAAAAAGCCCACATAGTATTCCAAGACAATAGAAATTCAGGAAGATGGAGAATTTATTATGAAAAACTAAATGTAGACGGCTCTTCATTAATCAACGAATTTATTGTAGACAATCCGTCTCTATGTACTCCTACATCCACCTGTCTTAATTATGCAAGAAATCCTTCAATATCTCTTGATAATCAAGGCAATGTATATTTAACATATGAGTTTATGTATTACTATTACTATTTTCCTCCATATGCAACTCACGGTTATGAATATAAACTATATTATAAAAAACTAGACAATAATGGAAATTATATAACTGGAGATATAGTTCTAAGCTCACAAGGATTTGGTGCAATTCAACAAGTAGACTATACCAATATCTATGACGTAAAATCCAGACCAGACAATCAAGGCAATTTATATATTTTACGAAAAAATGGATTAAATATCAATCTTTCCTTTCCTGGTGGAAATCCAAATCTTCCTTATTATGACCATAGCTACGGATACGTTACCAACTTCTGGAAAATAAATAGTTCAAATGGAGTTTCATGGGTAAGACCAGTATCTTCTTTAGCAAGATATGGATACAGATTCACAAGAGACAATCAAAATAATATTCATCTTACATGGAGCGATCCTAGAAATGGACAAGATGAAATTTATTATAAAAAAATAGATTCTAATGGAAATATAATTGTAAATGACCAAAGATTAACATTTGCATCAAGCCCTGCAATTTCGTCTGGATTTCCCACAATCAATATAGATTCTAATAAAGAATCTCATGTATCTTTCGCGAAGAACGGATTGATATATTACAAACGCACAATGAACAATCTAAATCTTGAAATTCCTCAAAATGCAGTAATTGGAACAACAATTCCACTCCACATAAAAGACATAACTAGCCCCAACTCCTATTATGTTCTTGCATTATCTTATGGCTATTCACCTGGAATCCCATTGCCCGACGGAAGAATAGTAGCCCTAAACATTCCATTACTCACAAGCTTCCAAGGGTTTCTTGATTCAAACGGAAGAGCAACAGCTTACTTAGCCATCCCAAACAGCCCTCAAATAGTAGGAACTACTATATACGCCGCATTTGTAACTATAAATTCAACAGCCATACAATCAGTATCTCCTTACTTCCCAATACAAATAACAACTTAAACTATCTATAACAAACAACGAAAATCTTTAAATACCTATAATATCAGAATAAGATATGAATAAATGGTCTGAACTTCTTGTCGGATTGATTTTGGTTGTAGGAGCAATTCTAATTGCATACTACTCTCAAAACTGGGGTTCCTGGAACTTCTGGTGAAGAACTTGAAGTTTATTTTTCTTTTTATCTACCATCCAAATACCCATACAGGCTAGAAGACCACTACTAAGAGCAAATGCAATTCCTAAACCAACATACTCAAAATAAGAAAAAACATTTTCTTGTTTCCAATCTTGATAAATAGCATAATCTGAACTATTTTTTAAAGTTTCGAATTCCCTTTTAAGACCATCAACATAAAGGTCTATTTTTAAAGGATCTATTAAATCAGGATTTCTTTCTGCAATCTGTCTCAGAGTATGTGTGAATATAGAACCTTTATACCTTAAGTCTTGTTCTATTTTTGAATAGCTCACTACAGCAGGAAGACTTTTATATGGGTTCCTTGAACAATTTACAATTCCCACTAATCCAGAACCTATACTTATAGCAAGACCTAAACCCATCGCTAATAATTCTCCATGAAATAAGCGCTCGGTTAGTTTTTGATAGTTATTAATCGCTTGTTCTTGATCGGGCGTTTCGGTCATTTTATTTATTTCCTCCAAAGTTTTTTAGTAAGTATTTTGCTCTCTCAAATTTATTTCTATCTTCTTCGGTCGTTTCCACCCTCATAAGCCTATATCCTGGACCACCCATCATAGCAGAGATAGGCATATTGACCAAGGTTTCATCAAGAACACCATCCTTGTTATTATCTGTGCAAACACGAGCCAGACCCATAGTATCTCCTATGTAAAACATTCTTCGGCTTTCCGTTTCCGAAACAGCAAACCCTTCTTTCATATCTCTAAATCTATTTTTAGTTACCAAAGCTTGACCTCCAAGAAAACTGTAATAAATAGCCGCAATAAAAGCTCCAAATGCATACATACTTCTATTTTCGTTTGGGTTATTTTCTATTTCTGTATTTTTTTCTGTCATTTTATTTCTCCTCAGGAGCCATACTTAGTAAATAGTTAGCTCTAGACAACCTCTTATAATCATCATCATTAGTTTTAACACGAATAGGAATATAGCCCGGACCACCTTGCAAAGGCCCTATAACTCCCTGAACAAACGTTGCATCAGGTACTCCGTCGTGATTATTATCTAAACAAAACCTACCATTTCCTAAGTAAAATAATCTTTC
Organism: Candidatus Pacearchaeota archaeon; assembly: GCA_018303995.1. Taxonomy (GTDB): domain Archaea; phylum Nanobdellota; class Nanobdellia; order Pacearchaeales; family GW2011-AR1; genus SICU01. The sequence continues at coordinate 36,983 of JAGVXB010000013.1, forward strand.
ATCCCCTATCTCTCTAACATTGTATCCCTCCCCCAACTGCCTAATATGGCTGTTTCTCCACACATTAACTCCAATCTGAAATGCAAAAGATCCAACCATAAAAAAAGGAATTGTAAATCCAATTTTTTCCATTAGTGTCCAAGGTTTATTTCTTTCTTCCATAAAAGAGTGGTCTGTTTATATATAATAAATCTTTATACCAAATTTTTTATCTAAATGCAAATATTTATATATAATACTTAATTAAGGTAAAAATGGATGAAAAAGATAAAAAAATATTATTTGAACTGGAAAAAAACTCTAGAATTCCAATTAATAAGTTAGCTAAACACGCAGGTGTAAGCAAAGAAGTTGCTAACTATAGGCTTAGAAGATTTATAAAAAACAAAGTTATTCTTGATTTTTATACAATTATAAACATAGAACCATTGGGATTTTCAAGATATGGTTGTTTAGTCCAGTTAAAGAATGTGAATAACCAGTTAGAAAAAGAAATTATTGATTTCTTAATTAAACATGATTATGTAACCTATCTTGGACCAATAATTGGCAAATGGAACATGGCCTTTGACCTAATGGCAAAAGATAGAACCCAGCTTGAAAAAATAATCAAAGAAATAAAATCTAAGTATCATCGTTTTATAGAGTCTTTTATAGTAATTAATAGTTCAGTTGAATTTAAATCTTTTCCTCTTAAATTTTTAGGGTATGAAAGATCAGAAAGTGTCAACACTCATTATAAGAAACTGAAAATAGATGATAAAGACATTAAAATTTTAAAACTGCTATCTGAAGATTCTAGAGCGGAATATAAACATCTATCCTCAAAACTAAGTCTCTCTGCTAACGCCGTAAAATACCGTATAAAAAATATGGAAAAATCTGGTTTAATCCAAGGATATTCTGTATCTATAGATGTAAGAAAATTAGGATACTTTTGGCATAATATCCAAATAAAATTAATCAATGAAGAAAAAAGTGATAAAATAAAAGATTTCTTAAGAAATCACAAAAATGTAATCTATTATTATAAACACCTAGGAAACGAAAATTGGGATATGGATATTGGAATTGTTGTAAGAGATACGCTAGCTCTTAGACAGTTCATATTAGATCTTAGAGAGGAATTCGGAGAATTTATTAAACTTCATGATATCTATGCCAATGTGGAGATTGCTAAATCTAATATTGCTCCAAAAGGAATTTTTGAGTAAATTATTATTATCAAAAAAACAATGTGCCACCTCGCACTAAACAGGCCGTAGTTTGTGAAGACACTTTGACATAATCAAGTAGTAATCTTTAAGTATAATCTAAACTAATCTGATTAATGAAAAAAAGAAGTAGAAAGATAAAACTAGAAGAAGAAACAACTCTTCTAGCCAACGAAAGAACATTCCTTTCATACATAAGAACAACACTCTCTGCTCTAATTCTAGGATTTGCACTAATTCAGTTATCAAAAGACAATAATTCTTTATTAAACATAGGAATAGCAACAATAATTGGTGGAATTATTCTAGGAATAATTGGATTCATAGAATATAGAATCCATAAAAAGCGCATAAAACAAGAAGCCGAAGATTAATCACTTAATCTTTAGAATTACAGATTCAAGTTCATCAAAACCAGATATAATCGCAATAGGTTTCCCTTTCTCAAGTCTTGCTCGTTCATGGAATCCAAAATCGACTGCAATAGTGCGTATTCCAGCCTTATGAGCCTCTAAAATATCTCCTAACGTATCTGTAACAAAAATAATCTCATTAGCTTTCAAACAATAATTTTCTAAGAGCATATTAAATTTAATGTTTTTCTTTATTTGAGTATCTGACCCAAATAACGCAGTAAATAAATCAAAAACTCCTTCCCTCAAAAGAAACTCTTTCAAAAAATTATCTCTTCTTGCAGTTACAATAAAAAGAAGATATCTCGTCTTTAATTTTTTAAGCATATCAATAATTTTTGAATCTATATGTTGTTGCATCAAATATTTCTGCATTTCCATAGAGACATCCAAATTTTCATCATTTATAGGCAATTCATTTCTACGTTCAAGAACATTTGCTTCAAAAAGCCAACGATGCTTTTCTCGGCTTAGATTTTTGTATTTTTGAGCATATGTTTGATAATGGTATTCATAAGTATCCACAAAAACCCCTCCAAAGTCAAAAGCAATTGCCTTAATCATAAAAAAATAGACTCACACTCATTTATAATATTAATCACCAGACTTCTAATTTAACATCAATATTCTCAAAATGTTTTTTATTTCGAGTCACAACAGTCAAATCGTAAGCTTTTGCTATAGACGCTATCATTAAATCAAGTTCCTCTGTTTGTTTCCCTAATTTATTGAGCTTTGCATATTCTTTGCCAAAAAATACACAAGCATCCGTATTAAACTCTAAAACCTCAACAATATTCAAAAGATGATCTATTTCCTGCAGACTCTTTTCAGATAAAGCAGATAAAAAAGCCCCCTTATACAATTCACATAAAGTTATATAATTGATAAATAGTTCGCCTCTAGAGTTAAGTTCTGTGAATTTACTCTTTAAAAGTTCATCTCCTCGAAAAAGTGCAACCACAATACTAGTATCTAAACAGTAACTCATATTTTATAAGTCCTTAACTTGAATTTTCTCCTATCTTCATATATTTTCTTCTCTATCTCTTTCCATTCCCCAGCATTTTCTTTAAACACCCCAAAAAGTTCCATAATATCTCTTTTCCTTTTCAAAGGAACAAACTCAATTATAACTTCTGAAAAAGACTTGTTTTCTTTAACAGACTTAAGTCTTTTATACGCTTCTTCAGATAATGATATAACTTTAACCATGTATGCATATGCATATACGCATATATAAAGTTTTCTATTAATCAAAAACCCTTCAAATAACACAACAATCCCTATAAACAAAGACCCATTTAAGAAATAATGTCTATTTGCAAAACCTGTGATGAAGAAGATTGTGACAAGCACACATTTTTCATAGGCAAGCCAGTAAAAATACAAAATTTCAGCGGTTCGACACCTCCAGAAATATTCATAGGAAAATGGAACTATCCTAATGTTTACACTGGAATTCTAGCACCTCCAGAAACCGGAGACACAAGTATAATGTCTTCCCCAGAGTCATGGCATAAAAATAAATTATCCATCTCTGAAATAGCAAATTACCGAAATCAATTAATTTACGGCAGAACAATGTCTAATATAAAGAAATTAGAAACACGTTTTTTAGGCGTAATGAAAGAAGTAGCAATGACTCACAAATCAATTGCAACCGAATTCTTCCTAAAAAAACCGGTAACAGCAAACAAAGAACAAGATGACAGAAGCCCTCTAATTCCAAAAGCAGCAGAAATAGAAAAAGCAGAATTACAAGAAAATGCTCCAGTAAAACCTAAAGTAGATTACTTAGTAAACGACAAAGAAACAAAATCAGCAACAGCAATTCAGGAGTTACACAAAGCAAATACTCAGACTTCAACAATAATCAAAATCCTTTCAGCAGGCCTATTAGGTATGAAAAAGAATAGAAAACTAGTCCCTACAAGATGGGCAATAACTGCTGTAGACGATACAATATCAAAAAACAAATTAGAAAAAATAAAACAATATCAAGAAATATCTGAATATTTAGTTTTCAATGCAGAATATCTTGGAAATCATTATGAATTCCTCTTAATTCCAGATTCATTCGCATTTGAAGTAATTGAAATCAGTATAAAAAATCCATATAATCAATCCGTATGGCAAGACTATGAAACAATATTCAAAAGAAAAAAATACGCCGACAATGTAACAGGAGCCTATTACGTCAACAGGCTGGCGTTAACAGAATATCTAGAATCAATAAAGCGTCAAGCAACATGTCTAGTATTCAGAGAAATTCGTCCACAATATTACACACCTTGCGGAGTAGGTATATTAAGAGAAACAAGCAGAGAAGCTTTCAGAAACCAACCAGAAAATTTTAACACATTGCAAGAAGCCCTCAACAGCATTCAAACAAGAATCAAACAACCAGTCTCAAACTACACGGACAAATCAGTAATTCTTAAAATGAAAAAATCACAGAGCAAATTATCCAATTTCTTATAAATTTAAACACTCTGCTCAACTAACACATTATTACAAGAGACCATTCTAATCAGATTACTAGCTTTATCAGTAGGATAATAAACAAAGCGACGTGAATCATCAGCTCCCTTTGTAAGAAATCCAGCACCCACAAGTATATCGCAATAATAATGAATACCATTTAAGAATCAAATCGAGAATCAGTAGTAATCATATGCCTAGCTTCAGCTGAAGCTTCAGCCGGAACTTCCTTCAAAAAATACTCTCGCAGTTCATTCAAAGTAGCCATAAGATATCTGAAAAATGACATTTTATAAATTTATCACTTTCGAAAAACCATCAAACAACCTAATCCGTCAATCCATCAAATCAATTGCTTTCTTTGTTAAAACGTAATGTGTCGACATCCCATCAACTCTCTTTTCAATTAGTCCTACAATCTCCAATAAATCAACAGCAACTAAATCTTGAGGTGTAAAATAAATTCCCTCGCCTTCTTTCCTATTTGTTAAAGCTCTATCTAAAAAACCAATCATGTAACTTCTAAAATTATTAACTGCAGAGTCATCTTCATTTAATCTATGACTTAACTCATTTGAAAAACAATTCAAAACTTCTCCTTTAAAATAATTTTCAAGTCTTTTATAACTACTCATAAAAATCATTGAAAACCGAAGCTTATAATATTAATTACAGCAGAACTACTTCTTACTCCAAGCAGCAATACCCAAAAGAATAAGATTAACAATTGGAATTAACATAAGTATCGACCACCATCCAGGTCTGCCTATAGATTCAAACATTTTCCATCTCCAAACAACTGTAAAAACAGTAAACACAATCCCGACAACAGATCCAACAAAAGGAATCATGAATCCAATAAGTAAAAGCCATGGCCACCAATGCATCTCAGATGTCTGATAAGCTATAATTGAAGGCCCTACAAAAGGAATCCAAGCAAGTCCTGGAGAACTCAAACGAGCCTTCTTAGCAATTGCATAGTAAGCGAAAGAAAGATACACATACAAAGCAAAAACAATAACTAAAAATATAAAAATAAAATCAAAAATATTTTCTGCAAGAGAGAAAATTTGTAAAAACAAACCTGTAAAGCTCATTACGCATTCTCCTTCTTTAATCTCTTCAAAACTTCCTTAACATTCTTATTCAACTGAACCATCGAATCATCAAGCTCAGCCCTATTCTTAGTCCCAGTACATACAAGCTTCCCATTCGAGAAAAGCAAGAATGTAGCATTAGGAGTCCCTAACTTATACACAAGCCCTGGAAACTGCTCGGGCTCATATTCGGTATTCTGCAATTCCAAAGCTAAAATATTCAAATTCAAATCAATATCAATACTTCCAGAAGCAACAATATTCTGCACAGTTATTTTAGGCTTAGCAGTAACTCTAACACCTATTTTAGCAAGCTGTTTTATAACCTGTTCAACAACTTCTTTAACTTGCGCAATACTCTTAGTCCCAGTACAAACCAAATTTCCAGAAGAAAAAACAAGAACTGCAGACTTAGGTTTCTTCACACGTAAAACAAGCCCAGGAAACTGTTCAGGATTATATTCAGTATTGCTCTGCATCTTCGCCAACTTTGTCAACGAAACCTCTTTTCCAAGAGAAGCGGTAGCAACAATATTCTGAACAACTAAATTAGATTTGACGTCAGACATCACTATTTAAATAGAAACTTGCTTTATAAACCTTAGTTTTAAGTAAAAATCACGATTTCCTCTTCACAGCCTTCCTCGTCGTCTTCAAAACTTCAGCTTTAATGTCGCTAAGCGAAGCTATATCATGTATTCCTCTTTCTGGCCTATAATGTGAAATTCTAGGAAAACGTAAAGCGAAACCAGAAGAATAAGAAGGACTCGACTGAATATTCTGATAAGTCACAGAAACAACAACTTTAGGCTTAACAGTAACGCCAGCAGAATTCTCAGAAACAATTAAAGGCTGTAACAAAGCATCAATTTCAGAATAAGTCGTCCCTTCAGAAGCCTTTTCCTTAAGCCCAGAAGAAACTTTTCCAATTTCCAAAAACTTATCACCATCGCAACAAGCAACAATAAAACTCGTCAAACCTCCAGCGCGCTTTCCCGTCCCGTATTCAGCGCCAACAATAACCAAATCCAAATCAGCAACATTAGGCTTAAGCTTTGCCATAATTCCAACATAACGACCAGAAACATAAGCTGATTGTAAATTCTTTATCATTATCCCTTCTTCGCCTATTTTCAAAGCATCATGATAAAATTTCTCAACTTCGTCAACAGAATCAGTAACTATCTGTTTAGAAAGTGAAATCTTCCAAGGAACTTCGTCAATAATCTTTTCAATTATCTTTCTTCGTTCAATAAATGGAATCTCAACCTTATTTTCGCCGTTAACATAAAGCACATCAAAAATCTTTAATTCTACGGGCAATTTAACAATTAATTCATCAATGTTATATTTACGTTTAATCCTCTGACTTATAGCTTCAAATGGCAGATATTTATTTTTCTTAGAATCAAACCCAACTACTTCGGCATCTAATACAAAACTCTTAGCCTTAATATGTTTAGAAACAACAGAAACAATATCTGGAAACTGCCGAGTTACGTCCTCAAGTCTCCTAGTAAATAAATGAATCTTCTTACCATCAGAACTTATTATTACTCTAAACCCATCATATTTATGTTCAAATGCTGCAGGCTTTCCACAAACATCAAACGCTTCATCAATATCATAAACCTTAGTTGCAAGCATTACATTCAAAGGTCTTCCTGGAATAAGTGAGACATGTTCAAAAGCATCCTTACCAGAAAAAGCAAATTTCAAAACCTGAGCAAAATCAGTAACCAAATCATAAGTTCTCTGAATCTTATCTAACATATCTTTATCATTTAAAAAGAAAGCCTCTGCAATGGCTCCAAGAAGAACAGCATCAGCCACTCCAATGCGTAAATCTCCAAGAAGAGTTCTAACAATATAACACGCCTCTCTAGCATCAGCCTCAATAAGCAATTCTGAAATTACTCCTAGCTTTTTATCAACTGCCCCATCTCCAGAAACAGAAGCTATTTTTTGCAAACTAGAAAAAACATGTTCAACAGTCAGTTTCTTAGAAAAAAGAGAATTTTGCTTCCCATGCCTAAGCAATTCAACAGCAACATCTCCCAAATCCCCTAATTTCTTAAATCTCAAAATAACTTCATCATTAGAAAAACCAGAAGCGCGAGATATTGCCTTAATCACCAATTGCGTGGATATCCCAAATTCGCGAGAATCATATTCGGCAAAAACACGTCCGCGAAGTAAATAAGCATATTCCTCGCAACCCTTCAGCTTAGGCAAAAACGCAGCAATGATGGAAGTCTTATCAATTCTCCCACTAGTATCTGCAAGTTCCTCATAAACGGCAACAATCTCGGAATATAACATATTAATCAAAAAGTCTTTTGCAACTTAAATCTTTTGGTTCACAACCATCCCTTCTTTCTAACTCCGCCGTCATAAATCTGAAAAGTCAAGGACTTTTCAGGCAAACTTCTATGCTTGCGTAAAAAAGCCGTCCTACGCCCAGATTCATTTTCCATCTCAATTAAACACTTACTCCAATATTTTACTATATCTCCAGCAACCATCTTCTTCTCGTTATTCCAATTATATACTTGATTCGTAACTAAAACTGGAATATCTTGCTTACGAGCAATTTCAACAAGCAACCTCATCTGTCTAGTAAGCTCAGCATTAACAGATTGCATATTCTCAACGCCTTTATCACTATCAGATTCCCTAGCATCTGCAAAATCAAGACGATAAAGCATAGTCATCCCATCAACAACAATTAATGAAACTTGCTCTTTAACATGTTTCAAAAGTTGATCAAAAGCCTGCTGTTGTTCTTTAAAATTCGTAGGCTTCAAAATAATAATATTTGCAAGAACCTTATCCAAAGTAAGATTCTTATCAGTTCCATTTGTAGCATTAGAAGAAAAAAGTTGCTTAACTCTTTCCGAAGAAAACCCTCCTTCAGTATCTATAAAAATAACTTTATTTCCTTTCTTAGCCTGAGAAACCGCAGCAATCATGCAAAGATTAGTCTTACCAGAGCCAGGCCCACCATAAAACGTAGTAATAATCCCACAGTCATAGCCTCCCTTAAGCCAAACATTCAAATCGTAACATCCTGCAGAAACCTTATCCATAAAAAACAAAAAATAAAGAAGTATAAAAGATTTCTCGTGCTCAAAACAGCACTTCTCAAATAAAAAGAATAAAAAACAAATTAAATAAAAATACCTTTATCTACGCCCTTTCTTGGAAGACTTAGGCATCATCTTAGGCTCTTCACACATCTGACACTTCTTACACATTAAAGCATGTAGAAGCAACAAAAGTGCAGCAATGATAACTACCCATTTTGAAGAAGCCTTAGCCATATATGTAAACAAAATTATTATTATAGCAAGAACTGCTTCAACCCAATTGCATTTGCAACTCATAAAACCTCCTTAAAATACATAGTAAAAAATGCTTAATAAACCTGTCTATTTATCAAGACCTTTAACAAGGGAATTCAAATCTTTAGAAATAGCAGAAACAGCCTCACTAACAGCTTTCTTAACACTCTTTCCGGAACTCTCTATCTTGAAAATAACGGGCTTAGTTAAATGATCACGCCTCCAAGCAGCAAACTTAATTCCCTGCTCATTCAAATAAACGCGAAGAATTTCAGCAACAGTCAAATTATCTACACGAAGCTCAATCTTATCAGATTCTTGAGATATAATTTCAACATTCATGTTAATCAACAGAAATAATGGTTTTTAAAGTCTTCCATTTTTATAAAAATAGAATGAATTAGAGAACATCAGTTTTCTAAGCTTTCTAGAAAGCCTTAATTATAAAATTAGTCTAATATTTCTATATCATTCCCACTAACGCCGGCAGAATCCTTGAACATCTGTCCTACACTCTTTACAGCAGTATCTTTCTTCGTCTGCTCATTGCGTTTCTGCAACTCAGCTAAATTAACTTGAGCAATAGAATTTGGATGTTTGCGTAAATTAATCCCAAATATCTGCTCAATTCTCGAGATTAAAACAAAATCATCTTTAGGCAATTCGCCAAGCTCGATCATCTTCACATCCTCTTCATTAGCCATTATCAGAGTAGCAAGTTTAGCTCGAGTCATATTACTCTTCTTCCTATTCTTAGAAATCTCCCAATTAAAATTAGGAATCAAATCCTGCAAAGCATTATTTTTCTTCACTCCGAATTTACCATGCTTCCATTCAGAAAAAATAGAACCTTTGGAAATAGACTCACGCTGTTTAATACTAGAAGCAACAGGCACACTCAGACTTTGTTGAGGCTGATTAACAATCTTTCGCAATATAAATAAATCTTCCATAATCGCAACTTTCTCAGGAACTCTGATTATCTCACCATCTTTTATAGCTTCGACATAATTAGCATTATCATACGCCCTCAAATCCAAATAATCCATAATAAGAAAGATAAACTCCTCTTTAAATCCTTTATGGTGATAAATAACATCAAAAATCAAGATACTTTTTGATGTCAAAGTGTTTGAGACCACTTTGATCATCCAAAAGTTTCAAATCAAACTCAAAAACTTTTTGATATCTTCCATGGATTGAAAACCTTCTAAAACAATTCTTTCATTAATTATAATAACTGGCAGCCTAGTAATATTATGCACTCGTTTTTGAAGCTCCACAGCGCCAAGATTCAAATCCCCAGCCACTGGAAGAAGAATAAGATTGTTTCCCTTCTGCTCCTTCAAATCTCTCAAAACATTAGAGATTATTTTCTGTTGAGCAACAATTTTTGAGTTAGCAGGATCTCCAGCATATAAATAAGCAAGAGTATCAAAAGAAGCATCACACTTTTTCTTCAATAAAATAGTATTAAGCCATAACTCGGTTTTAAGTAGACTATAACGCTTCTTCTCTCTTAAAAGTTCATCAGTAATTTGATTGCTTTCTTCAAACCTCTCTAATTCCAATCCGGTCAAATAAAGATCATCTGCAAATTGAAAATTTTGTTCTATTGCCATATCACATGAACTACTATCCATAATTTGATAATAATAATTTTGCAATTTCAGATCTAAAGCTTGTATTTCATAATTCCTGTAATTTTCAATAATCTTATCATTTCTATTTGATTCTACATACAATCCTAAAGAAAACCCAATTATCAATACAAGCATTGATATTATCGCAGACTCTAAAAAAATTCTAAATTTGCTGTTCATTATTTTGTATACCATCTAATGTCTCCTCGCGCTAATTTGTAAAGAGCAATTATCAAAGGAATTACATATAGCGACCTATAAAAAAACGAGTACCCTACAATCTTTATAACACTTTTGTTTCCGGTTTCAGAGCTCATAAATCCAGTTTTATAATACCAAATAGCTAATGCAAAAAAACATATTCCCAAAAATAGAAGTAATGTAAATGAGAAAGTATAATCAAAATATCTCCAAAATGGATATCCTTGCAAAGAATAATACCAAGAAAATAAATTATAAGATCCTTTAATCCAAATATAACGAGAAAATAATAAGAAACCTATAATCGCAAAAATAAAAGATGCAGTAACATATGGAATAACAAAATGACCGAATGCCCCCTCACGAAACATAGCTTTCCAATACTTTTGCACTGTCTGTAAACCGCCTAAATTCCACCTAACTCTTTGTTTAATCCAAGTCTTTAAATCTTCAGGAACCGTTGTATAAACAATTGCATCATAAGACATCCTGGTTCTATAACCTTTGCTCAATATATGCCATGTAATCTCAATATCTTCTGTTAAATTTTTAGGATCAAAACCGCCCAGTTTAATAACCAAATCTTTTCGATACATGCTCAATGGACCATTAGTGACATATACTGAATCTACAAAATCAAGCAATTTTCTAGTCCATGCAATAATAGAATAATCCATCACTTGAAATTTTCCGAGCCAGTTCGGTTTATTTTTTACCAAAACTCGAGAAGTTACTGCCCCAACAGAAGAATCATCAAAATGCCCAATCATTTTAAGAAGAGAATCTTTTCTAGGATAAGAATCTGCATCAACTACTGCTATAAGCTCACCCTTTGCTATTTTCAAAGCCTCATTTAAAGAATTAGCCTTCCCAGAATTAAGTTTGTTTAAAAGACAAACATTTGAATATTTCTTAACCAACCCAAGAGCAATATTTTTAGTATTATCTCTACTTCCGTCATTAATTATTATTATCTCTCTCCTATCTTTTGGATAATTCAGATTTACAATAGCTTCAACTGTTTCAACAAGACTGTCTTGTTCATTATAAGCAGGAACTAAAAAAGAAACAGAGTAATGCTTAGTAAATGCGGGACTAGCAAACAAACGATAACGATTTCTATAATGCAAAAACATAAAAATCATAAGAAAAAATATTCCAAAAAAGAATAAAACTACATATACCCATGTAAAAAAGTTCATTCTAAATATATTGTAAAAGCTTTCACTCAAAGATATATCTGCGCTATGCCCAACTTTCTTTTTTATAATAAGCCCCATTGAAACAAACTTTGCAATATGGTCATATGCCTTATTTCCCCTTATTTTAACCAAAATAGATTGTTTCATAGGTTGTTTATGAGCAATAATGGCAAGGGTCTCCTGCTCCGCCTTTGTAAACTCAGATTCCCCAGTAGCAAGACGATTAACAAAATGAACAAAATCAGAATGCACATCCATCTTCCACAAGTCCTCGCGACGAACGACCTCAATTCCGCTTCCACGATATTTCTCTTCAAGTGTGCGCAATATATCCCGTAAAATCAAAGGATTAACATCTGTAAGAGCAACAAGCTCCTTCAATGTCATAAACTTCCCGGAAACAAAAAGAGCAGCTTCCACACGGCGTAAATTCTCTTTCTCTCGCGCATTATCAATCTCGGCAATACTCTCTCTAGTCACTCCAGCCAATTCATCCATTAATAAGTAACCATTAAGTGATTTAAAAACATTCTTCTCAACCCATAAAGAAAATAAGAGAACTCTCAATAATCGCTGCCAATGCAAGCAAAGGAACAACAATCACAAGAAACACCTTAAAAGACTCTTTAAACCTAAACCTAAAAGTGTTTATCTTATCCTTAGAAGCAAAAAAAGAAAAACCCAAATGAATCCCGAGCCCAAGAGAAATGAATATGGCAGGCAACTCAAAAATACCATGTGGAATCAATTGCCATATGACTAAATATCCTGCAATAGAAGAAGCCTTGGAATAAACATAACCTAAAATAGAACCATTAAACAAAGCATTAAACAAAGGGAATATCCCAAAAAAAGCCCCTAAAAACAGAGCAGATAAAGAACTAGTCACATTATTACTAAATATAAACCATATCATTTCCAAATAATCCAAATCCCTAGTAGACTTAACAATTTCCTCAATAAGCTTATCAAAAAAACCTAATCGAGCCGAATAAACATAACCAAAAATAGAACTTGCAAAAAATATCAAAGCAGAAGCATAAACGTATTTCTTATTCTCCTTTAAATAAAAAAAAGAATCTTCAACTAAATCTGCAAATTCGCGCTTCCAAGACATTTTTTTATTTTTTCCAGCTAATTTTTTAACCATTATTTTATCATCCTATTCAACATTTTAACTTTTCTTTGATATTTACTACGCAAATAAGCACCATAAATCAACCCAGCAACTAGACCGCCAAGATGAGCCATATTCCCAATAGGCAGTTTAACAAAAAACCCTATAACTAGCAAAGGAACAATTGCAACAATAGGAGCCAACCAGAAAGACAAACTCAAAGGCATAGAAATCTTTCTAAAAGAACTATTTAAAGAAAACATCGAAAAAATCATTAAAAATATTAATATCGTTCCGACAATATCTACAACTCCAGAAATAGAAGGAAAAACTTTTCCTAATAAAAATTGTAAAACAATAACTATCAGAGGTCCAACAATAAGAAATATCTTCTTTCTAGGCAATAATGTTGCTAATATCCCTAAAAGTCCAAATATAGCCCCACTAGCCCCAACTGCAAAATCGTCAATACCTCCAAAAATAAAATCCCCTCTTGAAAAATAAGTTCCAATATATGCAAACAAAACGAAAAACAGACTGCCAAATATTCCAGCAACTAAATAAAACCAAATGAAACGTTTACGTCCAATAATACGTTCAGCCAAACTTCCTAAAAAGAATAACGAAAACATATTAACAAATAAATGAAGAAAACCGCCATGCATAAACACACTCGTAACTACGGTCCAAATATACGTTCCAGATAAAATAAAAGAAGGCTTTATCGCCACAAAATCAAAAATAGATGAAATGAAACTAGACAAAACTAAAAACAAAAAGAAAGCAACAACATTAATAAAAATAATTAAATGAGTTGCACTAAACCTGGAAAAAAAACCAGTCGGTCGTTGTTCGCGACGAAAATCACGTCTAATAACCATAAATTACTTCTTCCTCTTCTTTTGAACTTTTTTTGCAAGCTTCTTAGAGAATTTCTTCTTAGACTTAAAAGCAGACTTCTTAGAAGAACTCTTTTTACCCTTACTACCTTTCTTAACCTCTTTCTTCTCAGATTTAGGAACACGCAAAACTTCAAGTTCATTAATTACAATCTGCATCTGAGCAACCTTGTCTTTTAATTTATTAATTGATTTCTCAACTTCTTTAACACTCTCAGCAGGATCTTTAGAAATATAAACCTCTCCACATTCGGAACAAGTAAAATCATGTAATATCGCTTGTTCTTCCATAACCTCAACACCGCAAGTTTTACAAACATAAAATTGCTTCGTTTTCCTAGTTAAAAGAATGGATTCCTGAATTTCAATCTCCTTTAATAAAGTGGCTCTATAACTAACAAGACACTTATAATCATCAAGAGTCCAAAAATATGTATACCATCCACCACTCTTCAAGTCTTTCTTGCGCATAAAATAAACAAGCCCCTTGTCTGCAAGCTTGTAAAGTATATTCCTAGTCTGATTTATAGTCATATTAAGCTTCTTAGCTATGAGAAATTCATTTACATTCTTCTTTTTAAACAAAATATTAACTATCTTATCCGCTCCAGAGCCAGCGACGATAGAAATATAATCATTCAAAAACTTTTCAAGCATGAGAAACTAAGAACAAAGAGACAATAAAAACCTTTCTATATTAAAAACTAAAAAAATAAACAAAAAAATAAAAACATGTAACTCCTTAATAATTAAGATAAACCTATATAAAGAAAGTTGCGAAACAATGAATAATAAAATGTTTGGCTTAAAAAAGAAAAACCCGGCAAGTGAATTACCTGACTTTCCACCCAGCAGTGCCCCATCAATGAGAGATTATCAAAAAACTACACTACCTCCTATAGAAGTATCTCAAGAAGATAGTATTCATGGACTCCCTTCATTCCCAGATTCTCTAATGAAAAAAGGATTCAGTCAAAGTATGATAAAAAGCGCAGTTGAAGACGAAGATAAAAATTTGCCAGAGTTACCTGAATGGAACGAAGAAAATGAAGTAAAAAAGCCAACAAGAGCAGTAGAATTAGATGAATGGACTCCAAAAACAACACCTAAAATGCAGCAAAAACAAACAAACGAAGATTTAAGATCTCCTCCTCCAATTTCAAATCAAATAAATGATAAAAGGCCCCTATTTATAAAATTGGAGAAATTCAAAGAAGCCAGAGACTCCTTAGTAAAAATAGCTGAAAAACTTAACCAAATGGATGAACTACTAAAAACAATTAAAGACTTAAAAGCAAAAGAAGATGAAGAAATCATAAGTTGGGAAAAAGACGTAGGAAACATAAAATCAAGAATTTCATCAGTTAATAGAGAGATATTTGAAAATGCTTATTGAAGAACAATTTGTAGGGATAGAACCCCTACAAGTAAATTACGGAGAAAAACAATTACTTTACTGTGAAATGGAAATTCTTACGTCTCTCCAAAAACATGAGCGTTATAAAAGATACCGTAAAGAAGAATTAGCAATAAAAAATCTTCTCAAAAAAGTAGTTTTTGAACTAAAAAAAGAAATGGAAATATTAATAGAATATATCCCTCAAGTAAAGGTAATACCTCTCAAGGCTGAAAAAGTTGAAATAGCAAAAATAATAGTTCCTCCTTCAAGAAGAGATGCTCTAGAAGATGAAATTCAAAGTATAAGAAGAAAAATAGCAATACTATCTGCAAGTTAACTAATATAGTCAAGGATTCTTGACTATCAAGAGAAAAACATACAATTTTGCTCAGTTATTTATGTTTCTCACTATATTTAAAAATGCGCATAGGTTTCAGATTCTATGACAATCACACGCAAAGAACTAATAAATAAATTCATCGAGTTTTTTAAAACCAAACAGCATAAAGAAATACCAAACGCCTCATTAATTCCGTCAAACGACCCTACAGTCCTATTTACAACAGCAGGAATGCATCCTCTGGTGCCTTATCTAAGCGGACACCCACATCCTTTAGGTAAACGCCTCGTAAACGTCCAACGCTGTATCAGAACAGGAGACATAGACGAAGTTGGAGACGCCACGCACCATACATTCTTTGAAATGTTGGGCAACTGGTCTTTAGGAGATTATTGGAAAGAAGATCATTCGAATTTCACACTAAAATATTAAAAATACATTTAGAAAAATATGCTGTCAGTGTTTTCGCAGGAGATAACGATGCAGAAAAAGATGAAGAATCAGCAAATACATGGCATAAGTTAGGAATTCCTAAAGAAAGAATAGCATTCCTCCCAAAAAAAGATAACTGGTGGGGACCAGCAGGAAACACTGGAATATGTGGTCCAGACACAGAGATGTTTTTCTACAGCGGGAAAAAAGCTACAAAGAAATTTAACCCAGAAGATAAAAACTGGGTAGAAATAGGAAATAATGTTTTAATGCAATATACAAAAGATGAAAAAGGAAATTATGCCCTTGCAAAACAAAAAAACATCGACTTCGGTGGAGGGGTAGAACGCACCCTAGCAGTTCTAAACGGATTCAACGACAACTACTTAACGGAAATATGGCAGCCATTAATAAAAGAAATAGAAAAAATATCTCATAAAAATTATCAAGAACACAAAAAAGAAATGAGAATAATAGCAGACCACATCAAAGCATCAGTTTTTATTATTGCAGATGGAATTGTACCTAGCAATACAGGTCAAGGCTACGTCTTAAGAAGACTAATAAGAAGAGCAATAAGACATAGCAAATTGCTAAACATAGAAACAAACATCACATCAATTTTAGCAGAAAAAGTAATTTACATATACAAAGACTATGAAAATCTAACAAAAAACAAAGAAATAATACTAAAAGAAATAGAAAAAGAAGAAACAAAATTCAGAAGCACATTAGAAAAGGGCATAAGACAATTTAATAAACTAGCAGAAAACCAAAAAGAAGTCTCAGAAAAAGAATCATTCTTATTATTCCAATCATACGGCTTCCCAATTGAAATGACTGAAGAAATGGCAAAAGAAAAAGGCATTAAAGTAAATATAAAAGAATTCCAGAATGAATATCAAAAACATCAAGAATTATCAAGAACATTATCAGCAGGAACATTCAAATCCGGCCTTTCAGATAATTCGGAAAAAACAACACGTTTGCACACAGCAACGCACTTATTGAATGAAGCGATGTCACGAGTCTTAGGTCCTGAAGTCGCTCAACGTGGCAGCAATATCACTCCAGAACGCACAAGATTTGACTTCGTATTCAATAGAAAACTCACAAATGAAGAAATAAAAGAAATAGAAAACATAGTAAATAACCTAGTAAAAAAAGCACTAGTAGTAAAATCAGAAGAACTAGATTATAAAAAAGCAGTAGAGTCGGGAGCAAAGGGAGAATTCGGCCACAAATATCCGGAAAAAGTCACAGTATACACAGTCTTAGACGCCGAAGAAGAAAAAGGTTACTTCAGCAGAGAAATTTGCACAGGTCCGCATGTCAAGAACACAAAAGAAATAGGTAAAATAAAAATCACTGAGCAGTCTAGCGTTTCGGCAGGTGTCCGCCGTATAAAGGCGATTGTTGAAAACAACTAATTTAATCCATCCAATAATTCATTAGTTGTAAAGACTTGGACTTTATCCTGCCCCCTTAAAACCTCTATCGTTGCTCCAAATACTGCATTGCAATGCCAATGCACAAGCTAAAAAAGAAACATCCTTGATATCTTTAATTAAAACGCTGGATTCATCTAAAAATGCATAATATATTTCAGGATTAATTATTTTAACGTATCTAAACAAAATTTCTAAAAAAGACTCAAAATCAAAATTACTAATTCCAGCTTTTTCGCATATCTCTTCTTTATGCTTTCTAAGTTCAGTTAAAGCATATGCAGGTGTAAAAAATTCAAATCCAAAACTAAATATAATCTGTCTAGTTTTACCATCTTTAATTATTGCAGATATCATAATATTAGTATCTACAACTAGTCTCATAATCCGTGTCTTTTAGCTATTCCTCTCTTTATTTTCTCTCCAATATCCTCGACATCCTTCTCGGTAAGCTTGCTTTTCGAAGCAATTTTCTCTAAGGCCATTAAATCTTCTATTCTTTGTTGTATCGCTCGCCTAGCTACTTCACTCCATTTAATTTCCCTAAGCATTCGCATCTTTCTAAGCAATTCATCGGGCATAGATAAAGTTATATTTCCCATATTTATGTGAGATATTTGATATATTTAAACACTCCTGTTAAATCAACCCAAATAAAATCACCAAAAGCCCTAAAATCGCAGTATACAAACCAAACCATTTCAAATTCTTTCTATCACTAAGCACATACTTAAAAGAAAAATTCATAAATACCAAAGCTATCAAAAAACAAACAATCGTAGGCAACAAAAAGGAAGCAGAAATAGTCTTATTCCCAAAAGTAACTAAATTAGCGCCTATAATCACAGGAATAGCTAACAAATAAGAGAACAAAATAGCCTGTTTCTCTTTCAATCCAAAAAACAATCCTGAAGAAATAGTCATCCCACTTCTAGAAACTCCTGGAACGATAGCAATTGCCTGAGCAAGTCCTACGATAAAAGCCCTAAAATAACCTAACTTGAAAGCATCACCATTTCTAGACTTAGTAAAACTTCCTATAAACAATACAACACTTGTAATTAACCATCCAGAACCTAAAACGAAAAGATTTCCAGAAATAACGTCAAAATAACTCCTAAAAATGAAACCAAAAATGCCTGCAGGAATACTAGCAACTAAAATCAAAAAACCTAAGCGAGCATTAGA
Source organism: Candidatus Pacearchaeota archaeon (assembly GCA_018303995.1). Lineage (GTDB taxonomy): Archaea > Nanobdellota > Nanobdellia > Pacearchaeales > GW2011-AR1 > SICU01. Next base: position 55,404 of record JAGVXB010000013.1, read on the forward strand.
AGTTCTCCATTTCCCATTAATCAAATCGCGCACAATCATAACAATATCTTTCCTAAAATAAATAAAAACTGCCATTAAAGTTCCAAAATTCAAAGCCACTTCGAAAGCAAAATCTGCAGAATATCCAATCAATTTCCCAACTAAAGCCATGTGTCCAGAACTAGAAACAGGAAACCATTCAGCAATTCCCTGAACAATTGCTAAAATCAAAGAAGAAATTAAATCCATTTAAGAATAAGAAAAAAGAAACTTATAAAACTATTCTATTCCTCAACATGCAAGTCGTTAGCATTGCGAATCACATTCAACACGTTACGCTCTTCAGGTGTGATCCCATAAAAGGCATCTATAGTACGTTCAACTAGAGCGACTATGCGCGGGTCCTGCAAACTTTGTATATTAGCCATCTCATCACCTCCAAGAAACAAAGAACTATTTTATTTATATATAAACTACAAACAATAACATATCAATCAAAGTATATTTATCCTTATATATCAAACAACTGAAAAGTAATTAACTTGTTATTTATAAACAGTTTCACCAAAAAAAGACAAAAAACTGTAACTAAAATTAGTTAAACCTTTTAAAAAGAGTTACGACGAATCATTTTATTTATACAAAATATAGTAACACAAAACTGCATAAAGTTATAAACTTTATTTATAATAAATAAGTATGACTAGCAGAGTTGTCTATACAGTATGCAATGGAGGTAAGGAACGTAGTAGAATATTGGCTTCGATTTTAGAAAAAGAGCTTACAGAAAACGATGTAGGAGGGTTAGAAGTCAAAGCAAGAGGTTCTTACGGTCTTGGCAATGACGATAAGGGTGTCGAAACTAAATATGGTTGGACACCTCCAGAAGGATTTGTTAATTTAATGAAAAAAAAGGGAATAAAACTTCATACCTATGAGTCTCAAATGCTAACTAAAAATGAAATAGCTCATGCAGATGTAGTTGTCGCAGTAGATCCAACTATAGCTAAAAGAATAAAGGAGGCTTATCCAGAATATTCTACAAAAGTTGTAACAGCTTTAGAAGCTATAGGTGAGGGGAACAGCCCATTTTACGATTACCTAGGTCACTCAATTCCAGATGCATGGGGAGGACATTTATCAAAGAATGTAAGGGATATTTTACATTCTAAACAAGAACATCCTGAAAAAATAAGTCGTTTGACAACTATACTTGGGGGAGAATTAAATGAAGAAGAAAAATCCTATATACAAAATTATGATTCTACTAGCCTTGATAATGACCCAACAGACATTAAAAGAATCCCAAAAAGACTTAGAGACTATATGGGCAAACCAATAGATTCTGATGAAGCGTATTTAGAAGAAGGAGAACATTTAAAGAAAGTTGCTAAACATTTAATAAAGAGGTTGGTGGCTTAATGAAACTATCATTAAAAGACGCAAAAAAGATAGCTGATTCTCATTCTTTGGGAAAAGTTATAGATATTAAACCAATTAACGAAGGTTTATCAAATTATAATTTTGATTTGACCTCAAAAGAAGGAGATTTTATTATTCGTTTTTCTTCTTTTAAATCCAACAAAACACAATTAGACCGATTAAAATTACAAACTGAAGCAATCTCTTTCCTTAATGGAAGAGGTTTTGAGTATAAAATACCTGTACCAATTAGAAACAAAAAAGGCTCTTTTATTTCTAAAATTGATGATAAATATTATTGGGTTTACAGAAAAGTAGCAGGAGAAGTATATTCTGACATTAAAAAAATGGATATTAAACAATTAGCAGAACTAATCGCCAAATATCATAAAATAATGAGAGACTTTCCATTGAAAAAAACAACAGCTGGTTTTTATGGAGAGTCTGGATTGAAAGAAGGTTTACTCGAGATTAAAAATAAATTAAATAATGAAAAAGTAAAAGACGATATTGATTTATACATGCAAAAGAATTTAGATATTTTTGAAAAAGCAATTAAAAGAGTTCCGACTATAAACTATGGAAAAGAAGTAACTATAGCCCATTCAGATTGGTATATTGGTAATGTGATTTATAATAAAGATAAGATAATAGGCCTTATAGATTTCGATTTATTTGAAATAACCACTTATCTAAAGGATATTGCGTGTGCAATACAATTATACTGTTTTACTAAAGACAACAAATGGGATAAAAAGGCTGCAGAAGAATTTATTAAAGAATATGAAAAATTCTCTCCATTAGAAAAATTTGATAAATATCATCTTAAAGATTTAATAATTAGAGAAAGTTGTTATGGAGTATTAGTTTTTTATTTGAAAAATAAAAAAGTAAATGAAAAAAAGAGATTATTTATGTTAAATTGGTTCCTAAGTTCAATAAAAAACCTAATGGAAGACATAGAAAACAAAGATTATTATTAACTACTAAGGAACTCGTAAATGATTTGTGTCGTTAACAGTAGTCATTCTCCAAACTCCAGTGCTTCCAATATTTTGGCGCTGTAACACAGAAATGCTTCCAGGCCATAAAGAAAAGTGTCTTGTTGAATGCAAAGGCATACCAGTAAGTCTACTTATGACTGCTCTATGTATACCATCCCCCAGAGCAACAACACTATCTTTCCCATTTTTAACCACTTCATCAATAAATAAATTAATATATTCCAGATTTTCAACATCTGCTTCAGTAAGATTTCCCTCAATTACAGATTTCTTAACCTCTACAAATCTCTCATCATGAAATATAGGAATTCCCAGCGACTTGCCTAATATCCCAGCACTCTGTCTTGAAACATCATGCCCATTGGCATATATCCTATCGGCCCTAAAGTGATCTATAACAAGCCGATTAACAAGCATATTGAGTTGCCAAATGCCGTTATCAGTTAAACTATTACCATCATTTTCCCCAGGATGAATAAAATAAATTTTCATGTTTAATTTCCAATATCAAGAAGCAATAAAATAAAAACTAGTTTTTAAACTAACTGTTTTTAAACAACATAAATCGCAGGTCTTCCAGGCTTAGCTTTCCCACCCTTATTCTCAGGGTCAAACTTCATTTTATCATTAACAGCAAAAACAGAAACCTCAATCCCTAACCTTTTAGACAAAGCATCTATATTAAATAAAACAACCTCATTAGGAATGGCATAAAGATAAACATGTGAGGCCATTTTACCTTCTTTCTCTTTAACAATCTTCAAAATATTCTGTATATCAGAAATAGTTTTTTCGAAACTCTCCTCAGCTTTATCAATCGAATCATTAATCTTACTTTCATCAGCAACAGGCCAATTAGATATAGAAATCAAAGTCTTAGAATCAATAAATTTATTCCAAAGCTCTTCAGCAATATGGGGCGCAAAAACACTAAGTAACTTCAAAAAGTTCCCAAAATCATATTTGCTAATCTCTTCTTCAAAAGAATCAAACAAAGCACGCAATTTAATCACGGCGATATTATAATTAATACTCTTAATTTCTTTTGAAATCTCGATAATTCCCTTGTTCATCTTATGCTCGACACGAGAACTAGATTTACCAAAATTCACAGAATGAGCATAATTCCAAACTTTCTGAACAAACCGATGCATAGATTCAACACCTGTAGAACTCCAAGAGAAATCCTTATCTGGAGAAGCCACACTCATAAGAAACAATCTTAATGTATCTGAGCCATATTTTTTAGTAGTGTCTAGAGGATCTATGACATTTCCTCGTGATTTAGACATTACAGCCCCATCTTCTCCATGAAGCATTCCTTGATTAAATAATCTAGTAAATGGTTCGCTAATCGTAACATATCCTAAATCGCGTAATGCCTTAGTAAAAAAACGAGCATAAATCAAATGCATACAAGCATGTTCAGCTCCCCCACTGTAAAAATCAACAGGCATCCAACGCGAAACATCTTCAGGAGACAAAGGACGTTTAGTATTTCCAGGGTCCGTGAATCTTAAATAATACCAGCTACTATCCATAAAAGTGTCCATAGTATCTGTCTCGCGTTTTCCAATTTTCCCACACTTAGGACATTTAACATTCAAAAATTTATCATTAGTAAGAAGAGGATTTCCTTTTCCAAATTCCACTTTCTGGGGCAACAACACAGGCAATTCTTTCCCAGAAACAGGTACAGCACCACAATCATCGCAATAAATTATAGGAATAGGTGTCCCCCAATATCTCTGCCTAGATATTAACCAATCACGTAATTTATACTGCGTAACAAAACGACCAAGCTTCTTAGATTCAAGAGCCTTAACAATATGTTGCTTAGCCTCATCATTCTTCAAACCATTAAATTCAGACGAATTAACTAAATTACCCCAATCTGTATAAGCTCCATTTTTCCAATCATAATCTTTAGGACATCCTATGACCTGTTTTATCTCTAACCCATACTTCTTAGCAAACTCAAAATCCCTAGCATCATGGGCAGGCACAGCCATAACAACGCCCGAGCCATAATCAGCAACTACAAAATTACCCGTCCAAATAGGAATCTTCTTTCCAGTTAAAGGATGAATTGCATAAGAGCCAGTAAACACTCCTTCTTTTTCCATTTTATCGGCATCTTCCTGTTTGGTTGATTTAATTTTCTTCAAGAAAGTATCAACATTTTTCTTATTCTCTTTAGTAACTAACTCCCCTAAACGAGAATGCTGAGCAGAAATAACTAAAAAAGTAACTCCAAATAAAGTATCAATTCTAGTTGTAAAAACAGGCCATTTTTCATTATTAATTGAAAACATAACTTCAGCACCTTCGCTCTTTCCAATCCAATTTCTCTGCATCGCCTTTATGCGCTCAGGCCAATCAAGAACATCGACATCTTTCAAAAGCTCTTCAGCATACTTAGTCGTTTTAACAAACCACTGCTCCAAATTTTTAATAATAACATTAGTATCTTTATGTCTCCAACACTTTCCATCATGTACTTGCTCATTAGCAAGCACACTATCACACTTAACGCAATAATTAACTCCGGACGCTTTACGATAAACAAGCCCTTTTTTTAAAAACTCTAAAAAGAAATACTGATTCCATTTATAATATTCAGGATCATGACTTTGAATGACACGGCTCCAATCATAGCTAATTCCTAAAGTTCGCAACTGAGTGACAAATCTCTTTATGGCAGTATCTGTATACTTTTGCGGATGCACTCCTTCTTTTATAGCTGCATTTTCAGCAGGCAATCCAAAACTATCAAAACCCATAGGATGAAGCACAGAACAACCATTCATTCTCATGAAACGCGCTAAAATATCTGGAATAACATACTGAAAAGCATGTCCCATATGAAGCCCGTTAGCACTAGGGTAAGGATACATTGCAAGTGCATAATACTTAAGCTTCTTACTATCCTCTTTAACCTCGAATACCTTCGCTTTTTCCCACTCTTTCTGCCACTTTCTATCTATTGAGTTAAAATTAACAGATTTCATACCAGCATCTAAAAAAGCATGAATTTAAAACTTTCCAACAACTAAAAAAGACATGAAAAAGAGCAACCCCTCATTATCTAAACAATTAACTAAAATAATGGAAACCAAATTCTTGACTGTAAAAAAAGACCAGAAAGTTTCAGAAGTTTACCAGTTATTGAAAAAAAAATCAAATTTATTTGAAGTAATGGATTACATTTACGTTATAGAAAAAAACAACGAACTCATCGGAGTATTTTCAATAAAAGATCTTTTTAGATTTCATTCAAATACCCCAGTTCAAAGATTCATGCAAACCAAAGTAATAACTGTATCTGCCAAAACAGAAATAGAAAGAGTAGCGCATATAGCTCTAAGGCATGGAATAAAAGCAGTTCCAGTTGTAGAAGGAAAAAAGATAACTGGCGTAGTCTCAAACAAAGATATTATTCAAATATTAAATAACTCGTTAAGAAAAGATACATTTCACCTTGCAGGTATCCACCATTCTCATTTAGAATATGAAAACACTATGGACGTTCCAGTAATGAAAAGCGTCATTCACAGAGCTCCATGGTTAATAAGTGGATTAATAGGAATCTTAGCAATAGCTGCATTTATAGGAATTTTTGAAAACACATTAAAAGAAAATTTAATTTTAGCATCCTTCATCCCAGTAATAGTCTATATCTGTGGAGCACTATGCACTCAAATAGAAGCCCTGTTAGTGAGAGATATTGCTGTAATGGGCAAAGACCTCAAGATAGTAAAATACATACTAAAACAAGGAACAATAAGTGCAATTATTGCTTTAGTAATAAGCACATTATTATTCTTAACAATCACATTCTTCTGGCAAGACAATAATATCGCCTCGGTAATAAGTTTAGCAGCATTTTTATCGTTAACGTTAACAACCTTAGTGTCATTTACAATTATTTTAGGAATAAAGAAATTAGGTGGCGACCCCGCATTAGGAGGAGGCCCATTCGGAACGGTAATGTCTGACTCTCTTTCAATAATAGTTTATCTTCTCGTAGCAAATTGGTTGTTATAAGGTAAGCTTAAATATAAAAAAACCTTATATAAAGAATGATAACTGCACACATATCAAGCGAGAAAATACATTCTACTTCTCCAGAAGCATTTGACTTATTTGAAAAATCCAGATTCGGAGAAAAAGTCAGAGACAGAATAGAATATTCATGGGTAGAAGCTCTTTTCCTAAATATAAAAAAGAAACTCACTTTAAACCACAAATCAAAAGAAATTAGCTTCGACAAAGCAATCCAAATAGCAAAAAAGCAAGACAAAAGAATAGAAACAAAACTCACCTTATTTGAAAACCTAAGAGAAAAAGGCTATGTAGTAAAAACAGCCCTAAAGTTCGGAGCAGACTTTAGAATTTACAAAAAAGGCACCCAACCAGGTCAAGACCATGCACTATGGCTAGCCTATGCAGTAAGAGAATCAGAACCGCACACATGGCATGATTTCGCGGCAAAAAACAGAGTAGCACACTCAACAAAAAAGAATCTCCTTATAGGCATAGTCGATGACGAAAATGATGTTCTATATTATGAAATCAGCTGGCTCAAGCCCTGACTACCTTTTACCTATGCTCCAAAGCATATTAAAGTATTCCAAAAAACTCTGCGCAACATCTCTAGATTTAATATAAATAGAAGTTATCTCATTTCCAAAAATAATAATTACAGTTCTATCTTTGTAAACATTAATTGCTACAGGGGAAGTATGCTCGAGATACCTAGTTTCTGTTCCAGAATATTTCTTTTGAGAGTATAATTCTTTAGTTGATTTTCGTTGCACCTCGTTAAATAACATCTTCGTTTTAATTCCCTTCTCTTGCCTCATAACATGAATCTTCTCAAAAAAACCTTGTACTATCTCCTCATCAGAACCCCTAGTACCGCCAATAACATAGCAAGTATCTCCTTTTTTCATCATCTCGACCTGTTCTCTAAATATAACTTCTAACCCTCTTAAGCCACTTAATAATTCCACTTCTTGTTCTTTCTTTGATGAATTAAATCTCAACATCAATTGAGGCAAAATAGAATTAGCATCATTTTCCATACCTAAAATTTTGCTCTTCTTCTCTTCAATATAATTCAAAATTTGTGATGGATTAGTGGGCTTAAAATGTTTAATCCCATCTTTAAGATAAATAGAAACAAGCCCTTTATTTTGTAATTTTTGAAGTAATTCATACACTTTAGAACCTGCAACTTTAGACTTATTTACTATATCGCCCCTAGTAGAATCTCCCAAATCGAGTAGTGCAAGATAAACATTTTTTTCAGATTCGGACAAGCCGATTTCATTCAAAAACAAAGTATTCATAGGTACCCTAAGGGGGGAACTAATATTTAAGTATATTCGAAAGATAAAACAACTATAAAGTAGTTACAAAGCTACACACAAACAAATGGAAAAAAAATCAGTATATGAAAGAAAGGAAAGAGAAGAAGATATTTACAGCTTCTGGCTCAGAAACGCCAATGAACGGCAAGTCCTAGAGAAAGCCCTCGATGACAGATTTCGTGAATGGTATAAAAAAACAGATAGTTCTCCTTTAAGAATAATAGATATGGGATGCGGAAGAGGTTCAGCAGCAATAAAATTACTTAATATCTTAAAAAGAAGGGGAATAAGCTATCAATATACTGGAATTGACCCATCTCCAAATCAGATAAGTATGTTTAAAGTAAATATGAGGGGAAGACCTAACGTAAGAGCATATTGTTCTACACTAGAAGAATTTACATCAAAAGATTCTTTTGATATAGCATTTGTAGTACATTCATTATACTATGTACAAAATATGACAGAATCATTAAAACAAATATTGGCCCTTTCAAAAAATGCAATCATTGTACATCATGGAGAAAGGGGAATTAATGAAGTTCATAAAAGATTTAAGCCCCATGTAAGAAAAGGACCACATATCATCAGCACCCACGAAGACGTAACTAAAGCATTAGACAAACTTGAAATTAGATACGCAAAAAGAGTCTATCCTACAAAAACAAAAACTGCTTCTTGTAATGACCCTAAAAATTCAGAAGGTAGAAACATGATAAAATTCTTTTTAGAACAACCAACATTACCTGAGTCTACAATAGAACAAGTAAGCAAATATTTTGCAAAAAGAAAATTAGATTACCTAACTCATGACATGGGACTAATAATAACAAAATGAGCTTCCCAAATTTAATAAAAGCTATAAAAGAAGCGCAACAAATCAATTGCAATAATTACAAATTCAATAAATATTCATTTGGTGAAGAAGGAACTTTCCTAACTTATGAGATTATAAAAGAAATAAAGGAAGGACTATTATCTATTTGTAACAAATTTAACCCAGATTACATTGTTTCAACAGAGCCTGGAGGTCATTTATGGGGATTGTTAATTGCATCTGAAATAGGAAAACCAATTAATATAATAAGAAGCACTAATAATAAATTGACTTTAAATAAAAACATCCGCAGACAAAGAACTGGATACTGTATAAGAAAATTATATTTCGACAATTTCCGTGAAGGAGATTCTGTGATTATTGTAGAAGATGTAATCGGAACAGGGTCTACGCTAAAGTTAATAATTGACACATTAAAAAGCAAAGGAGTTAAAATCCAAGCAGCTTTATCAATATTAAGAAAGGGCATAGATAAATTAGATATCAAATATAAAATACCTATCCTTTCAATAATTGACCTTAGAAACAAATAATGTTTAAACCCTAAAACTATTTAAAACCTTAAATTATTTTTTACAAGCAACCCTATATTGTGATATTCTCTCAAGAGTAGAATCTATTCCTCTTTCTAGATTTTGGTGCCAAGGTTGTGTTTTGGTATGAATAATTAACAAGTCTTTTATTTGTTCTCTACTTATTGATCTTGGAATATCTTGAATAAAATTTCTAATTTTTTCTTTCTGATGCCTTCCAGGTAGGCAATTATAAGAAGTTATATCTGAATAAATTCTATGTATTGCTCTTAAGCTTTCACCACCTAAAAATTCTTCGTTCCCTAAAACTTCATAAAATGGCTTAATATAATCAACATCTTGAACTCTTCTTAAATCATTAACAACCATGCATAATCTTTCAAGTCCGACAGCTACAAGAGATACTCCAAAATTAGCCTCTTCAATATCTAGAATATTTTTAGGATTATATAGACCTGAAAATCGAGGTTTCCAAAGAATATATTCTATTGTTCCAACATCTAACCGTTTTCCTGAATCAGTTCCAATATTAATCTCATTACGATATCCCCATGGCATACTGTATGGCATACTGTATGGCATACTGGTGCGCAAGAACGGACAGAGAAATGTATCGCGTGAAAGATCAGGTAAAATGTTTCTTTCAGGAATGCCTGCATTCAAAAAGGCATTTTTAGATAGAGAATCCTCTGGAATTAAAAAATCAAAAGGATATTTTCCTTGCGTAATCTCTTTAATGCATCCGCCTTTTGCATAGCTGGGATAGACGCTTTCTTTGGGAATTCCAACTGCTTCCAAAAATCTAATCAGATTGTCAATTTGCCCCTCCTGTAGTTTTTTATAATCTGGTCTTTTCACTAGACTCAAAATACCAGTCAAGTCTGCGATTTCAAAAACGCCGAGATACTTCCATGAATCCTGTGTTCCTAAACGCGGTAAGTCTTCAGGTCTTACACAACTTTGAACAGTAGAAAAAATATAATTGTGGTCAAAGTCAACATACCTCCCATATTCTTTCAACCAAGGATCTTCCGTAAAACTGAGATTGAATGTTCCAGGAAAACCTGGGGTGATAAGGGGAGCTCTTTCTATTTTAACACAACCTTCATGTTTTGGCCAATTTTCAACCAAGTTCCTTAAATCTTGATATTTCATTTTCTTCAATTATTATAGCAAAGAAGTCGAACAACACTCTCTAACATAAATTGCATAACTCGTAATTCTTTTAGGTTTAAATTCATGTATATGGTATTCATACCCATAATAATAGAATCCATCTTCATACCCTCCACTAGAAGAATGACCCGAACGTGAATGATAATTACAATCAAAAATCATAGCCATTTTATCTAAGTTTTTTTTAACCTCTAGTTGTGATTGTGCCTCAATAGAAGATGAAACTAGCACTTCCAATCTTTTATTTTCAGGATCAATACTTACTTCGTCACTAATTAAATTTAAGATAGCTACAGCTACCTCAACTTCTGTTCCCATACCATTTTCAGTTTCCATTTTAATCACTAAAAAGTTATCTTGAATATCCATATTTAAGATTATGGTGTAAAATAATTTACAACAAAAGCGAACCTTTAAATAATCAGAAAAATAGAAAAAGAAATGGACTTAGAGTTACAACTACAAAGAATAGGATTAGGAAAGCAAGAAGCTTCAGTATATTTAGCAAGTTTAAAATTAGGATTGGCAAAAGCCAGTGAAATAGCTCAAAAGTCTAGAATTAAAAGAGAAGCATGTTATTATGTTCTTAATTCTCTACAAGAAAAAGGGTTTATCAGCGAGGTCATAAAATCTGGAGTCAAGCATTACAGTGCAATACAGCCTAAAAGAATCTTGGAAATAATCGAGGAGGAAAAAGATGAGAAAAAACAGACCATTAATGAAATATTAAACGAATTAGATTCTTTACAACAGAGTGCTCTTACACATCCCAAAATAGAGATATATGAAAGCATTGAAGGATTAAAAAATGTATTTTCACTGCTTATTCAACAAAAAAACCAAATAATCTGTAGTTATGTGCCCTCTAATATTATTGAACTACTTCCTTTTTTCAGTCTACAGTTCAGACACAAAAGAAAAGAAAATAACGTATATCTCAAAGTTATTACGGAAGAAAGCACTATTACTAAAGAGCTTAAGAAAAAAGACAAAGAGGAACTAAGAGAAATTAGATTTAATGATTCTATTGTAAAGGGAATGAACACAGCAATATACATACAAGAAAGAGCTCTAATAATAATCAAAGCAAATAAAAAAGAACAAATTGGCATATATATTAATCAAGAAGATATAGCAAAATTACAATGTAAAATCTTTGATAAAATATGGAAAGAATCTTCATAGCTTCAATCTCGAAAAGCCTTTAAATAGGAAAAGAAAAACCATTGACTTTAAACATTGTCTGTATTATATGAGTAGTAAGTATTGCTACTCCAAAAGCAATTCTCAAAGAACGAGTAAACTGTTTTCTATACCTATCGTTCTTATGCTCCCAAATTCTATAAGCTCCTTCAAAAATCAAGAAAAAAGACGCTAAAAAAGCTAAAACATCTATGGTTATAGGATCCAAATAACTTGCATTTGAACTAATGTCTTGCTGACCTTTCAGTTGAACCACAGTTACAAAGCCTATAGTAATCAATGAAATCAAAACAGTATACAAAATAGTCCTCTCAAAATTCTTCATAAATCATAAAACAAGAATGCATATAAAAACATACTCATTTTAATAGTAATCTTTATAACAACCACCCCTATTACTTAACATGCCAGACATGCAAAAACTGCTTCAAACAAAAGAACGCATCATCGAAGTCATAAAAAAGAACGGTCCTGAACTTCCTGTAAGAGTTGCCAGCGCAATAGGAAACAACAACATATTCACAGCAGCATTCATGTCCGAACTAGTCAGCGAACAAAGACTAAAAATAAGCAATATGCGAGTAGGAAGCTCTCCATTATATTATATCATAGGCCAAGAAGAACAACTTCAAAAATATATAAACCATCTAAATAACAAAGAAAAAGAAGCATTCAATTTACTAAAACAAAACAATATATTAGAAGATGCTCAAGTAGAACCAGCAATCCGAGTCGCATTAAGGCATATCAAAGATTTTGCAACACCCATACAAATTATAGACAAAGGTCAAGAAAAGCTATTCTGGAAAATACACACACTCCCAAATGAAGAAGCAAAAGATTTCATAGAACAGATAATAAACCCACCAATTAAAAAGCAAGAAAAAGCAGAAATAAAAGAAATAATAGAAGAAGATAAAACAAAACAAGAAATAATTAAAGAAATTCAAAAAGAAACGATTCAAGATAAAAAAACCGAAGAGCAAGTTATCAAAACACCCGAAATCACAAAAAAAGAAAAAACCCTCAAAATAAAAGAAATAAACTCAGAATTTCTAGATAATATAAAAAAATTGCTAACAAAAAAAGAATATGAAATAACTAAAGAAATATTAGCGAAGAAAAAAGAATTCACTGGAAAAGTCAAAATGCAAACACCTTTAGGTATACAAGAATTCTATTTAGTTGCAAAAGACAAAAAGAAAATCGTTCTAGAAGACATAGTAAACACATTACAAAAAGCACAAGCAGAAAAAATGCCCGCATTAATCCTATCCCCGGGAGAAATAGATAAGAAAGCCCAAGACTATTATAAAGAATGGTCTAATTTGATAAAACATCAAAAAGTTAATTTCTAACTCCAAAAGCCTTTTAAACCCTCTAAACGAAAGCATTCCAATGGGTAGAATAAAACAACTAATGGTAAAGAGAGCAAGTAAAGACTTGCTTACCAAGGGTCTCAATTTTGGAGAACATTTCACAGGAAACAAAACAATGCTCGGTAGCAATACAATGCCAAGCAAGAAAATAAGAAATAAAGTTGCAGGTTACCTCGCCCGTTTAAGACGAGCACAAATAAAAGTAAAAGCTGCAGAAGACTTAATATTATCGGGAAAAACTCAAGTTCCAGCAGAAACAGCTTATTCCTAATCAAAACTTAGACAATTTCTTCTCGACATTCTTTAATCTATTATTAATCTCCATAAGCAACAGTCTTCTTTTGCGATTAAAATACATCGTAATTCCTTGAACAATAATCCAAATTATAACTAAAAGCCCAACAGCCTGCACCCACAAACCAACCTCTCCAAGTTTTAACAAAATCTCATCAATCACAACCATATAAACCAATAGCAAGATATCTTTAAAAAAGCTCCCAAACATCTACTTTCGGCGCTGTAGCTCAGTGGTAGTAGCGCGTGTCTCATAAGCACGAGGTCGGGAGTTCAATTCTCCCTAGCGCCATTTTACTCCTTAAATAACTTTGATATCTGGATTCATGTTTCGGATTAATGAACCCTATAAGATTTCTAAACTCTTCAGTGTTTTTAGAACCATTTGAAGATATGACGTAAGAATCTTTTGTTTTTCTAAAAGATTTTTCATGAACTTTAACTCTTTTTTGAGTATAGCAATTTGCAGATATGCCCTTATTATTCAGATATTCAGATACCTTACTAAAAGCAGTAGGCAAACAAGCCGTGAAGAACATTCGAGGATACTTAGTCCCATTATTATTTACAATAGTGAGACAACCATCTGTTGCAAACAAACCAGCTAAAACAAATCTCATTAAATCTCCATCAAAAATAGAAGGAATCAAAATATCTTTCTTTTTTCCAGAATTAAATCCAAGAGATTCGATTTTCGCAAACAATTCCTTATTGCTAACAAATATATCTCGAGCACCATATTTTTGTCTTAGTTTAACTGTAGGACTTGTGCCAGTAAAAGAACAAAATAAAGGAACTAAAACCTCATCAAAGAATTCAGCATCATCATAATAACTTCCAGTAACTACAATCATCGAACGCTCTCTTCCTTTTGAAGTAGTGTAGCGAGAAAGACACCCATCCCCTAACAAAACACCATAAAGTAAAGCAAATTTCTGTTCACTTGTTAAAGAAGAGATATAATCCACAATAAAAGATAGATTTGTAAAATAAATACTTTGGTTTTAATTTTCTAGTAGTCCTCAGAAATTGTCAAAAAAGTACCACATCCCATAGCCATTAAAATAAATAATCGTAAGAATAAGAACCTACTTGAAGTCCTGTTAAAAGCAACTTAGCCAATTCAGATCTTTCTTCCTCATCTAATAAATCTCTTCTTTTATTAGTCAATCTAGGATTTATCTTTGCACTATCTGCAATTAGTTCAACAATCCTTTGTCTGTAAATGTCCAATTCTTTCCTATCTAATCCTTCTTCATAACTTCCTTGTTGATATTCAGGCATGCATTTAGAATTAATAAGAAATATAAAAAACTATGCCCAAGTCAAAATCTAAGGCACCTTTCCAACAAAATACAAATTAAAACGTTTATATAATTCAAAATCCTCCTAAAAGAAGGTTCACAAATGAACTGGAACAAGAATTAAAAAAATACAAAAGAATAGAAAGAACAATTCTTTATCTAGACATATTCATAGCACTTCTCTTAATCTTCTTTTCTCAAAAACTAATAAACACAATATTCGGCCAAGCAATATTATGGTTTGCGCTTACAATGTTAGGAATAATAGCAATATTAAGAACATTCAAAATGATAGGTCTAAAAAACTAGAAACTAAACTCGAGTCAAAAATCTCAACCCATCCCCATCCTTGCGAGGAATAACATGAATATGAGCATGCATAACAACTTGTCCAGCAACAGCCAAATTATTCATCACTAAATTAAATCCGTCTCCAAGTTTTTTATCCAGTAAATCAGAAGCAACTTTCTTTGTAAACTCAATCATTTCATTTCCAAGTCTATTCGGAATATCTAACAAAGTAACATAGTGTTGTTTAGGGATCACGAGAGCATGCCCTTTAGCAGTTGGTTTAATATCTAAAACAGCAATAAATGAATCACTTTCCATTATCTTTTCTTGTTTAATCTCTCCACTAATAATCTTGCAAAACACGCAATTCTTATCTTGCTTAACCATCTTATTATTTAAAAACGCCTTTATAAAAACTCTTAGCCATCACAGCTCGATTTACTTTTTCAAGTTTTTCATTCTTCCCATTAAACAAAGAACTAAACCAAGACTTTCTTTCAGGAAGCCCAAGAACAGCACGACAAAATCTATCAACCTCGCTAGTCAAAGGAGTCCTACCTGCAAAAAGAGTAGCAGGCACTCTTTCAGATAAAGCCATATGTTGAATATCATCATATTTTATTTTAGCAACAATTGGAATTCCAGTAGATTCCTGTATCTCCTCAAGATTAACATCATAATGTCCCCGAGACTGGTTAATAATAATCCCTTCAATAGGCCTATGACGTTGTTTAGCAAGCTGAGAAGCGCGAATAGTACAGCTTAAAGTAGGATAATCAGGAGTAGACACCGCAAACAAATGATCTGAAGCAATAATTGTAGCAAGCATCTCTTCATTCAATGAAGGTGAAGAATCTAAAACAACAAAATCATAATCTTTTTTCAAATGTGCAATCTTATCTTTCAAAAGCATTGGATTAACTTCTTTATTATTTAAAAAATTTCCGGGAATTACATCTACCCCATACTGCAAATGAATAGCCGAGGATACGGAATCGCCGTTCAAAACATCATGAATAGTCTTTTGTGGCGAAACAATATCCATATGAAGCCCTAAATTAGGAGCAGATAAATTAGCATCAATCAAAAGAACTTTCTTATGATAAGAATTAGCAAGATGAGTTGCAACAGCAGCAGAAATAGTGGTCTTTCCTACTCCGCCCTTCAAAGATATAAATCCAAGTGTCTTTCCCATATCAAGAACGTTTCATTAAACCCTTAGGATTCAACGAACGAATAACTATAAAATAAACAAAAGCACCAATCCATCCAGCAAGAACAATAACTACAATCCAAATAATCTTTTCAGCATCATTCTTAAACTTGCGCTTAGCACAATCAACAAGCATCCAAACCCATAGAATTATAATAACGATGGCAACCAGCATCATCGTCCCTGCAAACGCTGCAGCAAACGGCCAAAAAGCTATATCCATCATCCCCATAATATATATTGCAGAGGGTTATTTATAAACCTAATTAATCACAACTCAAAACTCCATTGCCCAACATCCATATACTCTCTAGGAACCGGTCCAACATCGACAGTTCTAACACCTCCATTAACATTGACATCTAAAAAGATATTTCCATTACAATAATAACCTCTCCTTAAATGCCTATCTAATTGCTCATTCAACTCAAGAACATAGTTCATCCTATTAGCCCTACTCACAGAAAACATCGCATCAAAAACAATTTTTCTAAAAGCAACTAAATCCTCTTCAGAACAGTTTACAACATCTTCCAATTTAACAGCATCAGGTTTATCATAAGTCATTGTAATTTTTCTTTAATATAACTTACTAACTCGCTAATCTTCACTCTCTCTTGCTTCCCACTATCGCGATCACGGACAGTAACTGCCTTATCTTTAATAGAATCATAATCAACAGTCACAGCAAAAGGCGTCCCAGAAATCATACTTCTCAGATATCTTTTACCTATACTCCCAGAAGCATCATAATCAACAATAAAATCCTTACTCAAATTATTATAAATCCCCTCGGCAATCTCAACCAATTCATCTTTTTTCATCAAAGGAAAAACACTAATTGAAATAGGA
This sequence comes from Candidatus Pacearchaeota archaeon, assembly GCA_018303995.1. Classification (GTDB taxonomy): domain Archaea; phylum Nanobdellota; class Nanobdellia; order Pacearchaeales; family GW2011-AR1; genus SICU01. The sequence goes on from JAGVXB010000013.1 coordinate 72,267, forward strand.
GCCATACTGTAAGGTATTTTAAAAACAGTCTTTCCATCGTCCTCAGATTTTTTTTCATAAAATAAATCAATAAGAGCATAAGTAGGCCTATCAGTCCCAAAAGCAATTTCTAAAATATGTGGCACAAAACGAGTTCCATCTTCACGAATAGCCTCGAGAGCAACGCCAGATTCCTTAGAATGTTGTTTCAAATCATAATCAGTCCTATCATGAACTCCACAAACTTCAACCCACCCATAATTATTTGTCTTAACTTCAATATCCCAAGCATCTGCAGCATAAAAAGCACGTTCATTAGGATGATGCTGTCTAATTCTCAATCTCTCAGCAGGAATTCCAAATCTTCTAAACTGCATATAAGCCAACCACAAACACCAAGCATATGCTTTAGTTGAAACTAATTTCTTTTTCAAAGCATTTTCAAGAGACATTAAAACAGGAATCTTTTCAGCATCTTGAAGAGTATAATCCCATAAAGGCAAATGTTCATTTTTCACAATTTCAAATCTATCCCAATTATCTTTTTCTTTAGGATCAATAAACAACTGCCCTTCTGCTTGAGTAAACTCACGACCTCGTAAAACACTCTGCCTAGGAGATATTTCATTTCTATATGCCTTGCCTATCTGAAAAACTCCAAACGGCAACTTCTTTCTGAAATATTGATACATTCTAACAAAAGGCAAATAAGTCACTGTAGCAGTCTCAGGACGCAATGAAGCATCCTGTCCAGCAACTTTTGTCTTCATCATCAAACTCTGCCTCTCCAACTTATCATTAAAACGCCCTGAACAAGAAGGACAATTAATCTTTTTCTCTTTAATAAAATCAAGCAACTTAGAATCTGAAAAACCATCCGCACTAACATCAAATTTCTCTTCAACTAGCTTATCAGCGCGAAAAACAGCATTGCACTTCGAACAATTTATAATCCTATCAGAAAATGTTCCCAAATGTCCAGAAGCCTTCCAAACCCTATCAGGCATAATAGTAGGACCTTCTAATTCCCTAAATCCATTGAAATTGAAAACATGTCTAACAGAATTCTCAACTTTATTTTTTAACAATTTTCCAAGAGGTCCATAAGTGTAAAAACCAGCAAGCCCCCCATATATTTCAGGTTCAGGCCCCCAAATCAAACCACTTTCTTGAACAAAACTAATAAACGCAGATTCGTCTAATTTAACTTTAGCACTATTATCAGCATCAATTTTCTTCACAACCATATTAAACACTACAAAATACCTACTTTAAATCTTTCGATGAACTAAAAAAGGAAAAGTATAAATATAAGATGTACGTATATACACGTATGGTAAGAAAGAAATTAACTCTGACAATTGACGAAAAAATATTAAGAGAATATAAGGAGTTTTGTGAAAAAGAAGGAATTAACATTTCTAAAAGAGTAGAAAAATATATGAAAAAAGACCTAAACAAAAATGAAATTTGACATCTCAAAAATAGAATTTAGTAGATATGACAAAAGAAGAGAAATAGTTTTACCTCTTAATTTAACCCCAGAATTAGCTGAACTATCTGGAATAATGCTTGGAGATGGTAACATTTACATGAAAAATAATAGATATGAAATCATGATCGCAGGCGATGCTAATGAAGATTTTGAGTACCATAATAATCATATAGCAGAATTATTCAAAAAGGTTTTTAACATAAAACCAATTACAAAATATAAATTTTCTCCAGATGGAAAAAAGTCTATTGCAACCAAAATAGAGTCTAAAGCAATGTGTCAATTTTACACACAAATACTCAGTTTACCAAATGGAAAAAAGAAAGATATTCAAATTCCTAAAGGCATAGACGAATCTGAAGAATATATTTGTAAGTTTTTAAGAGGAGTTGCAGATACAGACTTCACAATTCGTTTCAAAAATAGAGATAAAAGAAAAAGTTATTATCCTTTAATAGAAGGTCAATTTGGAGACAGGTTGTTGGTAGAAAACTTAAAGCTATTGTTAGATAGAATAAGAATTCATTCAACATTAAATCACGGCACTAGTTACAATAAAAAAACAAAAAAGATTTATCAAAATCATAGAATTACAATTACAGGTAATAAAAATTTAGAAAAATGGATGAATCAAATAGGTTTTGCGAACAATCGCCATCTTATTAGATATAAAGTTTGGAAAAAGTTAGGTTTCTGCCCACCACATACCAATATGGAAAAAGGCAAATTAATTCTGCTAAACTAAAGCACGGAGCAGGATTCGAACCTACGGAATACTCGGGCTGCAGCCGAGCGCGTTAACCACTTCGCCATCCGTGCATAAGCAAGTATGGAGGATACTGTGAACTTCAGTTCACTCCATCCATGCGGACGCGCCCGATAGGATTTGAACCTACGACCCCTTGCTAACTCCGCTTCTAAGTGTAGAAGGCAAGCGCTCTATCCAGGCTGAGCTACGGGCGCATATAATTTTCAATAAAAATTTACTTTTAAACCTATGCAGACACCCCTTGTGGATTATGACTAAATATTCTAGAATCAACAACCACTACATCCCTCACATTTCGCACGAATTCATATCTTATCAAAGCCCTGCTGTATTTAACCGGAACATCCTTGTCCAGATCGACAACTAAACCATAAATCCTATTACTTCTAATAACCACTCCGTAAACTCTGCCAACTTTAATTCCAGTATCTGTGTAAACTTCGAGACCATTAACTTTACTTAATAGACCATTCTCCTCATCATTAAAAGGCTTGCGAGCAAAATATCTATAAGCCACTAATAAGACCCCTACAATAACAAAAGCCAATATAATAAAATAAATATTAAGCCCTCTAAACTCTCCGTATGTAGATCCAGCAAAACCCGTAATTCCATTACTATTTGCATTTAGTTCTCCGTTTAAAATGCTAAATTTCTGCTCTGCAAAAGCCCTCTGTAAATTACCATATAAAACGTCAACTCTTAAAATATAATCTCCATCTACCAAATTAAACCCATCAAGAGTTTTATCATACGACAAAGATTTCTCGACCGCCTTTGTCTCTATCTGACTAAACACCTCATAACCTGTAGAATTAATAATAGAATATTTTACATGAACATCTATTTTTTCTAATCCAATTTTCTCGTCCAAATTAATATTAAAGTTAATATTTCCAGCAGTAAACTTAACTTTATCTAATATCAAAGCAATATCAAATAAAGATTCTGAACATTGCATCTGTTCTATAGGTTTGCTCTCATTTCCAACACAAGTACCTATATTTTTACAAGTTCTACTCTGAATATTATCTGAACAAACATTCCAAGGAGTACAATCCCAGTTATAATTACATCTTTCTATTACTCTAGTCGTCCCACCTCCGGAGCCTCCACCAGAACCAGAAGAGATCCCAGAAGAACTAGAACCATGAGAAGTCAAGTCAAAAAAGTCAACTACGCTTGTAACGGCGCCAGTAGAATCATTAGCATAAAACACAACATCATATCTACCAACAACCGAAGGCACAGGCAAATAATTCAATGTCTGCCCGTTAACCAAATTCAATATCTGTACTTGAGAATTAGGCGACGTTACTTGAGCCCAAACAGATTGCGCATTCAATGCAGTAACAAAAAGCCCAATCGTAGAACCAACAACGGCAGATTTAGGAGATATAGAATAAGAACTTATGCTCACCGTTCTCAAATAAGCACTTTCTTCAAAAAAACCGATATTAGCCCTAAAACTAGAACTTTCAGCACTTCTCGTCGTCCCAGCAGTTTCAGAAAGAAAAGTAGAATTATAACTATTAGAATATCCTTTTCCCGTAACCATTCCATTTCCAAACATAGAAAAAGAATAACTAGAAGAAGTTGCGTTTAAAGATGAAGAAGTTTGAATAAATAAAATCATGAAAAGTAGACTTGCAATTAAAATATTTTTTTTCATGTTAATATCTCCTTAATTATGTTTCAATACTTCTACACCAGCTTCCAGCTTTGACGCTTACGGCGTTGCTTGTCTCGCTTTTTACATTTAATGTGAAAGTTCCTGTGCTTGATGTAATAGCATAAACATACAGTCTATTTGGAGTAACTGTTGTTCCAGAACTTGATGTGGGCAAGCAAGTCAAAGTCGCGGTAGTTCCTTGACATATCGCTTGCGCAGTTACAGAAGAATAATACTCCATAACTTGCCTTTGAGACGAAGTTCCAGTCAAAACAGAATCATAGTGAACCCCAGTACCTGTTGCAGCAGAATCCTGGAGCAATATGCATTCAATCATTATATCTCGTCCAGAAACTAATGGCAAAGTCAAAACATCAACATAATTTACATTATCTGTTGTAGACACATCTGAAGTAGTCATGTTAAAAGTTGTAAAGCTCACCCCACTCCCAGCGCCGGTTAAATCAGAACCACAATTAACTGTCCCATTAGCCAAAACACTTACTACCTTATCTGTTCCAGAACAAGAAGAAGTTGGAAAAGTAGAACTATTCAAACTTCCAAAATAAAACTGTGCAGAAACATTTCCACCAACAGATATATTATTTGAAACATCCAAATCCTTAAACCAACCTTTAAGCCATCTTTTTGCCGAGTTACCAAGACTCTGAATAACATTTGTTAATGGATTTAAATCACTTGAAACTCCGGATGTTAAATTAGAAACCCATAATGGGTCAGACTCTGAACCTGCAGGAGGTGTGATACAAGTAAATGTCCCATTACCTAAAGTCCCATTAACTACCAATCCAACAGGACACTGTTGATTAATAATATTTGCATACGTCCCATTGTAAGTTGAAAGATAACTTGCATTATTAATCAACCCAGCATAAGTTACATTGTAAGTTGAACTCCAAATTGCCTGATTAGAAATTATATAGTCCCATAATGAAGAGTTTGTTGTTAATATCAAGCTAGTTTCATTATAAACACTTAAACCACTAGAGTTTACAAAACCTGCAGGGTTTAATATTGAATAATACAAAATATCAGTTAGTGACTGATTAAAACTCGAATTTCCCGCACTGACTCCTGAGATTAAACTATCAATTTCAGTTCTATTATAAAAACCAAGAGACATAATATTAGTAGTCCTATTCACACTAACAATTAGAGCAGTATCATTATATCTCTGATCCACTTGAGAAAGTTTAGAGTTTATAGCACCCCATAAAGTGGAATTTTCAGAAACAAAAATAGGGTCGCTCTCACTTCCAGCAGGTAAATTAGTAAGCAAGCTCCCATCTCCTTCAAAGTAAGATGCACTCACATTTCCAGTAACATCAACATTATTAGAAACATCCAAATCAACAGCAAACAACTTAGTAATTCTATTAGCCAACGAACCAAGAAATCCGAAAAGTCCAGTATGAACAGTAGTTATATTTCCAGAAAATGTTTCAGACTGATTTTTCAAAGCATAATTTGTTAAATCAGAACTCGTCCCATTGCCCAAGTCATCAGTTTCACATTCAACACTTCCATTAGAATAAATCAACCTTATTGAACTCCCAGAAGGACACGAATTTATCAATGATAAATTAACAAAAGAAATATTGTTAATATAACCGACAGATGACTGAAACTCAATCCTTTCATTTCCATCAAAATCTACATCTTCCCCATTAATTTCATAATCTTTCCAATATCTCACACCGTATTCAATCGCAGGATTTATCATTAAATTCCATGAACCATTAACAATAGCACCAGAAGTAGTAGAACTAAAAATAAGATTTCCCGCAGTAATATCATCATACACAGCAATAGTTAGATTTCCACTATCGAGCAAAGAACCAGAAAGATTTCTTACACTAGTTCCCTGATCTGAAATTAAAAAAGCGGAAGCTATACTAAAAAAAGACATTAACAACAGTAAAAACAAAAAGAACTTTTTAATCATTTTTCACTCTCCACTTTAAGCAAATCTATTAGTGCCTTATTTATTGAAATAGAACGAGGAATCTTATCTTTCCATTTTTCCCAAATATCTGTAGGAACTTCCAGCAAAAACGTCTTAACCTCTCTCTTAATCTTACTTTTATCTGAAGTCATTTTACTTAGTAACTATTATAAGCACTTATCTTAAGTAATTATAAGTTAACAATAATAACCTTTACTTAGTATTTAAACACTTCGCGAGTATAGACAATCTATTTAAACAATCAAAACATCACATATAAATGAACTTTGAAATCGTCTGCCTAGGAACAGGAAGCGCAATTCCAAGCATAAAAAAGAATCACAGTGGCTTTCTAATAAAAACAGAAAGAGAAAAAATATTAATAGACTGTGGAGAAGGCATTCAAAGACAATTTAAACATGCAAACGAAAACCCTACAAAATTAACAAAAATATTAATAACTCATTGGCACGAAGACCATACTCTAGGTTTAGCAGGCCTTCTAAAAACGATGGGAATGAACAATTATGCACAAGTTCTTCATATTTACGGCCCAAGACACACAAATGAAAAAATAGAACTATTCCAAAGAATTTATTCCAGATACAAAATAAAAATAGAAATTCACGAAATATCCTCCAGCACAGTATATGAAGACAAACAAATCAAAATAGAAGCAGCTCAAATGGACCATGGTGTTCCAACATTAGCATATAGCCTAATAATAAAAGACCAAACACGAATAGACAAAGCTAAACTAAAAAAACTAAAACTTCCAAACTCTCCATTAATCGGACAGCTTCAACAAGGCAAAGATATCGTTTTCAACAATAAAAAAATAAAAGCTAAAAGCGTAACCTACACTCAAAAAGGAAAAAAGGTAACTATAGTCTTAGACACTGCATTCAACGACAATGCAATAGAATTAGCAAAAGACTCTGATCTCCTAATTTGCGAGTCAACATATTCAGCAGAAGAAACCGAACACGCCAAAGAATACAAACACCTCACAACAACAGAAGCAGCAACAATTGCAAAGAAAGCAAAAGTAAAACAGTTAGCATTAGTCCACCTCTCGGAAAAACATGCACATCTTTCACATGTCCTATTAAAAGAAGCCAAAAAAGTGTTCAAAAATACAAGTATCCCAGACGATTTAGCAATCTTGAAAGTTTAAGGATTAATTCTCTTAAAAACATAAGTTTTATTTTCAAAATCTAAATACATTCTTTCTTGTCTCATAGCGGTTCCAATTAGGTCCAAATATTCAACTAAAGTTTGATAAAATGTTTTTTTATCTATAGGAATAGAAAGTGGACTCCATAAAAAATCCAATAAATAAACTTCTTCTTTGTATATCCCTTTAGAAGTATTCATTACAAGTTTACCATTAGAGATTATGCAAGATATAGATTTCATATCTTTAGAGGCTATTTCATTATGTGTTTTTTCAACAATGTTTGTAATTTGCCCTAAACTAAACTTTTCTTTTCCAGAATAACCTACTTTTGATCCGCAAGTAATAGTTCCTTTCAAAGTTTCTGCTTCTGTTTCTTTTTGATAGTTTTTAACCATAAATTAAGATAAGATTAAGGCTATTTATTGTTAACTAAAATTATTTAACAAACTCCCAAGTAAAAAAACAAAAACAATTTCTAGCTAATTAACACAATAAAAGAATCAAGCAGGAGAAATAAAGATAATTGTGTCCCCGCGCAAGAAAGTAGGGCCGTAATTTCTCTTTAGTTCGCCATTTAACATTTCCTTGGCGTTGTCAAGGACTATATTGATATGTATATCAAAAGCCTTTAACACTCCAGAGAACTGTCTGTCGTTCTTTAACTGCACGATAACCTCTTTACCTTTTGAGTTGTTCAAAAGATCCAGCGGTCTCTCAATGACGTTTGCCATAATTTCATTTGTACAAAGAGAGTATTTAAAGATTATGCAAATCAAAAAACATATTCTTTGTTTTTTGGATGCTCGACGTGCTCTCCAGAGTTACAAGAAACACGTCGACATGTCAAATCTATTTAGTAACTTACAATAAATATCCAACATAAAAACCATAACAACAACCGCTTATTTTTATTATAACTCTTCATATTTATATCAAATCATTAATTTATAGTTTTTAGAAACCATTAAAATTATTACAAAAAAATAATTTTAATTCTGCGAATATCAATTCGCAAGGTTTAAAAACAATCATTTGAAAAACAATATATGAATCACGGAAGAAAAACAACAGGCGGAAAATATCATTCTAATAGAAAGAGAAAATGGTATGAACACCAATCTCAAGAAAATGAGACATCACTAGGAGAAACAAAGAGCAAGATAGTTCGTAAAAGAGGAAACCATAAAAAAGCAATTCTTCTAAAATCTAACAAAGCAAACCTCGTAATAGGTAAAAAGACTGAACAAGTCGAAATAAAAAACGTTCTGCAGACTCCTCAAAACATTTTCTTAGCTCGTCAAAACCGCTTAATAAAAGGAGCAATAATACAAACATCTAAAGGCAAAGCAAGAATCACAAACCGCCCAAGTAGAGAAGGCGTAATAAATGCAATTCTAACAGAATAAAAATGAATACAAGAAAATATGAATATGTGGGGAGAATTTTAGATACCCTTAATTTAAATGTAGGTGAAGGTTTAAGGAATGTAGAAGGAAGACTCATTAAATTACCAGAAAGAGATTTAATAAATATAGAAAGAATAACTTCTCAATATTCAGATGTTTTTAGAGGAGCTACTGGAGATGAAGCAAGACAATTAGCGGACAGATTTATTCTTTTCCTTGAAACCAAGACAACTCGTGGAAAGCCGGTAGATGGCACAGATTTAGAAATTGAGTGCTTAGAACCACCGCAACCAGTAATTGCAGAAATACCTTACAATAATCCATAAATGCGATATCGCAGAAAATCAAGAAATCCTAAAAACGATCAATCCAAAGCTTTAAATACTCTCGTGTAAAAAAGTACTTTATAAACCTTTCGCCCCATGAATTTTGTTAAACGTTGCCCAGAGTGTAATAGTATAAATCTCACACATGATGACCAAAAAGGAGAGATCATTTGTGGAGACTGCGGACTAATTATCGAAGATAAAATGGTCGACACCGGGCAAGATGTCGGAGGCCAATTTGACAAATCTGAAAAGAAAGGCAGAGGCGGAGCTCCTATGTCCAGGCAGAAATTTGACCAAGGACTTACAACAAACATTGGAGAAATATCTGATATTTACAAATTAGAAGCAGGCCAAACAAGAAAATTCTTAAGACTCAAAAAATGGCAAGAAAGAGTTTCCACATCAATTGAAAGAAACCTAAGATTAGCAATGGCTGAATTAAGGCGAGTCTCCTCATTCCTCACATTACCATCAGTAGTTAGAGACGAAGCATCCAGAGTCTATCAGTTCGTCTTACAGAGAGGCCTAGTTCGCGGAAGAAGCATGGAATCAGTAATAGCAGCCTGTATTTACGCAGCATGCCGTTCTTACAACATCCCTAGAACTTTAGATGAAATAGCAAACGCTTCAGATGTAGCAAGAAAAGAAATAGGCAGAACTTACCGATTCATTATAAGAAAATTAGGAATTAAAGTTAAACCAAGTTCTCCAAAAGATTATATCTCTAGATTCTCTTCAATCTTACACCTAAGCCCACATGCTCAAAATGAAGCAATAAAGATCCTAAAGAAAGCCGACATCTCAGAATTAACATCAGGCAGAGGTCCAGCAGGAATCGCGGCAGCAGCCCTTTACGTCTCAGCCTTAATGAACGACGAAAAGAAGACTCAAAGAGAAGTCGCAGACGTAGCAGGAATCACAGAAGTCACAATCAGAAACCGTTACAAAGAACTCATAGACCGTTTAGGCATAGAGGACAAGCTAAAGCTTAAAGAAGCAGAATCAAAAACAGCGAAACAAAAAGCACAACAATAAAAAATAAGAATTATCTTTTTTAAGTAGTGACAATACGAAGATTTAAAAACCCTAAAATTTCAATATTTATATGAGTCTATTAAAACAAATAGTAAAATCTGGCATTGCAGCAGCAGCAATAGGAATATCTGGAGCTTGTAGCACTGCAAAATATCTTGATTCTTCACAATTTTTATCAGATCATAGCATGAAAAGCGTAAGTTCAGATAGAGACGCAAGATATTCTCTAGACGTAGTCGCAATGGCCGGAAAAGAATATCTTGTAAAAAATGCTATAATTAAAAGACAAAACGAAGCAGATAAAGTTTTCTACCCATTAGAGAATTCATGGTTAAATCAAGACCTTAACAAAGAAAAGATAGACTTAGAAAGAAATACAATATTTGTTCCAATTCAATGGGATGGCAATGGAGATGGCATTCCAGAAGATGAAATGAAATTTGCAGTATCTGGCCTTTATCAAGTAAAAGCAAATGTCAAACCAAAAAATCTAGATAGTCTATTAAGCACTAGAACAATTACACAAGAAGACTTACCTTACAATATTAAAACAGTTCAAATATCTAAAGACGATAAAAGTATATTTTATGTAGGAGCAATATTAGATGAAAATAATCGTGTAAAAGACACTTTAATTGTACCTGTAGAAGGTTCAAGAGTTTTAGTTAACACAAGCACAGGCCAAATAAGAGTTGTGAATCCTGGAAAAATCTATATTTTAACAGAAAAACCTATTGAAGTTTATAGACAAGAAAGAGACGCCTATCGACAAGAACTAATGGTTGCAATAGCAGAAAGAGACGCAGAAAATGCGAAAAAAGCTAAAGAAGAAGCAGAAAAAGCAAAACTATTAGAAGAAGCACAAAAAACTAATGGAACCATTCCCGCCATTGAAGTTCCTGAAAAAGTAGTGATTCCAGTTCCCTCAAAAGAAGAATCTCCTAAAAAGTAATTTATCCTAAAATACTCTCAATTTCCAGTATCTACAATTCAACTCTTCCACTTAAAGTATTTCCAACATCCAAATTATAACTACCTGTTTGAATCTGATCAACAGTAATAGTCTGCTCTTTAAATAACTCGTAAACTCCGTTAATTTCAAAAGCGTCATCAACTAAGTCTACATCACCCTTACCTTCAAATATAATTCTACCATCATCAACATGCCCAATTCTTCCAACATTATCAAAAAAGACCCCTTCTCCTATAATAAAAATTCCCGTGTTTTTCTGATCTGACTCTCCAACATTTACCCAAATATAATCTCTTCCAGTCTTAGGTTCTTTAACAAAGCTCAAAACCCTCTCCCCAGAAACGCCAGAAGCACTTTCAGCACCAGCAGAAGGAGTAACAGCAACAGCCGGAGCACCACTAACCTTCGCACCACCAATAGAATTCTTAAACATATTTTCATAAACGGTAGCCTTCGATAATAATATTTCTGCTTTATCCTCATTCCAAAATGCATTATCAAACAAATCATCCAAATCTTTCAAAATTAATCCAATCGTTGTCTCAGTTACTTGTCTTATTCTAACTTTTATTTCATCCAATTTAGTTTTTATATCTCCCTTACTCTTAAACTCACCACTCTCTTCAAAATTACTTTTCTGTATTGCATTTATCTCACTCAAAGTCTGATTTTTCAATCCAACATTTCCAGCCTCAATAGTCTTACTAACACTATTCTTATCCAACCAACAACCCATTCTTGGACTTCCACAATCTCCAACTTTAACAAACCTAACTGGATCAGTCGCGCTTCCAGGATTCGAAGTAGCACAAATTCTAACTATTCCTCTATTGTAAATTGCAGGATTCAAAGCCTCTTCTCCGACACTCTGCAAATTAGGATTCAACAAAGCAGCAGGGCTCACACTCCCAGAAACACATTCACTTTCGGTAGTTATATCTGTTCGAGTGAGCTCATCACTAAGAATCGAATCTTTAACATAATCGACTGCAAAACTCGAGGAAACTTGTTTAAACCCGCACTCTTCTTTATCGTTAATTCGAACGCACAACTGCTTATATCCTTTAGGAGCAGTAAAGTCCTTACTCTCAGTAGCATACTGCCCTTTAGCAGCAAAACCGTTAGCAACTACTACAACAGGATTTGATGAATATTGCACATCAGCAGGAGGGTCTTTCAAATAAACACTATACGAAACGCCTCTATCATTTCCAGCAAATATATGATAGAACACTTTATACTGAGAAGTAGCAGGTACAGTAGCATCAGTAAAATCAATAGCACTATACCAAGCATGGAACTGTGCTGGCGAATCCGGTTCAACCAAAGTCTCAAATGTCTTAGGCCCTTTAACAGAAACAAAAGCCCTACAAACTTCAGTTCCTGCCTCTTCAACATTTCTTATCTTGAAAGCCTCAAAAGAATTAGCAGCATAATTCTGAGTAAAGTAACTAGCTGAATCTTCCATATTCTGCCAAGAATCCTTCACAGTCATATATTCTCCCCCTCCTCTAACATTACCTTGTCCTCCAGTATACATATACTCAATTAATTTAGGTAATGCAGCCTTAGCTATAGGAGCCGCCTGTCTCCAGAAAAACTCACACATATAAACAGAATTAATCTGGTCACAAATTCCAACATATTTCCCCGTATCTACAGCTTCCTGCAAACACTGCTGATGAGATTTAAGAATAGAAAGATAACCATCGATTCCGGCTTTCAATCCAGTCAAACAAACAGGCATTACAATCCCCTCTTTTATATTAGGCAAACAAAGCAACGCGCTTCCAATAATTCCAGACTGAATAACATCTGAAACGTAATAAGTGCCTCCTAAATTACATCTAGAAACAGGACATATTACAGGATCACAAACATTAAACAACAACTTACAATCTTCAGCGCTCATATAAGTTTGACACTGACTTCCAGGCAAAAGAGCCGCAGAATTACCAACATTAATCATATTCCCTCCTATCTTAACTGATTTCTTTCCATATTGCTGTGCAGCCTCCTCGAGTGCTCTAATTGCATCTGAAACAAGTTTCTTAGTATCACTTTCAGATAAACCAGGGAAACTAGTAAACGGCTGTCCAGTATAAATATTAAATTGAACACATTCATCGTCTCCATAATTTGGAGAATAAAATCCTATATACTTATCATCCATTACATTGCATACATAAAAACTAGAAGGTCTTCCATTTGACTCATAAGATTTAGTCTGTCCAAGAATAGGCAGTGATTGGGTAGTCACAGCATAAAACCCTCGTGTCAAATCAAATGGTACAACCGCAGGAGTTCCCTTATAAGGTTCAGTATCAAAATATCTTACAGTCAACTCACCAGGAGCAAACTGATTATTATATTTAGCAGAATTAATCAAATCAAAAGATGCAGGCAATTTACCAACATCTCTTTTCCAATTTTCAATCTTAGAACCAACAACCTTGTCATTTAACGAATAAACTTTATCGACAATATACTTATTATCCTTATCAGGATTAAAAGTAACTAAATAACTCTTACCATTTTCTCCCATAACTACTTGTGCAGGAGTATTCCCAGATAATTCAGCAGGAAAACCGGTAATGCTCTTACCTTTAAGTTTTTCTACAGTATCTCCAGAATATTTGCCATGCGGCTTACCATCATCAATTGGATAAACACTTATTCCATTATACAATCCCTGTGTGTTTTCATATTTCTTTCTATCTTCAATAGATTTTCCAATTACAGACAAATCAGTTTTAGCTTTTTTAAGTCCCTGCTCACTATCAGCACTATTTACAGTCTGACAATTATAATAAATATCTCTTAATTGTGAATAACCATACTGTTTAACATTTTCATTATCTACTTTTTCAGGTAACAAACCAACAACATCCTTTTCAACATTTTCACTATTAAATTTCACATCTTTACAATCACCTCTAATTCTTTCAATTAAAGCCTTTCTAGCTTCAATATCATCAAAAGATTCCCCTGCAAAAAATCCTTCTCTATTAAGATACATACTACTTTTTTCTATACTAGAAGTAACTTCATTAGTTTTTTTAATAGCTTTAACCCTAGCTTCAACACTTTTCTTTATATCAGGAGAATGAGTATTATAACATTCTGTCAAAGTTGACGAACCTGGCTTCTTAGCATTAACCTCATTTTGACAAATCTTAGTCCATCCGTTATCTCCTGACATCGCATCACGCCTAGCACGAGTTTCTCCATCTAAGCCCGTAATAAAATTCTTAACTATTAAAACACCTGCAGTAGCAAAACAAGCTCCCTTCAGCCCACGAACAACATTCCCTAAATTATTAGAGATAGACTGCCATTGTTTTATTGTCTTATTCAAATTTTCAATTCTTTTCTTAGCCTTAGAAGGCGTAAGCTCAATAGCCCTCTTTTCAATTCCAATTCCAACAGTAAAATTACCAACAGTGCTTGACCGAGTTACTGGAGAAATAGTTAACTTGACAAAAGTTTGAACATCTATATTAGAAACTTTAACAACTCCCCCACACGCAGTAACTGTAGAACCTCTCAAACTAAGAAGACCTTTGTAATCTTTATTATTTTGCCTAGAATTAGAACAATCTACATTAACATTAACAGTTTCTGCATCTTTAATAGAAAGCAATGTAACATTTCCTATACTTAAACTTGCAGTTTTTCCTAACTCTACAACTTTTTCTTCTATTTTATCAGCAGTGCTCCAAGTAATTTTAGCACTGGATTTCTTTTCAGATTCAAGAACTTCTATAAGTTTTATAATATGAAAACCATCATCTGTTTCAACTTTTTGTCCCGCAACAGAACTATCTCTAGTATAAAGACTATTCAAAATACCGATAAACTCAACAGAATTCTTTCCATCAGGATACAATTGAAGATATTTTTCTATAAGTTTGGCAGCAGTATTTTTCTTCTCCTTATCTTTAGACAAATAAATAGCAGCACTTAACGCTTTTTCACCATAAAACTCTGCAAGATTGTTTTTCTCATTACCATAAGAATCAGCAACCTCTTCGTAATATTTAGTCGCATTATTTATATATCTCTCAAGTTCTCCATAATTAGCATCAATAAGTTTATTTTGAGAAACAGGCCTCACAGAATAAATAGGCACTATTTGAGATTTAGAATCACTAATTTTAGTAATATTATACTCCGTCTCGCCACTCTTTTTGTTTACTATAACTGCATTAAGAATATATTTATTGTTAAAATTAACTTTAAATCCGTCTTCAACAGCATACACTTCATCGCCAACTTTAAGCAATTGCACTGAACTAAATAGTTTAAAAGTTTCTCTTCCACAACTAATATCTACATCTCCTTTATTAGAATTTCCGGAAACTTTCCTAACCACACACTTATCACTCAAAAATCTAGAACCTTCATACAAATCAAGAACATCATCATCTACTTTAATTCTAGCAATTACTGAAGGCGAAACAAAATCAGAATAACTAAACTGAAGAGAAGTCTGACAATAACTTCCAGGAAGATAAACAGAACCAGGTTGCGGCTGATTTTTTCTTAAACCTATTTCTGAATATTTTATATCTCCTGAATAAAGTTCTACTTTTATTGAATCAGTATTTACATCTTTAACCCTTACAGAAAATTTTCCCCCAAAAAATGTTTGTTTGTTTTTAGCAACTTTCCACTCTTCATCCGAGTTCTCTCTAAGAAGCATTTCAGTAGTCCCTATGCCTACAGAATTTCCAGAATAATAATCCACACTTGCAGACAAAGTAAAGTTAAAGAATTTAGGCAGACTCGTCTCATTAGCATTCCTCTTCAAAACAACAACAACATATCCAATATTACTTTTCAAAGGACTACCTAACAAAGTATTGGTTGTCCTTAATGCCGCATTAGCTGGATGAAATCCAACTCCAGCAACCTCAGGCGGATAACGTCCATTAAAACGCAGATTTCTAATCTGTTTAATATCTATTATAGGATTAATCTGCAATAAATCCAACTGACAGAAAACAGGTACATTCTGCTCTGCAATTAAATCGCTCCTTACAACAGCAGGCTGACATCCAACAGGAGAAACCTGAATCAATATATCTTGATTATCAGAACATTCAGCCCTATTAGAAAGAACAGGCCAATAAGTAGCAACTTGCGAACCATAATAACTATTAAAACTGCTCCCATAATTAACATAACTTGCAGTACCACTCCTTCCTCCAAAAAAAGCCCCTCCAGAACCTTGAACCTGAGCACTAACAAAAGAAAACAAAAACAAAATCAAAGCAAAGAATAAAAATAATTTTCTCATTGGAATTTCAATTGCACTCCCAGTGTTTCAAACACTTCATAATTATATTGCAACTGTTCAAGTGAATTAGGAACGGGCAATTCACTAACATCAATTATAACTTTGCCATTTTCAAGTTCACTTCCAAGAATATAATAATCCTCAAGCTTACCCCCGCCACGTAAAGCATAATCTATCTTAGTAGCCGGAATTTCAACAGGAACACATTCTTCTTTAGTGCCTCCAAATATTCCTATAATCCCTCCGCGACTAACTTCAAAACACTCAGTCTTAGTAGTTGCAGGAATAACAACATTAGAATTGCCATAAACAAAAGCCTTAATATTATACAATCCCTCTTTCAAAGTAACTTTATTCATTTCTGGAAGAACAACATTTGCCGAATAATCTTCTCCAGTAAAATGAACTACAGCAGTAGAATTTCTCACAACTTTTCCACCCAAACGAATTTCAACATCAAGAGAATATTCCTTCTCTAAAATAATTTCAGCAAAACTTTGAGAATTAGAAGAAAACAAAACCTTAGAATCTGCATATCCATCAGCAGTAGCAACCAACTGCCCATTAACACAAACAGGTATCTTAGCATTCAATCCCAAAACAGTAGTTTCTCCGATATCGCATGAACTATCAAAACAATTATAACTAACATTTGCAGAAACTGGATTCAATTGAGAATCATAAGTATTAACAGTTACACTATTTTCAGCAAACGAGCAAACATCAACATCAGATTCATCAGAAATCTCACTATAAACAGGCTCACCAACAACATTATTATCTATATCCACAACAACAGGAAACTGAAAGTTCTCTAAACCATCACCAATCTGCACAAGCACAGGAAATCTTAAATCATATACAAAATGATAAGGCACATAACAGAACCCCATTATTCCAAGCCCTTCCTGAGTTCCCACAGGCTCAGCAACCATAAG
Source organism: Candidatus Pacearchaeota archaeon (assembly GCA_018303995.1). Taxonomy (GTDB): domain Archaea; phylum Nanobdellota; class Nanobdellia; order Pacearchaeales; family GW2011-AR1; genus SICU01. The sequence continues at coordinate 89,311 of JAGVXB010000013.1, forward strand.
TGCCTGAGAAGCAGGAGTTATTTCTATTTTACTCGGAAATTCTTCAGCCAAATACATTAAATTAACTGGCTCTTTAACATTATTATTAACTGTAAAGTACTTATCTTTTTTATTTCCTCCAGAAAATCCAATAGCTCCGATATTCGCAGACAAACTGTTCTTAATTTCAGAAACTACTTCAGGAGTCTTCCATATTTTAGGACTACATTGAACTTCAACACCATCAACAGGAGCATAAGACTGCAAAACGTCTAAAGCATAATTCTCCAAAAATAAAGAGCCCCTTTCATAATTATTAATAGAAACAGCATCTTTGTAAAGAAGTCCTAATTTGCTATTTACATTTGCCTTATGAGTTATCTTTCTAGCACTGTCTTCATCAAAATAAACGCTCAAAGGAGCATCAACACTAACTAAAACAGAATTATCTTCAATATTAACGGACACCGCAGGCTCACTCTTCTCAATGATAAATCCACGAGCAGTAAAATCAGAAAAATCACAATCATTAACTCTTTCAGAAACAAAATCCTCAATTTCAGACTCCATATCTCCAACGGTAGGAACATTATTTATAACTAAATTATTCTCTGAAAATCCATACCAATAAGGAATCTTAACCCCTAAAAAATTCAAATGTGTCGAAAAAGGACTAAAGTCACTTGCACGAGTCAACTCACCAATATCAATTCTCCCACCTTGAGACGAAAGCAAACTTATCCCATTAGATGCTTCTTCAGATATACAAGCATCATAACGAGCATAAACAGGCGCAAGCCCAGCAGGAATATTACTCCCAAAAATAGAATCCTTGAAAGAGATAAACAAAACAATAATTCCAACAACAACAATAGCAATAATTACAAATATAGTTACCTGCCCAATTCGATTATTCATCATTTTTATCTCCTTTAACAACTTTCTCCTTGACAAGCTCGATAATTGCAGTATTAATATCTTTATCTATACTCTCCTTAAACTTCTCCCATAACTTCTCGTCCTCAATCAAAAGTAAATACTTTTTCAAATTACAACCTCTCCTTCCAAGACAATTTTCACCATAACCTCAAACAACAAAAAGCAAAGGGAGTATATAAATATTATTAGTAACTTAGTCAGTAAGTTACTTACTTAGTAAGTAAAACGTTAAATAAAAGAAAGGATTCCTGAATAAATGCGCATCAAAGTATTACAGTGGAACATTCTGTATAAGGAGAAAATAAAAAATGTATTAGAAACAATAAAAGAATTACAACCAGATATTATTTGTCTTCAAGAAGCTACTCAAGAGAGCCCATTTAATAACTATATAGATACTATAAAGTTTGTCGCAGATAACCTATCTTTCTGCCACATTTTTGCTCCAGGACAAAAATTCCTTCCAGAAGGAAATATTACAGGCAATGCAATAATCTCAAGATATCCATTAAAAGAAATAGAAATTGGTATATTGCAAAAAGAAAAACAAGATTTTAATGACGAAACCCCTGAAGGAAGATCTTATGTTAAAGCAAAACTAATTTTACCAGAAAACAAACAGGCAACAATAGTTACAACACATATGACTTTCACCCCTTTTTTTAGAGACAATTTAGAAAAAACAGAAGAAAACAAAAAAATAATCAAATTTCTGAAAAAAGAAAGGGACCCATTAATATTTACAGGAGATTTTAATTCTCCTCCAAGTTCAAATATCGTGGCAGAATTAAATAAGTTCATGAAGCATGCTGGTCCAGATTTCAATCAAAAAACATGGACAACCAAGTTACCATTCCAGTACAGAGGTTTTGAAGAAAAAGAGTTTCTAAAATGGCGACTGGATTATATTTTCGTAAGTAAAGGGATCAAGATATATTCGTCCAAAATAATAGAAACTAGATTTAGTGACCATTTACCAATATTGGCAGAACTAGAAATCTAAAAAGTAAATCCCCAAACCACAACCGACCTAATAAGGAGACCGAACCTTCAAGCCATCAATCTTCTCAAAATCTTTTACATTTCGCGTCAGCAATTCAGCCTTACAAATAATAGCCGTAGCAGCAATAATAGAATCAGGCATATCTGTTCCATAAATTCTTGATAAATCTCCTGCTTTAAGAGCAATCATATTATCGACCGGGATTTTACTTAATCCATTAAGCATATTAATCACAAGAGATCTAACATTATTATCAAAACAACTTTTACCTTTAATTAATTCTGTTTCAGTAATGGCTGAGAAAAGAACATTTTGAGTATTAAGAGATAATTTATTAAAAAACTCTAAAGCAGGAGGATAACTACGAAGATGATCTATAAAAATACTTGAATCAATAACTACCAATCCAATCTTTTCTCCCTCTTTTTCCACTCAGACCTCACCCTCTTTTGATATTCTTCACCTGTTTCTTTTATACCTTTCCATGCACCAGCAGCAGCCATAATTGGATTTATCTCAGATTTAGTTATTGTGATTTTATCGCCCTCTATCAAAATAGTCACTTCATCCCCTTCCTTAAGCCCAGCTACTTTTCTTACATCTTTAGGCAGAGTTATTTGATAATTCCTTGTTATTTTTGATATGCCCATATTATTACTAAATTTATTTAGCTATTTTTACTAGAATATTCTAGTATTTAAAACTTTCTAAATCAAAAGAATCTCAGATATCGATAATCTTAGTTATCTTATCCCCATCAAAAACAATCTTATCCGAATACTTGCTCTTAAGAATAGCGAGAGTATCTTTAGCAACAACCCCTGATATAAAGAAACCTAAAAAATAAGGATTCTTAAGCAAATTATTTTCTTTCTTTCCAACCATTTCAGGAGCTTTATCTTGCAAATAACAATCTAAGGCATCTTTTTCAGATTCAGGATATTTTAACAAATGCTTTTTTAGAACGCCACTAATTATTTTAAACAACTCTTTTTTATTAGAATAATTACTTATGAATTCAAATAGTTCCTTTTCAATCTTCCAAAACTCTAAAAACTTTCTAACTTCTCCCTTATAATCTTTATTATAATACTTATTTATTGTTTCTCGAGTGACCTCATTAGTATTTGCAAGTCTCTCCAAATATTCCTTATCATTCTCATACCAATAATTGACTATATCCCTAGATGCTTGAAAGTTTACAGAATTATCATAATAAATCAAATCTTTAAGAAATTTAATATCAAAAATGAGATTATACTTCCAACGATAAGAGCTAAAATAAACAAAACCTAAACTATAATATAAACAGTTATTTATTCCTAAAAATCTCTCCATATAAGGAGTTTTCTGTTTAGAAGTATGAGATTCAGGTAACTTAAGTTTTCCATCAGTTAGCACTTTATGAAATACAAGTTTATCGTGAATTGCATGAACAATAATCGGCTTTCCATGAATCTTAACAAATGAAGTAAGAACTTCCTCTCGTCCATCTGTTTATTAACGGAAGGTTCTTGATTCTTAAAAGGATTTGATATCATCCATTACAAAAATAATTTTAACTTATTAATCTACCTAAATCTAAATGGCCCCACCAAGAATCGAACTTGGGCCTCGTCCAGATTAAAATGGCCCCAGGCAGAATCGAACTGCCGACTCCTCCACGTCAAAGAGGCGTCTTGGACCACTAGACTATGAGGCCGTCCTAAAAGGCAAAACTAAATCCCTATAAAAAGGTTTTTGATAGTAAGGTACAACATCTTTTTGATAGATTGTATTGTTATTGCTTAATCTTTCATAAAATCTTACGATATGTCTCAAATTAGAACTACCCACTTTGCTAAAATAATTTTTTATTTTCTCAAAACTATTAGTTCCAAGACATTTATCTTTTTCGGAGAAAAAAGTAAATAGATTATTATTATCAGAAATTTCTTTAACCTGTAATAATATATTGATATTATAATTTGTAAACGTAATGGTGAATTGAGAACCATTTCTTCCACGACGCGAGATAGATCCATCAGTATCGACTAAGCCCCTCAAACAAGCTAAAGAAAAATCTTTATCTTTAAGTATAAAAGAAGGAATTAAAGAGTTATTTCTAATTTTATCTCCAGGTTTAAGATTAAATTCT
>JAGVXB010000014.1 GCA_018303995.1 Candidatus Pacearchaeota archaeon
CCTAAGGTGATGAGTTCTTGTGTTGGGAGATTGATGGAGAAAGAAATTGAGAGTTTGGGGAAATTAAAGAAAGGGAGAGGTTTGTTTATTTTGGGAGGGGCCAAGATTGAGGATGACTTGAAATTGGCCAATAAATGGAACAGGGTTTTGGCTTGCGGAATGTTTGGGCAGTTGGAGCTTGTTAAGAGGGGCTTTGATTTGGGCAAGGATCTGAGGAAGTTCAGAAATGTGACTATTGGGAAAAACGTAGTTTTTCCTGTTGATTTTGCTTTCGAGGAAAACGGCAAAAGAAAAGAGTTCAGGAGCGACGAGTTTGCAAGGGGAATGAAAATTTTAGATATCGGCTCTGAAACTGTTACGAGATATGTTGAGGAAATCCGGAAGGCGAAGTTTGTCTTTATGAAAGGTCCTGCAGGATTTTTTGAAGACGGGAGATTTTCTTTCGGGACTAATGAATTGCTGAAGGCAGTTTCTAAATGCGGGGCGTTTTCGGTATTGGGTGGTGGGCATTTGACTGTTGCTTTGGACATCGCGGGAGAGAAACTGCCGGGGCTTGAGGCGCTGAAGAGGGGAAGTGATAATTAAACAATAAAACTAATTTCTTTCTGATTGTTTTCTTGATTATTGTCAGGAATTTGGGAATCGGCCCTTGTACTTATTGAATATTCTCCAGATGTATAAATAGCAAAATTGTCATTTATTGTGTAAATCTCTCTTGGACCAAGAGGGATGCTGTATCCTCTTGTTCCTCCTCCTCCACATGCTCTGCCTCCATGCTCTATCTTTGGCCAACACCTTATCTCACTTATTCTTAGGTTTGTTGGAACATTTTCTAGGTTTTTTATTTTAATAACTACTCTAACTGTATCTCCGACTTGAGGTTGATTAGGGAAAATCCTGATGCTCCTTATCTCAACATCAGTTGTCGTTCTTTTTAATTTAGCAAGTGGGAAGAAGTCTGTGTTATTGACTTTTATTTTGTAAGGCTCATCGCAGAAACCATCTCCATTTGAGTCAGGGCATGTTTGACTGAATCCAGTTCCGTCCGGTTTTGCCCAGAAGTTTCCTCCGATCATTGGACCTTCAATTATATTAGATTGTTTTTGTTTTTCGGAGTTCCAGATATTTGGGTTTATTCCATTAAATTGAATATTTTCGTTATTAGATATATAATTGTTATTGATGGCATTGTCACTCGCTCCAAAGTTAAAGTAAATACCTACTTCGTTATTTATTATTTCATTCCCTATAAGAGTATTTTTGTTTGAATCTAATATCTCAATTCCCTTATTGAAGTTTTGTATTCTTCCATTTCTTATTACCGAGTGGCTATTCTTTATTTGAACCGCATACCCGTTGTCATCACCAGAAACTATGTATTTATTTAAGTCAAGAGTTATACTCTCAGCGTTTATCTCAAAACAATTCCCAGAGGTTGAAATGTCGTTCTGTAAAACATAAGTTTCTCCTTCAATGTCAAGATTTTGACAATCATAAACGTCAATTGCATTTACTAGTGTTAGCATGGCTAGAATTAAAAGTGTCGCTAGGATTATTACTTTTTTCATACGATTATAGTTGGGAAATTGCTTTTAAATGTTTTGCCCTATTCCGAGTTCTAGAAATAATTCAGTTAAATCTTTATTTATTACTTCTTCTGATTTTTGTTTTATTATCTCGTTTGTAATTATTGGTATCCTTAAATCGTTATTGCTTAAGCTTAGGTTTTGCGGATAAAGAACATTTTCTTTTGCGTTTTCGAAACAATTTCCTACGCAGTTTTTCCTATATTCATACAAAGAGCGAAGTATTTCCGAAACGCATATTTTGTCACATCCGTATTTTACATAAAGAGAGCTGAAGTACAATATTCCTACACCGTGGCTTGTTCTCTTTATTCTGTCGTATTCACTATCTGGAATTTTCACATCAGATGAAGCATTCACGTATTTAGATACGAAGTCACTGAATTCATCATTGGCCAAAGGGTTTAGTCCACAGATGGATTTGCTTTCTGAGTATATTGCTATTCCTTCATTAAACCACGAAGGCACTTTTCCAAGTCCGTATAATGTGAAAGCATGCGAGAGTTCGTGTGTTTCAAATCCAACATCTTCTTCTTTAGTTATCTCAGTCTGACCTTTTCTTATCAAGCCGGTTATAGAATCTTGTTTTATTCCATCTCTATCCGAGAATCCTCCACCACTAACGTAACAGCCTCTTTCTTGTTCGCAAATTTTTTCAGACTCGTTTTTATTTGATATTGTATGATAGATTATCTTTGTTGGTTGATAGCCGTAGTAATCAGACAAACATTTGTATACAACTAATTGGTTCTCTAAAATTTTTGGAAGGAGAAGATTTTCTGTTTTACTACAGTCTTCGCATATTATGTTTACATTGGGATTACAAAATTCTGATTTACAACTTAAATTACAATCAAGACAATACGCTTCCTCTCCTCTTTCACAGATTTCATTTCCACAAGTTGGAAAGTTATATTCTTCTGTTTGTTGAGGTTTATTAAAAGAAAGGAGTACAAGAATTGAAATTGATAAAACTATTATTATCACAGTTGATAAAATTATTGTCCTGTCTTTCATTAATTAATTAATTTTGCTTTACTTTAATAGTTTTCTTCATTAAATATTGTTTTATTAAACAAATTTATGAAATAAGTTTATAAAGAATTGTTAACTAATATTAATATGAGTAAAAAACGGTGGAGGTTTTTAAGTGTTTTTTTCTTTATTTTATTATTAATATTATTGATCACATTGCAGGTCCGGGCTAATTTGACTTCTTCATATTTTATTGCTGAAGAGGGCTCCTTTGTTTCTGAGTTTTCTTCCGAGTTTAATGTAGCGGAGGCTGTTGCCCCTTCTCATGGCTCGGGAGGAGGAATAATAGCCGTTACACAGATTGACTTAACAGAACAGGAACTTAATTATGTTGATGCTAAACCCAGTAGATTACAATTTGAATTTAATGGAAGATTTTACGCAGTTCAGTTAAAACGAATTAGACAAGATAAAGCAGAGTTTATTATAATTAATTTAGATTCAGATAATTTGAACGATGTGACTTTTAATGATGTCAAAAGCTCTTTTGAGTTAGAATTAGGAAAGAGGGAAGAAATTGATATTAACGAGGATGGTGTTGATGACATGGTCATTAACCTAAATAGGATTAATTCTCCTTTTTCAGTAGATGGAACGAGAATTAGAGAAGGAATTAGAACCGCAGATTTCTCAATAAAGAGAATAGGTTCAAGATGAAGGTGATTAACTCAGGAAACAAAAAAGCAGGTGTTAAGAATAATTTTTCTCTGTATCTTTTGATAGCTCTTTTTTTTATATCTTTTCTTCTAATCGTCAGTGCTCAAGAATCAGAAGGAGAAGGCGGAGGAGGGTCAGGTTCATTTATTAATCTTATAAGCCCTTATAACAATAGTATAAATTTAGATGGAAATCTCGCTTTTTCATATAGTTTAACAAATACTAGTCTCCAAATTGATAACTGTAGTTTAATTTTTAACGAGGTTGTTAATCAAACAGACTCAAATGTAACATTCGGAGTAACACATTATTTTTATTTAAACAACTTAATAAATGGAAACTACAATTGGAGTGTTGAATGCAATCACGCTAATGGAAATATTAGTAACTCTGAAGTTAGAGGTCTTGAAGTTTTTATAGATACTACCCCTCCGGCTGTAATGCTTGTTGGGCCCCCAGATTCTTCAACAGACGCGAATAGAAATGTTGCTCTTAATTATTCAGTTACTGATAATGGTTATGTAACTAAATGCGATCTCTATACAGATATAAATGGAACTTGGGCTAAAAATAAATCCAATATTTTTGTCCAGCAAAATGCAACCTTAAGTTTTGAGGTCGAAAACATTCCTGACGATACGACTTTTGACTGGAATGTGGTATGTTACGATTTCGCCTCTACTCCTAATTTAGATTGGGGAAACTCTAACTTAACTCTGACTATTGATAATAGCGATCCCACTTATTCAACAATTCCAAACCAGAATTGGGCAGAAGATAGTTACTTAGCTCTGAATTTGAGCAATTACTTTTCAGACCCTGATGGGCACAATTTAACTTATAGTTCGACATCTCCTTCTAATATTTCGGTGGAAATTGATGGAAGCCTAGCTACCTTGAGGTCTGATGCAAATTGGTATGGGGCTACGTCAATAGTTTTTTACGCATTTGATTCAATGGGAGGAAATGCGAGCAGTAATTCAGTTAGTCTAGCAGTAACAGAGGCAGGAGATACTCCTCCAGGTTTTATTTATACATCTCCTGAAGATTATTACAACGACACCGATGGTTTTGTTACAATTACTTGTAATGCAACAGATGATTATTCTCTAAATAGCATTAGCCTCTACACTGACACGACAGGAGTTTGGCATGAAAATCAAACAGGTTCTGTTAGTGGAACTGAAAACTCAACTACATTTTATTTGACTAATTTAGAAGAAGGAAATTATAATTGGGCTTGTAAATTTGATGATGGAGGAACGCTGGCAAGTTGGAGTGAGAACAAAACATTTGATTTTAAGGTGACTGTAGAACTGGAACATGATATAAATAATTACACAATAAATCACGTTGATCATAATCGAACAGTTGCCGTTATTTACAGTGATTATCTTGGTGACTCTCTGGATTTGGGAGACTTGACAATCTACTTATCGAATGGAAGCATCTACTTTACAAAAAATATGTCTGAAAGTTCGGAGTTTATTTCAAACTCGACAGAACCTCCACTAAATATTCATGCTGAGAAATTTAGGATTAAATATGATCAAATATTTTATGGTAACTTTACAGTTGGTAACGAAGAATGGTTAAACATATCTTTGGATTATTACTATGGTGGAAATCTCCATCATATTTCTACAATACATACAATGGAGGTAAGGCTCTCTTAATTAAATGGTGAAGAAAGAAGTCGGGAAAAAAATTAAGAATGGAAAGAGGGCTGCCTTAGTTACAGGAATTGCTGGAGGTATTTATTCTATTATTCCTTTACTGGGAATGATTCTGTGGGGTGGGAAAGGAGGTGATCCCGGGCCTTTATGGATTTTCACGCTTCCTCCTTTCCGGTTGGTATTTATCACATTTTTAGCTATTGCGTTTCTGTTCCAGCAAATTGGATTTTCATCATCAGGCATGGACTTGATTGTAGGCCTTATAAATGTCGTTTTATGGATTTTTATTGGTCTAGGAGTTGGTTGGTTAGTTAAAAGGATAAGATTAAATGGAATCAAAAACAACAAGGCTCTTTTTGTAGGTTTAATTGTTTTGATTTTAGGTCTTCTTTTGCGTAAAGCAATTGGAGGTTATTTCTTTTATCTTACTATCTTAATTTTTGTAGTTTTGCTTCTATATTCTGTGATTAGAAAATTAAGAGGGAGAGTTAAGAATGGGAAGTAAGGGGGAATCTGAAATTTCTGCATCTAAAACTTTCAGAAAAAGGATAGTTTTATTTTTTTTAGTCGCTTATTTAACACCGATACTCACCTTTTCGCTTATTGTCTTTTTTTCTAATTTTCATTTAAATACATTAACAATCACTCTTCGCGTTATAACAAGCCCCTTTCTTTTATTACTTCCAGGAACCGTCATTTTATGGATATTTGAATTGATTGGTGTGCCTACTCCCGATTCTTTTACAAGCGGTGAATTTTCCTTTTTCACCTCTCCTGTAACTTTTATTGGTTCTCTTGTTTTTTGGTTATTTCTTTTGTTATTAATATACTTCTCTTTTAGAAACCGTTCTAATTTTAAAAGAAAAATTGCCGTTTTTATTATATCTTTTATAGCTGTATTTACCTCACGTATTTCTCTGAATACATTTTATGGCACTCCAGGTGCAAGCTATTCACCATTTTATTTAGTAATGATATCGAGTATTCTTCTCGTTGCTATTTTTGTTTCTTGCGAAATGTATAGGAGGATTGTTTATGAAACCAAATAATTTATTGTTTTTTGTTGGTTTATTTCTTTTATTATCAATAATAATTCAGGGGGTTATGGCTAGTGAGTTAATCAAAGGAAGTCTTCATCAACATACAGGTTTTAGTGCAGGATTAGGGTATGATGGTCGAATAGGTGGCGGAGACGGTTGTCTCCCTCCTTTGGAAGGACATCCATTTGAGGGGACAGATGTTTTTGATCTTGCGGATCAGGCAATTGATTTAGGTCTGTCTTATTTAGCATTCTCTGATCACTCATATTGTATTAACTCAAGTGAATTCAATACTGTAAAAAATGATTGTATTGTAGTTGATAATGATGAAGACAACTATCCGGGTTTTACTTGTTTAATAGGTGAAGAGTTAAGCGTTTCAGATGCTTTCAATGATGGTATAGATCCCCTTACAAATATTACTTGCCACAATGAAGATTATGGCGAGGCACATATAGGGGCATATGGGATAAGTAGCCTTATAACTCAATCCCCTTCTGAAGTTCACTGCCCAAACGAATATAGTGCACAAGAAGGGATAAATCAAGTTACCTCTGATGGAGGGTTCTCTATCTTGAATCATCCGTTTCTATCTCCTCAACATTCTTCCGTGTGGGCTCTTGATTTTGACTCTTATTTTGATGTACTTGGAGAGAAAGGGATTGAAGTTTGGAACGGAGAACTGGATGGTGATGATGAAGAAACTATAGAATCTTGGATTAACGATTTTTTACAATCTAATAGAAAAATCTATTCTTATGCTGGAACCGATGAGCACGGGGGCGTATCTGATGTAAATTACAATTATGTAGAAGTAAATAACATTAATCCTTCAAGCCTTAAGTCTGCTTTGCAATCCGGCGATGTTGCTATTTCAAATAATGGTTATGTGTTTATAGAAGCTAAAACAAATACACAAAATTACTGGACTAAAATGGGTGGTAATTTTGATGCTAATATTGGTGAAACTTTGACTGTGAGAGTTAAATATGACATTGAGCATTCATGCACTTTATTAGTTTATTTATCTGAAATAGGAAGTTATATTGAGGATTCAAAAAGATTTGATCTTAGTGCAGGATCTGGGGAATTTGAACTCCCGAGGCATTTTCTTACAGAGGAAGGAGATTATTATATTAGAGCACGATGTAGTGGTTCAGGAGGAGATTATAGGATATATACAAATCCAATTTGGTTTGAAGTTTTGTCTCAAAGTTGTCAGTGTGGTGCTTGGACTCCAACATCCTGTGGTGCTGGAAGTTGTGGTGATGATCAAATGCGATATGTAAGATCGTGTAATCCTCAGGGCTGTTCTATTGAAACAAAATGTGAGTATGATCCTGTATGTAGCGAGCCTGGAGAACCACCCACCAATTGCGAAGAACCAGGATATGAGTTTTGCGTTAAAAATGAGCGTGGCGATTGTGATGTAAGCATGGCTCTTAATTTGTATGATAATGTTAATGATATTCAATGGGGATTCGTTAATGATTCTTTTGATCCATATGTAGTCGCAAATTATAGTATAGGGTGGAAGGCCGTAGATGCGGACTTACAGTACTATGCAGTTGAAGACCCTGATAATGATTGTGATGAAGGTGGATGCGATACGGGAGAAGAAATAGATGACGTTGGTACGAGAGTTACAGTAACTGCCCCAGGAATAGCTTATCAAGATATTGTAGCTGGATACGATGAGGGTCTTAATTATTGGTGTACAGTTTGGTTTTGGCGAGATGGACCATTTGAGCCAAATTACGGTTCAAATAATCCAATTTATGTTTTGAATTGTTTTGACAACGATGATTGTACTTCTGGTCAAATTTGTGACAAGAGCGGAAATTGGAATACATGGGAATGCATTGACAAAAAAGCAGATGGAGAATCTTGTGCAGAAGACTATGAATGTGATTCTGGTTATTGCGATAATGACGGTTTGGGGTTGGAGGATGATGGTTGGTGTTTTACACCTTACGAAATTTATTTTGACGGTGAGGAGAACACTTATTGTGAGTACTCTACTGGAAACGGAACAACGGTTTGTGATGAAAGGCAGATTGGAGATAATTTAGATATGTGTCTTGGTATCTCATACTATGAAGAAGAATGCAGTAGCATTTGCGATTATCAAGATGATGTTGCAATATTTGAATGTGGTGACAACGGATGCTCTTGTGCACAACCATTATGTGATGGATTAAGTGTCGGAGGAAACATAACTTCCTGTGTTAGTGGTGAAAACTATTTTGCAGATAGTTGTACTGCTTCTGCTAGCGGGCAAGATAGAGGCGATATTATTTGTAGAAGTTCGGTATTTGCTTTGGATTGTACTGGAGATTCTAGATGTAATGGCATAGGGGCAGGAACTGGAAATTGTAGTTCTATTTGCACTTGGGGAAATTCTCCTTCTGTTCCGACAACTCTTTTATGCGATGGAGAATTATGCACTAATAATGGAATATTTTCAGATAGCATAGCAATAAATTGCTCTGGTTCAATTGATCCAGAAAATAACACAATAACTTATGTTATCGATAGTTATTATAATCATACAGGTCCTGTAGAATATGTAATTAACCAATTTAGTAATTCCAAACAAATAGAGAACCTAACATTTAGTGGAAATCAAAATATTACGCGATATTTGGAGATTTCTAGGAATGCGACAATGAATTCAGCTTATCTCAATTTAAGCGGATTTGATGTTTTTAATAATACTCCTCTGGAGGATGATACAGAAGATGCTTGGGATGCTCCAACAATATATTGGTTAATCAATCGAGAGAATGCTGTGGATGAGAATTGGGGAACTTACACTTATCTTGATTCAAATCCTCCTTCAAATAGAGGCGTTACTTTTTATGAAAATTTCACTATTCCTCCAAAAACGGTGGCGGCTAACTGGACTTACAAAGTTAATTGTCAGGGAGACCAATGTTATCGTTACGGGAGAGATTACATAAGGTGTCGTCGTAATTCTGGAGAGGAAGGATTTGTACTCAATTGGGCGACAAATCCAACTGAAGGGGTCTTGGAAAATCTTACAGCACCAATACCTAATGAGTGTTTAAATAATTCTAATGGCCTTCTGGAGATGAGTTATCTTGTTAAGTGGCGCCTCGACGGAGACATAGTGTCATTTTATGAAGGGAAAGTCGATTGGTATTCTAAAATAGAATTACAAGAGCCATATTTAGAAATAGGTACGCCTGACCAAAGTTATGAATGGAATTTCACGGGAATATTCAATCAAACTTATTCTCCCACAGGAACTAACAATCTATCCTCTGCAATAAACTCTGCTTTGAATGGTGGAGCGTGTGATTGTCAGGGATGTAGTTTGAATGGAAATAATTGTTCTGTTCCTTTCTTATTCCACTCTAATTCTGCAGGAATCCTTCAGTACTCATTATCTAATATTACTTATGACTTAATACAAGATAGATATGCTTGGAATGAAATAGGGAATCATAGGGAAGGTTTAGAATTTGATTGGAATTTATCAGATATAGAATATCAGCCGGGTGTTGATTTAAGATGCAAGGCGATAGACTTAGGAGAAGGTAGCAATGTTTATTCAGACTATTACGATCCTGCTATTAACATAACAATTGTTAATGTTTCAAATTATCCTCCTACAACTCCTACAACTTTATTGTGCGGCGGTGAAGATTGTCCAGCTAATAATTCATTTTATAATTCTATAGAAATAAATTGTTCTGGATCTGTAGATAGCGAAGCGGATAATATAATCTATTCTATAGAAGGTTATTACGTTGATCCTGTGTTAGCAGACAACTCCACAAATTCTTTCAATAACTCTTTGCAAGAAGAAAATTTAACATTTATAGAAAATGAGAATATTACAAGATACTTAAGGCTTCCTATGAATGCTTCTGTTGCAAGTGCCTACTTGAACTTAAGTGGATTTCATGTTAATGAGATGGGTTATACAGGCAGGAAATTCCCTACTTACTTAAATGCTCTTTCTGGAGTTGAGACCAATGGCACTTATATTTGGGTTACTAGCTTTTCTGATGGTGATGTATATAGGTTTTATGTTAATGAAACTTTTATTGATGGGTTTAACACAGTATCAAGCGGAAACGCTAAACCTTTTGGAATTGCTTTTGATGGTGAATACCTTTGGATAACAGATAGAGATGATGCATATATTTACAAATATTACTTGAATGGCACTTATACGGGAAGTGGATTTAACACCACTGTGGATGATCATCCAATTGCCATTACTTTTGATGGAACTTATTTTTGGATTACGGACTATTATCACGGTCAGCCAAATTCAACAGTTTACAAGTACCACTTAAATGGCACTTATACTGGGGAGAACTTTGAAACTGGTGTGATTGGAAATGCACATCCAGGGGGAATCACAGAAGATGGTACATATTTCTGGATTACTGACTTATTCAATGATCTAGTGTACAAATATTATTTTAATGGAACATATACTGGAATAAGTTTTGATATTTCTGACACCGCTTACGGACCTTATGGAATCACAGAAGATGGCACATATTTCTGGATTGGAAGTGTTGCGGATAACTACGTCTATAAGTACTTCAAGAACGAAACTTATCTTCTTAATCCTTATCTTGAAATAGGAACTTCTGATGGTTTAGTTGAATGGAGTTCATCTGGAGAATTCAATCAAGAGAATGAAATTACAGGTGATATCAGTTCAGAAATAAACTCTGCTTTGAATGGTGGAGCGTGTGATTGTGAAGACTGTATCGTTGAACAAGATGAATGTCTTATTCCTTTTACATTCCATTCTGATAGAGCAGGAGTCTTGAAATATTCTGGAATTAATATTAGTTACCAAACTCAAGGAGAGTGGAAAGAGATAGGCAATCATACAGATTCTTCTACTTTAATCTGGAACATAAGTAGCTTTAAAGAACAATCTGGTGTTGACTTGAAGTGCAGAGCAATTGATTTAGAAGGAAGTGAAATTTATTCTGACTATTATGGGCCTGCAATGAGTGTTTCTATTATCAACCCTCTTGATATCCCTACATTAGAGGTTATTTTCCAAAACAATACAGAAAGAGTATTTAGATTTGTTATAGAAAATACATTCAATTCACAAATAGACGATATATCTTGGAATTTAGATACAGGAGAAAATAATGAAACCTCGCAATACAACACTATTCTTGAGAGCGGAGAAGATTTATTTACTTATGTTCATCATGATTATGGCTCTGGAGGAAATTACACTGTTATCGCAGAAGTCCAGATAGAAGATTATATATCAACTAAATCAATAAACATAGAGGTATAAAGTGAAGAAAGTAAAAATATTTTTAGCAAGTATGATCTTCATAGCTTTGATTGGCTTTACTGTTTCGGCTCAAGAAGTAACTCGTGGCTCTAACTATGAAACTATTTGTGAAAATGGAATTTGTGAGGCTAAAATTTATTCCTATGAAAAATATTTCTTAAGAAATGAAACTTGGGAAGAAATTGATGAGAATTTCTTTGATTGTTCGGCAAATGGAGAGACTAAATTCTGTACTAAAGATTACAGATTTAACATCGTCGCTAAAGCAAACGGAGAAGTTTCTGCTTTTAGAAATGGACAAGAGGAGAGATTTAAATTG
>JAGVXB010000015.1 GCA_018303995.1 Candidatus Pacearchaeota archaeon
TAACCCTCGATTGACTATATGCGTTAAGTCTCTCATCTTGTCTTGATCATCGCATTTAAAAAATATTTTAGGTAATGTCCTTCCATGGCCTTCACAAGACTCTGTTGTAACATAATCATGATCTGTTAAGACTTGACATACCTTACTCATAGAGCTATCTGTGATTGGTAATTTAAGAGGAATTGCTTGATATTTTGCAAATACCCCTTCATACCATTTCATTCTATCTTCTGAAGATTGATTTTGAAAAAATCTTTCTGTTTCTTTAATGCGCCTTGCAATTATCGATAAGTCCATAAAAAATCTGGCTTAAATCAGTATTTAAATATTTCTAAAGATGTCATTTTTAAGTAATAATTAATTTAATCATAAAATGCTTTCGAATCCTCTGAATAAAACAATAAACTTCCTCTCTTGCTCAACCCTGCTCACAGGCTCGCAGATTCGCTGCGGAGTAAGTTTATGCGGGAGGGAGGATTCGAACCTCCGAAGGCACTAAGCCACAAGATAACCTATCTCGTTAGCTACTTCTTCTAATGAAGAAGCGACCACAAGATAACCTATCTCGTTAGCTACTTCTTCTAATGAAGAAGCGACATCTTAAGTCTTGCGCATTTAACCGCTTTGCTACCCCCGCAACTAAAATCAATTAACTAAAACGGCTTTAAAATGTTTCTATCTAGACTTAACATCAAATTTGCCTAAATATTCACCTGTATTCGGGTCATAAACAAAATTTTCCGGGGTTTTTATTATTCTAAGAGTAGGTACTTCCATATTATTTGCCCCATATTTATCACTTAATTTTTTAGCAATGTCTGGAGCAAATATATCTCTCAATACAGTCAATTCAAGAACTCCACTTTCTAACTGACCAGATTTAAGGCGCATACACTTATCTAAAATAAGCTCTCTAACTGTTCTAGGCATAGGCATTTCTCTGTAATTATTAAAAAATCTACTCACTTCTTCAACATCAATGTCCATAAAAAAAGCCTCATTTATTAATATTTAAAACTATGTCTTCTAAAAATTAACTCCAAACAACAATCAAAAATCCAATTAACATCAAATTAACAATCCAATACAGCGCGTTAAAAACAAACAAATTCCAAGACTTGCCTTCCCACAAAACTCCACCTAATAAAGTAGTGCAAGCAAAGAAAGCCAACCATATCCAAAATCCTAAAACCACGCCTTGAAATGGATTAACAATATCTAAAAGAGAAATAAATCCTGCAAAAATATAAACCATAATAAAAGTTCCAATAAAATTAAGAAGCGCAGGTTTAGCCATGCCTTCCTTCTTGCTCTTGGCAAGATGCGTAGCAGAAACCCTAGATAACTTTACCCATTGCTTACCAAACAAAGGACCATACCACAAAAATCCAAGAATAAAAGAAACTACAGTAACACAAAGAACAGTCCAAGTATTAACATAACTATCAAACATATACTGCAAAGATTGTTTTGCTTTATATACTTTTCTAGCATTTCATTTTTTTCTGGAAATATAAGTCTGTATGATTGAGCGCACAACAGTTGGTGGAACAAACATCTGTACTTCCTGATCAACAAAGATATTATTCTCTTTATCAAACTTCATAGACAATGGTCCTTGATAAAAGCCATCTTGGCTATAGGTTCCAGAACCAGAGTTACCCTGTTGTATAGATAATCTATTGCCTTTCTCATCAGTAAGATAATAGTAGGTATTAAATTTCCTAGTTGCCAGTTTATCATTGACATTATATAATTTGTTTGATGTAGGTCCTGCTACCCAGATAACTCTGCTTATTTCTCTTTCTTTGAGTTTATTCTCCATATTCATTTCTATCACCTCTTTAAATTCATCCACCAAAGATTCAATATCTGCTAAAACCACAGCAGACGAAAGTTCAGGCCAAACTTGTTCTGTTGGAGCAAGAGACAAAGTTTTATAGGTATTAAAAGGAATATCTGCGTGAAGTAAAGCAAAATCGTGTCTTTGTGAGTAAGTCATAATATCTGTTTTAGTGGTTACAATGTTTCTCACAGGATCAAAAAATACCAATTTTGCTCCTTTATTATCAATAACTGGTCTAATGACATGTTCGCTAGATACAACAAATCCATCCTCTGTAATTACATTGCAAGACCCACAGAAAGCAAGGTAATGTCTATCCTCTTTAGACATTAGAACATACAAGAATTGAGGACTATTTTTGAGATCGAGTGTAGCCTCTCCATTAATCAATGGACTAGGCGCATCTGCAGACCTCAAGAACTGTGCCAATGATTCTAAATTTCCATTTTTAAGATAATTTTCAATTTTCAAATCTCTTGAAGGCTCATATTCTAAAAGTGTCTTCTCCAGATTTCTTGAAGTTTCTTCTCTTGTGGGTCCTCGGTTGCTTAAGATATATGTCGCGTAAATAACTGAAAGTCCAAGCAACCCTAAACTGGACGCAAGGAGTTTATTCCGCCAAACCATAAAAAACTCCATAAATATCTACAGCGAAAAAAATCATTCCTAATGAACTCTTTGTTGAAATATTCATCTAAAAACTCAAAGATATCTCTTTATAATAGTTCGCATTTATTGCATAAAAAAAATTGAGTAACAACTTTTAAATACTTTTTTTACGAGCCCAAAAACATGAAAGAGGCAATTATATACACACTAGGAAGTGTCATAATCATAAGTCTAATTTCTTTTGTAGGCGTATTAGCTCTGGCAATAAATACAAAAAAATTAAACAAAATTATATTATACTTAGTAAGCTTCGCAGCAGGAGCGCTTCTAGGCGACGTATTTATTCATTTAATCCCAGAATTGATAAGAAACAATAATTTCACATTACAAACATCTTTTCTAGCATTAGGGGGAATAGTTATTTTCTTTACTCTAGAAAAAATAATTCACTGGCAACACTGTCACATGCCTCAAACAAAAAAACACATCCACCCATTTGCAGTAAACAACATGATAGGGGACGGGGTTCACAACTTCTTAGACGGTTTAATAATCGGAGCCAGTTATTTAGTAAACATCCCTTTAGGAATAGCTACAACAGTAGCAGTAATATTCCACGAAATACCTCAAGAAATAGGAGACTTCGGAGTATTATTGCACGGCGGATTCTCTAAGAAAAAAGCCTTGCTCTTCAATTTCTTCTCAGCTTTAGCAGCAATAGTAGGGGGAATATTTGCAGTAATCGCAACAGGAATAGCACCTAAAATAGCAGAATATGTCATTCCTCTAGCAATTGGAGGATTCATTTACATAGCAGGCTCAGACTTAATCCCTGAATTGCACAAAGACTTCGAAACAAAGAAATCAATAATACAGATAATCGCTTTCATCTTAGGAATAGCAGTAATGGCTTTATTGTTGTATATGGGATAATATCTTTAAAAGCAAACTATTATAACGTCTGAAATCTCAATTAAAGCATGAACGAATTAATAGAAAAAGTTCGTCAACTTGAACAATCTCACATAAATGATATTGTGAATAAACGTCTTTCAGAATTTGAGTCTTTCAAAACAAAGCCAGAAGATGAATGGTTTTCAGAGTTGTGTTTCTGTATTTTAACTGCAAACGCCAAACAAAAAACAGGAGCGATTATTCAAAATCAAATAAATACAGAAGGTTTCAAAACACTCTCAGAAGAAACGCTCGCAAATTTAATAAAATTAAACAAACATAGATTTCACAATACGAAAGCAAAATATATTGTTAAATCACGCGACTTCGTAAATATAAAATCTCTTATCCAAGAAATGACTGAAATAGAAGCTCGAGAGTTTTTAGTTCAAAATGTAGACGGTTTAGGGATGAAAGAAGCATCTCACTTTTTAAGAAACACAGGTGGACAAAGTTTAGCAATTCTAGACAGACATATTTTAGCATTATTGGCAGAACATAACATAATAAGCAAACCCAAAGCTCTAACTCCAATAGCTTACAAGGAAATAGAAAAGAAATTCACGGAGTTAGCAAGCATGTTAAGAATGTCCCCTGCAAAATTAGACTTATTTCTATGGTATATGAAAACTGGCGAAGTCTTAAAATGAATAGTTTTTCAGATAAATGTTATAAAATTTTAAAAACAATTCCAAAAGGAAAAGTCACAACTTACAAAGCAATAGCACAGGCGTTAAACTCAAAAGCATACAGGGCAGTAGGCAACGCCATGAACAAAAATCCACGCGATACAGAAATTTATCCGTGCCACAGAGTAATTAAATCAAATGGAAAAATAGGGGGATACGCTCACGGCACAGAAGCAAAGATAGAAAGACTAAAATCGGAAAGAGTAGTCGTAAAAAATAATAAAATAGACCTAAATAAATTCGAATTCAAATAAAAATTATCTTTTATCAACTTCGTAACTTCCAGATCGCCTAGAATAATTATTTTCAGACAAATCAGATTTTCCTAAAGAATCTCTTTCAACATGCCTTTCAACACGAGTAGAAGAGCCAGAATTATCTACCCTATAATTATGTGAACAATAACTATTTGTTAGTCCAAGTAATGCCAAAGAACCCATGGCGATAAAAGTTAAGTAAAGTTTGCTATTATCAGAAGTGCTCGCTCTCCCGCCATCCATCCCCAAGCTAAGAAAATGATATTTATAAACTATTATGTTTCAGAAAATAACTATCTTCTATCTCTCAAATAAGTCTCAAATTCAGAAACACTCAGACTTCCGTCGTCATTAGAGTCATATTTTTTAATAATCTCTGCAGGAGTTAATGATTCTCTTCGATTTAAACTTGAATCATAAGCTAATACTCCTACTAAACCTCCAAGCCCAAATCCTGCTATGGCCATCCAAATAGGGAAAGCATAATCTATTGGAAAAAGTTTTCTATCATTCCTAGAAGATGAACTAACTAATTTAAGTTCTATTGACTTACCATCTAAAAATCTAGGCTTATCTCCCATAAATAAAATAAAAACCTACCCTATATAAACTCACTTGTTCTTCAAAAACTTCTCCATTCTTTCAAGAGCAATTTCAATCTTATTATAGGCCGTTGCAAAACTGCATCTAATATATCCTTCTCCAAAAGGTCCAAATTCAGTTCCAGGAATGACTGCAACCTTAGCTTCATTCATTAATTTATGCGAAAAAGAAGAAGAATTCTTAGAATACGCAGAAATATCCGAAAAAGTATAAAACGCTCCTTTAGGTATAGTGGTAGGCATCCCCATATCATTAAGTCTGGGCACAATTAAATCACGTCTTCTCTTGTACTCGCGGACCATTGAATTAATATATTTTTTATCAAGCGATAGTGCTTTAACTCCCATCATCTGAGATATTGTAGGAGCACCAAGAGTAATATAATGATGGTCTTTATTCATCTCAGAAATAAATTTCTTAGGTCCTGCGCAATATCCCAAACGAAATCCGCACATGGCATAACTCTTGGAAAAAGTCTGAAATGTTAGAACTCTATCAGACATTCCATTTAAACTACCTATTGAAATATGTTTGGCATCATCGTACAAAATGTGCTCATACGCTTCATCTGAAAAAATAAGCAAGTCATTTTCAACAGCAATATCCGAAACTTCCTCAAGAATTTTGCGAGAAAGTGCGTTACCAGTAGGATTTCCTGGAGAATTCAAGATTAACACTTTAGACTTGCGTTTATCAATATGTCTTTTAAGAACATCTGGATTAAGTTCCCAACCATCCTCTTCTTTAAGAGGAACAAAAACGGGAGTAGCACTCACTAAGTCAATCGCAGGAACATATCCAGCATATCCAGGAGAAGGAACAAGCGCTTGTTCTGTCGGATCCAGTGCAGTAAGCAAAGCAGAAAATATCGCCTCTTGGCTTCCACAAGTTACAATAATATTTTCAGCATCAGTTTTAATATTATTTTCACGTTCAAGTTTTTTAACAATTGCCTCTCGCAAAGACAACATCCCCTGAGGCTCAGAATAATGTGTAGATTTATCAAACACTTTTCTACCATAAGCAAGGAGCGGTTTAGGAGTAGAAAAATCGGGCTCTCCAGGACCAAGAGATATTATATTCTTATCATTTGCAATCCTGCGAGATATCTCAGGAAATTCAACATGCGGCAGTTGTAAATCGCGTTCAGAAATATGATTATCATGTACCATCTTTTATCATTATATTTTACAATATAAAACTATTTAAAATATCTTAAACCTATAAAACTATGAGAGAAACAATAGTAAAACCTACACATGAGTTCACATTGCGTGATGCAGATGCAGCTGGGGAGTTAAATTTAGGCAATGAAAAAAACAGCCGTTTTAGATTAAGCGTATTTTATGACGATGTTGCAGGAGTTTTGAGTTCTGCAAATGAAAGAGGAGATATAATATTTAACCCTAAATTGGAGATTATTGAAGGAGAAGTTACAAAAGCAAGAATTGACCAAGTACATTACTATTCAAGTTCCGAAGGAGTTATATTATCTTGGGAAGATTTTGTCAGATTAGGAAGGCCAACCCACATAAAAAGAACAGTTGAATACTCCGTTCTAAGATAATGTTATTTTATATAGTTTAGTAATAGACTTATTATCTAAATGTTATTTCCTTAATGGCTATAGCATGACTACAAATAGAATGTTCCTTAAAAAAGTCACAATCGCAATTCCATTTTTTATTAATATAGTTTAGATTTCTTATTGCATGAGTTGAGTTCATTATAGCCTTATCTCCTTTAATCTTGAACCTGCTCTTATCTAAAATATAGGCCCTAGCCTTAATTATCTTCTTAATCAAATTCTCAATAAAATTTAATTGAAAATCTCTATTTTCATTATTAATCTCAACAGTTATCACATCTTCCCTATTTTTTATAGATTTTGTGAACTCATTTTCGTATATCTTACTTACCGTTAATAAAGATATATTATCAGAATCTAAATATTTTAATACAATTTTCTTAAAATCTTCTGAAAATAGTTGCATCTGACCAACTTCATCCAAATAAAGGATATCATCTTCTCTGAATTTACTTACTTTTGGTAAAAAAGATTCTAAATTATCTATATTTACAAAATACTTAGAAACTTTATATTTGGTGTTAAAAGATACATGTGCAAAGACTATTTTATCGCCTGTATGAGTCTCTATTTCAAATCCTTCTCTATCTTTGCCTTTACGTATCTCTCTTGTAACAAATCCAACCTTTTTAGTATATTGAGCTGTAACTTTGTCTAAAATAGTAGATTTCCCACTTCCAGGCATACCAGTGATGAGAATGTTTTTTATCATTTGGATTAAATCAAATATATATTAAAAAATCTTTGTATGTTTAAAATTTAGATTACTTTTTATTCTTCTTTGTCTTACTAACCCTCTTTTTCTTCACAACTAATTTTTCATTAACTTTTTCATCCTTTTGAGAAACAAATTTAACGCCTTTATGCCTCAATTCATAAGCAACTACTTTATCTAAAGCAGATATCGTTTCAGTAGGGAAATTAAATACCGGAATACCACGTTCCATTAAAGACTTAGAAAGCAATTCAGTAAATTCCCCACCAGTTGAAACAACTATAATCGGCTTCTTCGAGTTATGATGTGCTTCGGTAATAACCTCAACAATCTCAGTCGTGATTAAAGGAGTCTGATACAAAACTATTAACAAAACCCCATCAACATTTTTATCAGCAAGAACAGAATTTAATGTCATCCTATAACGCTCAGTTGTAGCGTCCCCCAGCAAGTCTAGGGGATTTCCAATATTCATATGTGCAGGAGTATTTTTACGAAGTTCAGAAATCGTTATAGAGCTTAAGTCGGCCATCTTTAAATGTTTAGATAAAGAAATAGCATCCGTAGTTATAATTCCATAACCTCCACCATTAGTAATTATTTGAATTCTATTTGAAGCAAAAGACACCTTTTTCTCAAATAATGCCGCGATATGAAACATCTCCTCAAGTGAATCCGCTCGAATAGCTCCGGTCTGATTAAGCACCCCATAAAAAACATCTTTATTTCCAGCAAGAGAGCCAGTGTGAGATACAGTCGCTTTAATACCCGCATCAGTCAATCCGCCCTTTAAAACAACAACTGGTTTATGTTTAGTAACTTCTTTTAAAACATTAAAGAATTTCTCTCCATTTTTAATTCCCTCAACATACAAGCATATAACTTTAGTATTAGGGTCTTCGCGTAAATATTCAATTAAATCCGACTCATCCAATTGTGTTGCATTTCCATAACTTATAAATTTTGAAAAACTATATCCGCTGTAAGCTGCAATATCCAATATCGCAGAACCTATAGCACCACTTTGACACACAAAACTAATTCCTCCAGGTTTAGGTCTAGTCAATCGATACCTAGGAAGAAATAAAGTATCAAACTTATGATATGCATCAAAAACCCCTAAGCAATTAGTACCAACACATCTAATTCCATACTTATCCAGTTTATCTCTTAATTGATTCTCAAGTTTAATATTTCCTACCTCTCCAAATCCGGCAGTAACAATTATTACATCTTTAATTTTTTTCTTAGCACATTCATCAACAACTCTAAGAACAAACTCCGCAGGCACAGCAATCACAGCCAAAGTCACTTCCTCATTAACAGCATTCACAGATTTATAGCATCTATACCCTAAAATCTCATTTGCTTCAGGATTTATCGGAAAAACGCGTCCGCGAAATCCTCCATCAATTATATTCTTCAGTATAACGTGCCCAATCTTAGCAGAATTTCGTGAAGCTCCAATTACAGCCACACTTGAAGGCATAAAGAAGTTATCTAACTGCATCACCATAAACAACACAAGCATAGTTCGTATTTAATAGTTTCCAACAAATACCTCCCAAATATTTAAATAGTCTTAAGTAGTCTTAAAGACTACGATGGAAAATGTAAGCATAAAACTAGACGGTGAATTTCTCAACAATATAGAAAGATTCATGAAAAAGTATAACTACATGACAAAAGCAGAGTTTATCAGGCAAGCAATCAGAGATAAGATTCAACAAATGGAAAAAGAAGAAATGTTAAAGGCAGTAGAAAGAATAGCAGGTTCATCAAAAAGGAAAACAACAGATGAAGAGTTACACGAAGTAAGAGAAGTGCTAGCAAAAAGATACGAAGAGAAATTTAAATGATTTCTTCAGGTTTCTTGCTTTTTATAATATCTAATAATTCCTGAAAATGTCTAAGGGCAAATTATATTTAATCCTTACTTATACACAATTCAGTTTTTATCTAATTTAATCGACAGAATTGTGTAGACAGAGAATTCTGGACAAAACATATTACAATTACCAGAATTGTCTGTAAATTAAACGAAAAACCCTTATTTCTCAAGCAAATGTTCCGGACTTTCAAGATACTCTTTCAATGTCTGAATAAACTCCGCAGCCTCAGCACCATCAATTATCTGATGGTCGAAAGTCAATGAAATAGGCAAAATCTTAACATTTTTAACTTTTCCAGAACTATCTAAAACGACTCTATCAAATATTCTTCCCAAACCGAGTATAGCAGATTCACCAGGATTAATTATCGGCGTGCCGTAAGTCCCCCCAATACTTCCATAATTAGTTACAGTGAACGTAGAACCCTTCAAATCCATTATATCAATAGTCCTATTTCTACACTTCTCTGCAAGCTGTTCAATTTCCTTAGCAATATCAGAAATGCTTTTGCGTTCGGCAATCTTGACAACAGGAACTAATAAACCAGCATCTGTCTGAACAGCAACTCCAATATTATAATATTTTTTCATTACAATACTCTCTCCTTCTAAAGAAGAGTTTAATTTAGGATGTTTGGTAAGAGCCTTAATCAACGCCTTAATCACAAAAGGCATGAATGTTAATTTAACCCCTTCAAGGGCAAAATGTTCTTTTTCCCTTAACCTCATTGCCCACAACCTGCCGACATCAATATCTTCCATTGAAGTAACTTGCGCCGATTGAGAGAGTGATCTAATCATATTTTGTGCAATTAATTTTCGCACTCCTTTAAACGGAATTCTATCAATATATCCAAATTGGTCATATTTTTTCTGAATATTCAATGCAGGAGAGGTTTCAACAATTTCAGTAACTTTAGAAAATCCATTTTTATCCAAGTCAGACATAACTATCTGCCCATCCGCTCCAGAACCTTTCAAATTATTTAAATCAATTCCTCTTTCAACAGCAACTTTGCGCACAGCAGGACTAGCAAGAATCTTCCCACTAACTACGGATTCCTTTCCAACACTATCTCTAGTATTATTTACAACATCATTTGCGCCTTTGTCAAATTTTTTATTCGCACTACTTTTTACTTTCTCTCCCTTCTCGCCAATAACACAAAGCACCGCGCCAACATTAACTTTATCTCCTTTCTGAAAATTAATCTTAAGCATAGTCCCTGTAACGGGCGAAGGCAAATCAGCTACGGCTTTGTCAGTCTCAATTTTAACAATATTTTGATAAGCATTAACAAAATCTCCTTCTTTAACTGTCCACTCAACAATTTCAGCTTCGGCTATGCCCTCGCCAATATCCGGGAGTTTAAACTCAGTAATCATTCATCACCTTTCAAATCAAGAAGCCATTCAATATATATAAGGTTTTTTAAGCACTAAAGACATATAATATCATGAAAAAAGGGCTGTTTCTATTTATAATATGCATAATTTTAATTCAGATTTCTATATCAAGTGCCATTCAATATGCTTGCTCAGACAACGGCGCTATAAACACAGATTCTGAAGAAATATCTGAAGGAGACATAAAATCAATTCTTGGATTAAAAATAGGTGTTTGTGATTCTTCAGAAAACAGTATTCAAAAATGGATTGAAAGTACATTATTCATAGACTCTAATTTAGTTACCTTGCAAAACTCCAGCGAATCTCAGAGTATAGAACTTAAACAAGCTAACGGCACAGTAAGTTATACAAATGCAACTAGCGATTCTGCAAGAATTACACTAGGGGGCTCAACAGAAGAAATAGAAATAGGAGATTGTTCTTCTTTAGGAGGATTTAATGTAATGATTAACAGCATAGAAGGAACAGGTTCAACGGCAATTATAGACTTATTAGTAGGATACACCAAAAAAACATTAAACACTAAATTAAATAATTCAAATATCGTTACAATAAATTCAAAGCAGTATGGGATTACATTAATTGGAGGATCTTCTAATGATGCAACTGTAAAAGTAAGCACTTGCAGAACAGGAGATTTAACCCAAGTAGCCGAAATCACAAATATAGAAAACAGCACCAACTTAAATCAAACAAATATAACTATCAACGACACGACAAATATAGAAAATCAGACTATTGAAAATCAAACTCAGGTCCTCCCAACCGTAAAAGAATGTTCCGTAGGTTTTCGCAACGGCACACGATACTGCAACACGGAAGAAAAATATATCAACCAATCACTATCAGGACAATCATGCGCAAA
>JAGVXB010000016.1 GCA_018303995.1 Candidatus Pacearchaeota archaeon
ACGAACCAAACATAGAAAGAAACAACAGAAAGAAAGAGTAGGAAAAACCCATGAAAAATAAAAATCCTTACTGGACAGAAACTGATGAAATAGAACATCGAAAAGCAAGAAAGGCAATGCTTGAAATGTTAGAAAAAATAGAAAATGATAAGAGATTAGTAGAAAAAGAAATAGAAAATAACTTCTTGAAGTTATTTGAATAAACTTATTAATAGAGGTAAGTAAATATTTCAAAGATTCTTAATATCATCTATTCCTTTGCGAAAACTGAGTTTCGTAGTCGGTAAAGTCTAATAAGTGAGGAGGACATGCGCCACTAATTGTCTCATAAGGCACTGGTCCTGAAGCTGCGAGCGCAACAGTCGAGCCCAACATTTTTTTAGGATTATTATACATAAGAAGAGGATTTATTTTTCTTTTAGATTCAGTCGCTCTTTGCTTTATTTCCTGATTATAAGATCTTTTGAAAATAGGACCTGTTTTATGTTTGGGCGATAAGATTATTGTCCCTACTAAGATGCTTCCCAAAACAAGGCCTGCCAAGCCATCTTTCTTCATGAAAATTAACAATAAACGCTGTTTTTAATTGTTTCTACAAATAAAACCATTAGACCGAAAGGGAATTTACTTTATAATTCATTCAAATAAATTTATTAACCAAATCATCTAACTTTAAACATGGTGATGGCAGATATAGTGGGCTGGCTGGGAGCATTTCTTCTCTTGCTGGCATACTTCCTATTAGTTCACAAAAATCTCACATCAATGTCAAAAATGTATCAATGGCTTAATATCATAGGAGCTTTGTTATTAGCTATAAACAATATTTATCTTAGCGCATACCCGTCATTCGTAACAAATGCAATATGGTTTTTAATAGGATTGTACGGAATATTCCACATAGTGAAGCATAATAGGAAAAAATCGAAAGCAAAAAGAAACGTTCCATGAAATCCAAAATTGTAATTAATTCAATAGGAATTATTTTTCTAATTTTTGGAATAGCAGCAATAATAAACACAATCTTAAATATAGAAAAAAGATTTGCCCCAATTCTCTGGTTAAGTTATATTTGCCTCATATTATTAGCAATAGGAGTTTTAAGGAAAGATAGCTCCTTAATAGCAAGCCAGATAACAATAATAGGAATACCATACTTACTTTGGAACATAGACTTCTTTTATCAATTAATAACAAAATCAAGTCTTTTAGGAATAACGGATTATTTATTCAAATCGGTCCCAATAACAGATAAAATAATAAGTCTTCAACACATATTCAACTTGCCTTTAAGTCTAATAGCCTTACATTTAATCAAACTAAAAAGAACAGACTTCTGGATAATAAGCATAACGCAGATAACCATTGTATTCATAATTTCAAGACTAACAACAACTTACAAAGAAAATGTAAACTGCGTTTATCATAACTGCGCAAACTTCAGTTTCGGTTTACCTTACATCTTAGAATGGTTTTTAGCTTATCTAATAATGATAACCTTGACCTCTTATCTAATCAAAAAAATATTCTATAAAAAAATAAAATAAAAAAATAAAAATCTAATTATAGTTTTGCAAATTGACAATTAGTAACTGCCCAATCGTCTCCATTAAGCTCTGCACTAACTGCAGAATCAAATGTCTGAGCAGGACAAGCACCACTAATCATTCTCCCATTTATGAAGAATGCAGGCGTTCCTTGAACTCCAATTTGTGAACCATATTCTAAGTCTGCTTTGACTTCATCAGCAAATTTACCACTTGATAAACAAGAACTAAATTTAGCAGAGTCTAATCCGATTTGTTGTGCATATCCCTTGAATGTTTCAACTCCTCCTACAACTCCGTCGTTAAATAGCAAGTCATGCATCTCATAATATTTCGCATCTCCTCCCTGGTCTCTAGCGCAGTGAGCTGATTCTGCAGCTTTCTGTGCCTCAGCGTGAAATGGCAAAGGATAATCCTTCGTTATGATTTTCAGATCACCAGATTTAACATATTTATCAAGTATAGGTATTGACTGTTGTGCTGCTCTCTGGCAGAACGGACATTCATAGTCTGTAAACTCTACAAGAGTCACTTCAGCATCTGCACTTCCCTTAACAGGATCTCCATCGGTCTCAACGGTTATTTTAGCGGTAGGCTCAGAAGGTAATTGCTGTCCTGGTTGTTGTATAACATTTCCAGTCGTACTTTTCCCAGGCAAAACAAAGAATACCACTCCAAGTATAACTATACCTAAAAGGACAAATGTCGAATACTTCCACAAAGTGTCTTTTCTAATTGTAAACTAATTGTAAAAACTTCATCTTTTTGTGTTGTTTCCATAATATTACCTCCTTTCACTTTGTCAGTTTCCATCAGAGATTGACATTTTATTCATTAATAAAGGTTTTGATGAGTTCGAACAAAACACAAAATATTAGTTAGGACTTATCACTTCTATTTTTCCTTTAGACTTATCAAAAAAACAAAGAACTCCTCGCCCATTAAGCCCATCCGGAGTCATCACTTCCATATCTCTCTTAAAATCTCTTACATTCTCCCCAATTAAATAAAAACCAAGGTTGCGAGGAACAACTACCTCTCGAAAAACATCAATAAACTTCAAATCTAAAGCACGAGGATAGTGTTCAAAATCAACAGAATATTCTCTAGCACTAAATATTGAAAGTTTAGCACTTAAAAATACATCAGCGTCAAATCTTCTAATATCAACCTTTTGCGAATTCTGATAAACATACATAAAAACCAAAATAAAATATCTTATTTAAATCTTACAGAACAAGTATTCTTACTAATTTTTCCAGCAATAGAAACATTTGCATACCCTAACAAAAATATTGATATGACTGAAATCTCTATTCCATCAAATGGCAATGCAACCAAAGCTCCACCAAGTCCAAATATAGAAGCAAGTCCAACTCCGCAAGCAAAACAACCAGGAGCAATAAATCCTAAAAATAAACCGATTCCACCAAATAAAGATAAATTATCCTGCGACTTCTTCATTTGAGTAGTCTTGAAAGTGGCTAAAGCAATATATAAACCAAATAATAAAGCAATCAAAAAAACAACAAATGCAGAATAAAAACTCAAAGTGCTGGGAAATCCTATAAAATAATTAAACACCAATTTAATTGCAGTAAACGAACTATAATCTTTAGCAATACCCCTTAAATCGGAAAAGTCAGAAACGATAACGTTAAGAATATAAAACAAAAGAGCCCCGGACAAAGCAACTAAAATATAAAATGGTTTGGAAAAAACTTCTCTAAATCCTTTAATAAATGACCAGTTCATACTATCTTTATCCTCTTTATTCCAGTTAAAACTAACAAACAAGCAATCAAAATATAAAAAGAAAGAACAAAAATATTATGAAAAATAATAATTCCTAATAAAGTATCGAAAGTAACCGAATCAACTCCAGAATCGACCATAATTTCAATAAAATAACTTCCAATTAAAAACAATAAAACAATAATTCCAGAAAAGAACCTTAATTTATTAACAAATTTCATAAACCTAAAAAACAAGCAGGCTTTTTATTGCTTTTGATAATTTTTAACACCCAAAATTAAGATCATAACCTGAAGAGATATCAGATTTACCCATATAAGCCACCCGTCCATCAACATCTATTTCAGAAAAATAATTTATCCAACGCAGTCTTTCACTATAATCTCTAATTTTATCTAAAAATATTAACCTATCTGCTCTTCGTAAATTGTCTGGAACAAGCTTATCTGTTTTAAGGTCCTCTAACTCAATCATATCTCAAAAAAGAAAATTACCTTTTTAATTATTTAGTTAGTAAAATTACCAACCATATCTGTAATATCTTGCGCCAGAATAACCGTAGCCATATCCGCCGTAACTATAACGCTTTCTTTCTTCGAGAGCAATTCTCTTTGCTTCAAGTTGAGCCTCCTGCTTCTTGCTTTCCCTATAAGTCTTAAAAGCATCTTTAAGAACAGTATTGTGGTCTATATTGTTGTAAGCATTATCAGAATAATAAGGCATATCAGCATAATAAGGGTCGTAATAACGA
Organism: Candidatus Pacearchaeota archaeon; assembly: GCA_018303995.1. GTDB lineage: Archaea > Nanobdellota > Nanobdellia > Pacearchaeales > GW2011-AR1 > SICU01. Next base: position 4,054 of record JAGVXB010000016.1, read on the forward strand.
GAACTGGCACATTTCTTGCCCCCATAACTCCAGTCATAATAATCGTAACCTTTACAATAGCCATATCCTCTAACTGGAACAGAGTCTCTATCTGTAAATGCTAAACTAAAGCCCCTATTATTTCCATCTACATTCTCATTGTAAGAAAATGTGTCTCTATCAGTATAAGTATTAATATTAGATGGATAAGCACTTGCAAAAGAAGCTAAAAGCAGTAAAAATAGAGCAGAAAAGACAAACAATGTCATTTTTAAGTAGTTTCTCATAAAAATAAACTATATCTTAATTATTTAAATCTTTTCATTTCGCGAAACATTTTCTCGCGCATCATTTGAATGATGAAACTTCCCATCATCCCAATAAATAGCTCCAGAGTCATGATCTCCAAGAGCAGATTTGAAAAGATTAGCAAGCCTTATAGCAGTAAGGTAATTGCTATCATCTGAGATTTTAGCCTCAATAGCATAGTTCATTCTTCCAATAACGGCACGTTTAACCTCACGAGCAAATTGTCCATCTGTAGATTCAAAATGAGTTTCAAGAGTCAATGGAACCAATCTTAAACGAAGATTTGTAGAAGAACCATCGCGAAGTATTCTATCTAAATCTTGCAAAGACAAATCAGATCTAAAAAACCCATAAGCAATTCCATATTTTTCCATAAAAACTTATAAATTTGAGGTATTTAAACAATATCATCAACGCATACCATATTTCTCATCTTCTTCTTGAACAGCACTTATTCCAACAAGTTCCCTTACCTGTTTGTCGACTTTGTCAATAAGTCTTGAATGTTCATTGCCATCTGGACCATATAAACCTTCAAGAGCACCAATTAAATCTTTTCTTCTAACTTTTCCTTGATAAAATCCTTCCTGCGTCCATAAAGAAAACCCTCTTCTAGCCAACTGAGCAACAGTCATTAAATCTACCAAACCTTCAATATTATCTTTATTAGATTCAAAATCTTCTTCTAAATAAGCAACTCCCTCTCTAATTTTATCCTGAGGGTCGACAATAACAGGTTTAGATTTTTTATTAACTTTCTTAAGTTTGCTTCTCATTTGAACAAGTTCCCCAACGAAAACACCGTATCCATTTGCGCCAAGATTAGATTCGCGTATCGCATCAAAGGCATCTCTCGGACTGCATCCCAATTCCATAAAATGACATTCGACCCATTTTTCATAACTTTTCCGTGCAATTTTAGCAAGTCTAATAACTCCATTAATCCCGGCAATACTTTGGTTCATGCTGTGCTCTCCTCTTAAGTAAGCAAGCCCATCATAAAGCTTCCTCTGTAAAGGATTTAATTGTTTGTCCATCATGTTATTTTCATTTTTCATGATACCTCATCTTAATAGCTTGGGAATTTGGACCATTAGAAGCCAAATAAATCTCAATATCATCAAATTCACCACGAAGAATTCTTTCCATTCTCTCAGCCAAAGGAAATGACTTAAAATTTTCTAAAAGATCCGACCTAGTTACAGTAACTGGTTTTCCACCTACAGTAGCCGTAACTTCATATTCTCTATTTTCCATAAAAACATCAAAAAAACACCATATTTAAACCTTACTATTTGTCACTACTAATAGATTACAAGACAAATAAATCTATAAAAAATAATTTTATATTTTCATTAAAGCTCATAACGCTCATTTAAATACTCTCCAAATAACAAACCCCTCATGTCAGAAATCCTAAAAGCGTTAAATTGGCGATATGCGACTCAAGTCTTCGATCAAAATAAAAAAGTAAGTGAGAATGACTTAAATGAACTCTTAGAAACAATGAGACTATCTCCATCATCATTCGGCCTTCAGCCATGGAAATTCATAGTAGTGGAAAACAAAGAATTAAGAAAAGAGATAAGAGAGGTAGCATTTAACCAACCAAAAGTCACAGATGCATCACATCTAATTGTATTATGCTCAAAAACAGACATAACAGAAGAATACATTAAACAATACATAAAAGACACAGCAGAAACAAGAAACATTTCAATAGACTCATTAAAAGGTTTTGAAGACATGATGATTAATTTCAGAAAATTACACAATAACGAATCAATAAAAGATTGGGCAAAAAAACAAACTTACATCGCTCTAGGAATTCTGCTGCAAACAGCTGCCATAAAAGGTATAGACGCAGGACCAATGGAAGGCTTCGACCCAAATGGAGTTGACGAAATTCTAAATTTAAAAAAAGAAGATCTCACTTCAACAGTTCTCTGCGCTATAGGCTACCGCTCAAAAGAAGACAAAACATCAAATTACAAAAAAGTCAGACATTCTATAAGTAAGGCAATAGAAACAAGAAAGTAGATTTTATATATCTCAAAAATATATACACAAGATGAATAAAAAAGCAGATTTCTTCAGTAATTTTATTTTACTTATCTTATTCGTAGCTCTTGGTTTCAGTGCCTATTATTTATACCAATATTACCCAAGAGAAACAGTCCCATTTAATAATTTTAATTTAGAAGAAAACCCAATTAATGTAACAAACGACTTGCCAAGCAAACAATTCTATACAAGAATGAGATACTCAGACAGAACAATAAATTACCATATTGCAGAATCATGTCCTGAAGAAAAAGCAAAATCTATGAGAGAAGCCCTAAACACTATCGAATTGAAAACAATATTAAAATTTAACCCGACATCCAAAGCAAACTCTGTGCTAAATATCTTATGTGCAGATGTCTCACCAGAAGCAGATGAAAAGAACCACTTCGTTGCAGGAGAAGGTGGACCCTCACGAGTATTAAACTCAACTTTATACTCAGTCATTTTAGAAGGAAAAATAGCACTATATCGAGAAGGAAAATGTGATAATTCAAATGTAGCAATTCATGAACTTCTCCACGCCTTAGGATTTGACCACAACAACAATAAAAAAAGCATACTCTATCCAACATTAGAATGCAACCAACAAATAGACGAAGAAATAATAGAAAGCATAAACAAATTATATAAAGATGATTCCTTACCTGACTTAGTTTTTACAGCGGCAAACGCCAGTAAGAGCGGCAGGTACTTGAATTTTCACATTGAAGTATTAAATCAAGGACTTCAAAAATCTAGAGCTACAGAAATTTCAGTATTTGCAGACGATAAATTAATAGAATCATTTGATATAGGAGAGATTTCAATAGGATCAAAAAAGATACTGGATGTAGAAAACCTAAACATTCCAATTAAATCTAAAAAAATAGAATTTCTAGTAGATAATAAAAATGAAATCTCGGAAATATATGAAAACAACAACAAGATAACTTTAAATCTAATAAGTCAATAAAATCAATACCTAGTATAAATATTTCTTATTCCAGTCTTAACTCCAAAAGATATCATTGCTCCAATCTCGCCGTTATCAGAAGCCTGAAGCTCAACACTATAATTGCAACTCCATCTGTCTCCAAAATCAGAACCAAATTTCAATTTAACTCCCAAGCTCTCATCTCTTTGATAAAAATCTAACTTTGCGCTATCTCCAAAAACAAACCTAACTGGTCGAGACACCTCTTCAGATAAAACTCTAATGGGCCTTACATTATCAAATATAATATCTTTCAAAGCACGCCCAAGAACATTCAAAGGAACGGGTTGATTTTCATATCCAGAGTATCCATTTCCAACAATCCACGAGTCATACATTGAATTAGGCTCTTCAAAATAATTAGACTCAGACACATAATTTCTATCAGTAATGGGCAATTCAAAAGAAGCAGGAATATTATGAAGTTTAAAACGAACAGAATTATCATCTTGTGAAGGAGATATCTCAACAGGCCCAACATTGGCAGAGTTCTCAACATCTTTTAGACCATAATCAATATCTTTACCAATAGAACCTCCAGAAGTCCCTAAACCTCCAGAACTAACATAACCCGAGTTATTTGAAGGAATAGTCACAGAATTATAAGGCCTATCAATAAAAGTACTCCTGTTAATCAAAGATGTTTCATCAGAATCTAAAGCAGAACATGAGCCAAGCCCCAAAATTGCCACCAAAGAAAGATTATTTAATTTCATTTTAACAAAGCCTCGTTAAGAGTCAGAATTTAGGGTATAAGTCATAGACCTATACATCATAAAGGAATTGTCTCTTTTTAAACCTTAATCTCCCTTTATAAAGAAATACGTAAATTATTGTTATTTTTCCACCTTATTTGCATAATACTCGTTAACCAATTCAGTAGGTACTAAAACTCCCGCAATAGCTCCCGCAACAGCAAGGCCTGTTAATCCTAATCCGGAATAAACTGCCCTATGCTCACTCCTAGATTTATCATCCAATCTTCTAGCAATCATAACCGACTTTGCTAAGTCACTTATTTCTTTTGGAACACCATCAATAAATAATTTATCTAACGATTGTACTGACCTATCTCCTACTTCAACAAAACCGGCAAAGGCGTCTCTTACACCTTCATCAGCAATATTCGTTGATAAAGCACGCCTAGATACTTCAATTTTATCCCTTAATGAACCAATCATCTTATCATGATTAGTATCAAAATATCTTTCAAAGGCTTCAGATTCTGGAGCAACAGCAAGACTTATTAATCCTTCAATTTCATTGATTAAATTAAATCTCCCGTCTTCTCTTTTTTTAGTATTTTCTTCTGTAAAACCTGAAGCAACATAAGCCCCAATTAAAGCAGCTCCTGCCTTAAACCAACTTCTCCTAGTTATTTGATTTAACGTGTCATGTTTTTCAACAATTTCAGAAGCAGGAGAGTCATCTAATTCCCCATGCCTAATTTTTGCTATAGCTTCTTCATAAAATAACAAAGCAGCTATCTGCGGACCGTAAAGTGCAGCACTTACAAGCCCTTCAGAAGCAACACCTGTTGTCTCTCTTTTTACTCTAAGATTATGAAGTTTTTGTAAATCTACTAATGAATCTTTTGCAAGTGAACTTATTTTACCAACTAAACCTCTTTGAAAATCACTCCATTGTTCAATTGTGGAATGATTGGGGAGATTAGCAGGCTCTTCCCAAGTATAATAAGTTTCCATTCTAACTCCAGTATGAACATGACCTTCATAGTCTGTTGTGGTATATGGAACTAATCTAGTATGAGATTTATGATAAGCTCGTCTAAAGTTTCCATTAAGATTATCTGTAGAATTCTGAAGTTCTGCGCCTACACGAGAAAGCTCTGTTAATTCAGACGGCTGTTCAAGCATATTCCTTCGAGATTCGATATCATCAATTTGATAATAACTTGTTCTATTGCTAAAGTTCTTACCAATTAAATAAACCAAAGGAAGAGCTGAAACACCTTCAACAGTTCTGGCTAAAAAACTTCTTCTAGATTCAGATTCCATAAAAAAGTTGCATAAACTTAGTATTTAAACTTTTGGATAATATGTAACTTTAAAGTTACGATATTTTATACAATAAAGAACCATTCGAATCCTTGCACTTCTAATCTAGTTCCTCTCTTGCTTGAACTCTGTCAGGCTCGGAGATTCGCTGAATAACTCATTCTCACTCCTCTATTGCCGTGCAGTTCCTCATCTGATGATTGTGGACTTGCTCGCTGCTGAGTAGTGAGATGCGGGAACTAGGATTCGAACCTAGGAAAGCACTAAGCTAACACGGCCTTAACGTGTCCCATTTGACCACTCTGGCATCCCCGCACGAAGCAGACAAATAAGATTACTTTAAAAGACTTGCTAAATCTTCAAAAAAGGCTTGTAAATCACTTAAACTAATTTTCCTTGCTCGATAGTTTTTTCTTATTTTCAGATTCCTCTAAAAAATTATTTTTTGAAACCACCCTTTTACCTATTCTTTGTTCTATGTCTTTTCTTGTTGACCCAGCAACATCACCGCCATCATAAGCATCTTTCTTGAGATCCAAAAAATCTTTAGAATCTCGCTCTTTAGTAAATCTTATAGTTGTTGCTTCCCCGAGCATTACCAAAATAAGTTCCATATCATCCATATGATCTCTAAGATTTTCTTTTTCCAGACCCTTAAATTCTCTATATTCATTAGGTGTCATTTCAAAAGTTGCTTTAGATATTTCAGAAGTTAAAATTGCAAAATCTGTTTTTTTCACAACGCCCCTATTTTTCCATTCATCAGTTAATTCCTGTCTTACAGCTATTCCCCTAACCCTTTTTTCAATCCATTCATCAGAATAACCCTTAAATCTAAATAATTCTTTCATTCTAGCTTGGGCAAGTTCAGGATTTTGTATTTCTTGTATTCTTTCATGACCGACTTGAGCAAGCCATAATTTGAAAGGTTCTGCCTTTGGAGATGGAATAGATTGTATAATTCTAAAGGCACCTTGAGTGTTTACACAATTTGTTTCTCTTCTCTTGCCATCTAACGCAACAATCTCAAGAGGGGTACAAATTGTACCCCAGTTGATGTTAAGTAGAGAATCGCGACTTCGCATCTTCTTAATATATTGTTTGGGATCAGCACTATCTATAAGAGCATTAACGATATCTAATAAAGAAAACCACCATTCATCATTATGCCAAACCCTTCTGATATTTTTGCCTTGAAATACAGCTAAAGCTTTATTTTCATCCATTTTATTGAATGAACAAGTAATCTGCAAGTTAAAAACTTTGTTAAAAAACAATAAAAGACAATTAAGTAATAACTAAGGAATAGTAACATTTATATACTAGTTTAACCTCAATATAATATGGAAAGAGGAAGCGAAGCATACGGATTATTTAGGTCAGAAGCAAGACCAGAAGTAGTCGTACGTGAATTAAAAAGTATAACTGAAATAATGGCTCAGTACAGCGATATCCGTTCGGTAAATGTAGTTAGCGTAGGAAATAGAGGAGATAGAAGACTAAACCCATTTATAGAAGATGCAAAAGAAAGAGGACTCAATTATATGTTACATGCAACAGGTAATGAAAGAATGTCTAATATAGATGTAGCAAATGATCTTGTAATGTTTCTTAATCAAGCATCACAATTGCCAGAAATGATGATGCCTACAGAATATGGCTCAGGAAGAATTATTTACGAAGAAAATGGCGAATATTTAGATAGATAAAATCCTCTAATAACCTCGCCCATAACAAATAAACAATCAAATAATTAATAAATATTACTAAATCTTCAAAAAGAATTTGTCTGCAAACCCTTTTAAAACAAAGCTTCTAAAGAAAAAGACATGGGAAATATGGGTGATCAGTCAAGACTTCAAAGTCTTCAAACAAACGCAGTAAAACATTGGAAACCAAAAGAAACGGTAGTTCTACCAGAAGATTTCTCTGAATTAATGAATTCATCAAAAAGCGAATTAAAAACATCTGAAACATTAAGTTTCTTAAAAGAAGATAAAACAAAAAAACCAGAAAAAATATTCAATGAATCAAATTGGGACTTAAACGATGAAAAAGGCCCAATAACTCCTTTAAAGTTCTCAAATGGTAAAACGCAGACAGATATAGTAAATGAAATCTTAGAATTAATAAAAAATGGAACAAAAACAATATTCTTACACGGCGCCTGCGGAACAGGAAAGTCGGCAATAGCATTAAACATCGCTCGTAAATTAGGCAAATCCTCAATAATCGTGCCTGTAAAGGCTTTGCAAAGACAATATGAAGACGACTACACAACTAATAAATTCCTCTACAAAAAAAATGGCGAAAGAATGAAAATAGCAGTCATGACCGGTCGAGAAAACCATGACTCAATAATAAATCAAGGAGTTTCATGTGCAGATCCTGAACTTCCTGAAAACATTAAAATATCTGAAAAGAATTATCCTAAAATAGCAGATTACTTCCATAACAATCCCTTCGTATCTGGACAAGGTGTTCCAGACTACAAGAACATAAGAAGACTTTCAATAGCACCTGCAAATCCTTACTGGAGCCCTATCGTACCGAGCAGTTATGATTTAAATCAGCTAAAAGACGCAAAAAAAATAAAATATGCAGGTTGCGACGGTAGAGAATATACTTTTTACCACAGAAAATCTGGATGTTCTTACTATGACCAATACCTAGCATACAAACACGCAGACGTAATAATATTCAACGCAGCAAAATATAAAGCAGAGTTATCGTTAGGAAGAAAACCAGCAACAGAAATAGAAATAATTGATGAAGCAGACGAATTTCTAGACGGCTTGTTCCAACAAGAAGATATCAACTTAACAAGATTAGGAAACAGTTTTTCAACAATAATCCCAGAATCAGCAGACGCAAAAGAAACAGTAAGAGAAATTCAAGAACTAATAAGACTAGAAGAACAAAATAAGCGAGCTTTAGGAGTAGATGAAAATCAAGTTCACACATTAGAAGAAACAAGAATAAAAAAATTATTTGAACTCCTATTGAAAGACAAAGAATTAGAATCTGAAATTTTAGTAGACGAAACAAATTATTCAAATAAAGCTCTAGAATTAGCAAGAAATTTTGAAGAAATGACTGAAGAGGTATATCTAACTTACAGAAAAGAAGAAGAAAATCTATTCATAAAATTAGTAAGCACAAATCTATCTCAAAAGATAGCAGAGCTACTAGATAAAAGTAAAGTTCTTCTATTCATGTCAGGAACTTTACATTCTAAAAATGTATTAAATCATATTTTTGGAATAAATGACTTCAAAACTGTTGAAGCAGAAACTCTACAACAAGGAGCAATAGAGATAATGATGACTGGAGTAAATACGCAAACTTCAATGACGGCAGTCATTCAAGAAAGGACTATTTAGAAGCACTAAACAAAACGGTAGAAAAGGCCAAGCGTCCGACGTTAATACACGTAAATGCATTCCAAGACCTCCCAACAGATGAAGAAAAATCAAATTATCAACTCACACAGTTAACATCTCAAGAATCCCTAAGAGAAACACAAGGAGAAGACAAAACTGGTCGAGCAATATCAACATTCAAACAAGGATTAAACAACAAATTATTTACAACAAAATGCTCAAGAGGAATAGACTTCCCAGGTAACATGTGCAATTCCGTAATATTCACAAAATATCCTAATCCAAACATCTCAGACACTTTCTGGAAAATATTACAAAAGACACATCCAGACCATTTCTGGGAATTTTACCGAGACAAAGCATATCGTGAGTTTCTCCAGCGCATATACAGAGCCGTAAGATCAGTAAACGACCACGTTTACATCCTCTCACCAGATATCAGAGTAATTCAATCCGTAAGGAAGCTGCAAAATGGGCAAATCTAATTAAATCTCCAAAACAGCATAAACGGGATAATGGTCGGAAGCTTTTTCACTAAGTGAATTTTTTATTATTCCTGCATCTAAAACCTTAAGCCATCTAACAAAAATAAAATCTATTCTTATCCCAGTACTTTTATCTTTAGATAGAAAATCTGTTGGAACCGTAAAATCAAATTTATTATTTTTTAATTTATAGGTATCCACAAATCCCTTTTTCTCAATATACTTGACAACTTTAGGATTAAAAGTATCTTTCATTATTGTATTTGAATTTTTTAAATCTCCTTTCCCATTATGTCTGAATATTACTTTCTTCCTAAAATTTTCAGCAAATTCTTTGCTATAATTATCAGACTTAGAAATAGAATTAAAATCACCGCAAATAATCATATTATTCTTCTCATCAAATAAGTCTTTTATTAATTCCAGCCTTTTACTTTCATTAGCCCAAATATTAGGATGTATTAAACTAATAGGAATATTCTTCTTCCCAACCATAACCTGACAATATAATCCAAGCCCCTTATGATTATGCCCTTGTTTTCCAAACTCCTTAGAATAAATTATAGGAAATTTAGACAAGATAACATTAGACTTTCTAACATCAACATAAGGATAATTAAATATTTCTTGATAGTCCATATAAACACCTTTGTAATTCTTGGAAGAAAAGAATGCTTCAGTCAAACATAAAATATCGGGATTTTCCTGTTTAATCAATTTCTTAGCAAGAGAAAGTCTTTTCTTATCAATAACGGGCAATTTATTACTAAAATCCCAATCACAAAGTCCGGTAAGAATATTGTAAGCAATTATTTTGAATTTCATGACTAAGTTTAGAAGTTTAAGGTTATAAATTTACTTTTTATCATAATTCTCTCTTCTCGAAGCTCCGCTTCCGAAGTTTATTCCTTTTTTTCTTGCTGCTGCTCTTATCTCATTTGCTGCAACAACACAATCATCATGAGAAACCCCTGAGAAATTATGTATATAAGTTCTTGATAATTCATCTACATTTACAGGCCAGTCGGGATGCTCTTTATCAACTTTCCACAATCCATTAGCCATTAAAATTCTACCTTGATAGTTTCCTGCTAAAGGCAAGACCGGTTGTGCTTCTGCATCCGATAATAATCCATTTTCAATAAGACTTTTTACTCTATCAGTTGTTTCTCTAAGCGTCGTAGGTGTTTCTTTTTCCGAACCCAAAACAAAAGATCCATAGGTATGAATTCCCGCATCTTTAAGTAAATGCAATGCTCTTTCATTTTGTTCTACGCTATCTTTTTCACCTTTCATATGCCTTAATGTTGAGTCTGACATAGACTCTAAACCCACATTTGCTCTAAATACCCCAATATCTTTTAGCATCTGAACCCTTTCAGGATGATTTGCTAAATCTCTGGCTTGTGCATAAACAAAAAGTTGAGGATTAAATCCTAAATCTGCTGGTTTAGCTTCGGCTATCCCCTTTATTAATCCAGGAAAGCTAGAGAAACTATCACACGCTTCATATATTGAATTAGCCCTTACTTGATTGTGTGCTGCTCTAATTTCTTCCCAAAACATTTCTGGAGATGATAGAGCTACTTCTCCAGTTAATACTCCCCCAATATCACAATGCTTACAAACTAAATCTCCTTTTCTACTGCATCCTCTCGCCCTGTTCATTGTAGCAACACCTGTTACAGGTTCTTTATGAAGTCTAGCAAATCTTTCAGAATAATTTGCCAAATATGTTTGCCAGTGTTCTTGGGGAAATAGATTTCTATTTAATATTGGAAATAAATCCAGCGCGCCATTCTTCTTTGGATCAATCCCTGCCTCATGTAATGCCTGCAGATAACCTGAGAATGGGCTAACAATAGATAGTTTGCCTTTATCTCTTTGCCAGTCAAAACCAACAACATTTCCGCTAGCATCCCTATAAGTTAAAGAAGGAATTTTATCTAAGGGTATATCCTCTCCCCTAACATGTCTGAGTAATAGTTCTAAAGGCAATTCTCCGTATTCTGCTCCAATAACAAAGTCTACATTTCTTTGATTTTGCAATACCGGAATTGAATTTTGAGAAGCTTGATCATTTCCAAATACAACTTTTGCGCCATATGATTTTGCCATTTCAGCTATTTTTAAGGCATTTTGATAAGAAGTACATAAAGTGCTTATTCCCACTAATCCTGGCCTATAACTAGCCATATCTCTTGCAATCCTATCCATTCCATAAATTTGTCCATCTCTGCAAATAACTTCCAAACCATCCGGCAATCTATGTTGTAACCATGTTCCCAAAGCCAGAACTCCCGAAGCAGGAAAGCTACCATCGTTAGACACAGCTGATTGAACAGGATCATTACCTGCATTTACCAAATATATCAAATCTCTGTTTACCATATAAAACTCCAAAAGAAGGAATTTATAAATGTTTGTATATGTAACTACTTAATAGTTAATTATAGTCTACTTTTTAGTCCGCGCGAAGATACTTGAGATATCTGAAACCAAAAGAAAATGGTTTATTTTCCATTTTAAAACTTATAATATATAAAGTAAATTAACTTCTAGAAATATATGAAAAAAGAGGATTTTACAGAAATACTGAAAAATTATGACCTTGGCCAGTATAAAAGCAACAAACAAATGCTCAATGCTCACTCAGGTGAAGTATACCTCATCAATACTACAAAAGGAAAATTTATACTGAAATCATTTAATCCGCATTTTAGAATAAATTCTAAGCTTCTTAGCTTTAGAGCGACTAATTATCTAAACAAAAAAGGAATATTAGTGCCCCACCTTATATTAAATAATTCAAAAAAACTAGTTTCAGATTATAAAGAAAAGAAGATTAGTGTAAAAAATTACATTGAAGGTAAATCGGTCAAAGAGCTAACAAATATCCAAACAATTGAATTAGCTAAAATGGTTGGAAAAATAAATCTCTACTTGAAAGAATTGACTCCTCGCACAAATAAGATAGCTTCTAGAGGAACAATAACCAAGCTTTTAAAAAATAATTTCTTAAAAGTTCAAGAAATAGAGGTTCAACAAAAAAAAGAACAATTATTAGAAAATATAAAAAAATTAGATAAGTCAAGACTAAAAATATCTTTGCTACATAGAGATATACGCGGAGATAATACAATAGTACACAAAGGTAAAGTTGCTGCAATTATCGATTGGGATATGACTGGTTATGATTATATTTCATATGATTTAGGAGTACTATTGCATGGTTTCTTCTTAAGACCAAGAATAAAAGAAAATCAAATTAAACTATTCCTTAAAGAATATCAAAAATACATTAAGTTTAATGAAGAAGAAAAGAAAGCTACCTATTATTTTATGCTTCAAAGGATAATTGAAGTAGTAGGCTTCTTTCAATGGAAATATTCTCAAACAAAAAACAGCGAGTATATTAAAAGAAACTATTATCTTATGAAAAGCTACTTAGAACTAGAAAAATTTGGTTTAGATAAATTTATTGCACTATTCAAAACTTAAAATCTTTAACATTATCAAATCATCCATATTAAATTAAAATAAATAAATTATACATTCACACCATTGAGATGCTCTGCAAGTCTAGCCATATCTTGAATATCTTGAGGTTGACCTTGTAATTCACCATAATATTTTCTATCCATCTCAAGAAAATAATTACTTACAGCTTGAACCGTCTCTTTATAACTATCTAACCCTTTTCTTCTTGCTAATCTATAAAATGCTCCGGCAAATGCGGAAAGACCACTAACAAGATCCCTCATCTCTGGATCCTTTAAGTTACCAACTTCTTTAGAAAACCTTTTCATATCTTCCAATTCTTCTTGTAATCTTTGTTCAACAGTTTGACCAGTCTCTCTAGAACGCCCGTATAATCCGTGCTCTACCAAACCTTCCTGGAAGTCTCTAAGACCATCAAGCATTTTTCCGTTGAATCCACATAGAGGCATGTTTATTTTTCTCCTAGAATCTGCAACAAATAATAACTTATAATATTTATCTCCCCTGTACAGGGTGTATAATAGAAAGTATTATATAGAGCTATTAAGTTAATTTTTCATGGTTAACCATGAAATGTTCAATTTGTTAAAAATAGGGCTCACGGAAGGAGAATCAAAAGTTTATTTAGCTTTAAGCGAGATAGGAAGTTCAACAGTGGGACCAATAGTAAATAAGTCTGGAGTTGCTTATTCAAACATCTATGACATCTTACATAGATTAATAGAAAAAGGAATTGTAAGCTTCATTATCAAAAATAAGACCAAATACTTTCAGGCAGCTTCTCCATCTAATCTTATTCAATATCTAGACAAGAAACAAGAACAAATAGTGCAAGAAAGGGAGTCATTAAAAAAGATTCTTCCAGATTTAGAGAAATTACAAGAAATTAAATCTAAACAAGAAGCAGAAGTTTTCTTAGGCAAAAAGGGTCTTAGAACAGCTTATGAAAGATTGGTAAAGAACACTTCAAAAAATGATGAAATCTTGTTCTTTTACATTCATGAAGATAAATATGCGAAAGAATCAAACCTATTCTATAACAGCATAGTCGACCTAGTGAGCGGAACAGAAAATAGAGGAATATGCAATGCAGAATACAAATCCTCTTGGTTTTCTAAAAAGTCAAAACATCTAACTATGAGATTTTCTAACTTGCCTCTTCCAGGAAATATAGATATAATTAAAGATAAAATCCTTCTTGTTTCATGGGGTGAATCTATTTTCTCTGTTTTGATACACTCACAACATCTTTGAAATAACTGACAAAACTGGAAGAAATATTAGATTAACAAAAGAACAATTTAAACATATAACTTATCATAAAGGAATGGAAAATTATATTGAAGAAATCAAAGAAACTTTAGAAAAACCCCTCATAATTATTTCTCATGAAGCGGGAGAATTGTATGATTATTATAGATACTATAAAAATAGAAAAGAGGAGGCAAAATATTTGCAAGTAGTAGTTAAATATTTAAACGGACACGGCTTTGTAATAACAGCTTATTTTGTGAAGCACATTTAATAATATGGCTGGAAAAATGGAAATGCACTATGATGAAGAAGCAGATTACTTAGAGATTTTCGTAGGTGAACCTAGAGCAGATTATGGAGAACATATCTCTAAAGATATTGTAATATTCAAATATGAAGATAATGGCAAGTTGTATGGAATAGGTATTTTCAATTTCAAGAAAAGAGCTTCTAGTCTCAAAGACGTTTTGAGCAATCTTCCAATTTCAATAAAAATAGAATCAGCTTAATTTTTATAAAATAAATCTTCTTTTGAAGTCAAATCAAATAGGCACCAAACTAGGCCCACCCTCAGTTAAATCTTCAATATCAAAACCTTTTGCTTTTATTTTATCTCTTATTTTATCAGCTTCTTCAAAATCCTTATTTTTACGAGCCTTCTGTCTAGCTTCCAATAGCTCCAAAACATCTTTAGGAATAACAATTTTCTTTTCTTTCATATCTTTAATTCCTAATCCAAAGACTCTATCAAAATCTTCTAATGTTTGTAGCCGAGTCTTTGTATTCATATTAGCCTCTTCCATTACTGCCCAAAAAACTTCAAGAGCACGAGGCATATTCAAATCATCATTGATAGCTTCTAAAAAGTCTTTTTTATATTGAATTACATCAGTATTTCCAGGATTCTTTTCTTTTCTTAATCGAATAATCTTGCGTTTAATCTTTTCATACGCGTTTTTAGAAGCATCTAATGAATCTAAACTAAACTGCAATTGTTTGCGATAATGAGTCTGTAAACATAAATATCTATAATAAAGAGGATTGTAACCAATCTTCTTAAGTTCAGAAACTGTATAAAGGCCTCCGGTACTCTTGCTCACTTTCTTTCCTTCACTATCGACAAGAAAAGCCCCATGCAACCAATAATTGACAAACTTTTTCCCAGTAGCTGCTTCGGATTGAGCAATTTCATTTGTATGGTGGATAGGAACATGATCCTCCCCACCAGTATGAATATCGAAATGTTCTCCTAAATATTTCATACTCATAGCAGAACATTCAATATGCCACCCAGGAAAACCAACACCCCAAGGAGAATCCCACTCTTGCTGCCTCTTCCCCGATTGCAAAGAAAACTTCCACAAAGCGAAATCTGTAGGATTTCTTTTTTCGCCGACAGCAATTCTTTTACCAGCTTCAAGACCCTCAACATTAAGCATTGCAAGTTTTGAGTAATCTTTAAATTTAGAAGAGTCAAAATAAATTCCGTCTTCAGTCTTATAAGTGAATCCTTTCTTCTCCAGCTTTTTAATCAGTTCAATTTGTTCTTTAATATGTTCAGTCGCCTTTGTCCATTTCGTAGGTTGAAGAATATTCAATTTATCGAAGTCCTCTTTGAATATTTTAAAGTAATAATTTGCAACCTCGGTAGCTGTCTTTCCTTCTTTTCTAGCAGCAATCTCCATTTTATCCTCTCCCTCATTAGCGTCAGAAGTCAAATGCCCCACATCAGTCACGTTAATCAAATGTTTTACATTAAAATTATTGTATAAAAGAACTCTTTTTAAAATATCTGAAAAAACATAAGAACGTAAATTTCCAATATGCTGATACCAATAAACAGTAGGTCCACATGAATACATCCCAACACGACCGCTCTTAATTGGTTTAAACGCCTCTTTCTTGCGAGTCAGAGTATTATACAACTGAATATCCATAAAAGACATAGAATAATAGAGATTTTAAGTATTTCTAAAAACGTTCCCAATCCTCTTCAACTTAAACTGTGCAATCGCAACCAAAGAATTCGCCTGTCGAGTAAGTTCATTGCGTAAAGAATCTGCTAAAGTAAATGGGTGTTTACCCTCGCTCTTACGAAAAGGAACATATCCATTATCTCTAAGTTCTGCTCCTGGCAAAGGCAAACTATTAGGTTTTTCAGACACAATATCTCCAAACATAATACCATTAGGTAAATTTAAAGAAGAACCATACAAAATTACTATCAAATCAGATCTCCTTATAAAATAAGACAAGTCCTCTTCATTTTCGGCAATCTTTAGTCTAATTTGAGCTAAATCTACATTGCTTACATTGGAATTCTGAGAAACATAATTTTGCGCACCAACTAGAACATCCCTACGATAAACATAAGACTTAAAACCATTAGATTCAAAATCACCATAAACCCTCTCAGGTCCATCAGTTTCAGATTTTCTACCAAACAAAAACTCTCTTTCAGAGCCTACCAACTTAGCTAAAAACACATAACCTTTAATATTTTTCATCAAAACCAATTTTCAACAAGTTATTTAAGAATTACTGTAATTTTGCATCTATTTCTTATAAACTCCTAATAACTTCCCACCCGCATATTTCTTAGCAAATTCAAAAAATATGTAAAACCCTGTCAGTATAGATATTTTAAAACTTACAAAATATAAAAATCCTACAACAAAAACAAGCAATGCAAATGTAAAGTAAACCCTAACTCTTGCAGGTCGCTCACTGATGTATCTAAATGTATTTAAACGAATTCCTCTTTCAGCCATTGTCTTAACGGACAGGGAGGTAGTGTCTGTCGAAAGTTACTACCTCTCTTTATTATATCAAAATGTTTGAAAATAAACCAATAAGGTTTACAAAACACTTTGAGCATCCAATGAGCATCCAAAAAAAAAGCGTCAGTCAAACTAGACACTTTAGTTTCAGATAGCACATCGTTTTTTTATTGAATATCCTTAATCACCTCTTATCAAAATTTATTCGAAACGTTCTAACGTTCGAGATATTATTATTTTGGATTACTTGATAAAAAAATAGGTATTTAAACATTACTAGAAAAATAATTTTATTGACGATAGAATTATTATATTTTATAAAATACGTTTAACAAACTCGCCAATCTCATCTTTAGTCTTAACAACCATCAAAGCCGAACGAGCCTTAGAAGCTCCATCAAAACCCTTTAAAAAATTGCTTCCAAGATATTTAACTCTAGACATATCAAAAACACCATATTTCTCAGAAAGTTTAACATATTCAGAAAAACATTCAACTCTTTCATTCTTAGTAACTTCTTTTTCTTTTCCAGCCTTCATATAACTTAAAATAGAACGAAAAATAAATGGATTTCCGATTGCAGCAGAAGCAACCATAGCACCATCACAAATATCCAGCATGCGAGAAGCACTCTCTCCACTAACCACACCGCCATTTCCAACAACGGGAATTCCAATTTCTTTCTTAACTTTAGAAATCCACGACCAATCAGGCAAAGAACTAGAACGTTGTTCAGCAGTTCTAGCATGAATCGTAAGTAAGTCAGCACCAGCTTTCTCAACTACTTTAGAAACCTCAAGAACATTATTATTTTTATATCCAAGTCTAATTTTAGCAGTAACAATATGTCCCGCATCCTTAAGCACTTTAATCATCTCACCAATTTTTTCAGGAGTCTTAAGCAAATAACTTCCAGCCTCATTTCCAACAATCCTAGAAGAAGGACATCCACAATTAATATCGATCAAATCATAATCCTCAAGTAATTTAAGTTTAGAAAATTTAGTAAACTCTACTAAATTATTTCCCGTAACTTGCAAACCAACAGGTCTATCACCAGCAGAAGCAATAGTCATAAGTTTCTTAGTCCTCAAATTTTCATGTAAAATAGCATCAACGTAAATCATTTCAGTATAAGCCATCGAAGCCCCATACTTTCTACACAATAAGCGATAAGCACAATCAGTAACATCTACCATTGGCGCAAGAAAAAGCCTATTTTTCAACTTAATGTTCCCAATTTTTAATACAGCCATATAACAATACAACAAGATACCTTTAAATATATAAATGATTTACATGAAACATGAACGATAATGTTAAAGATAAGTTACTTGCCTCATTTATTGTCTGTGCAGGTTTCTGGCTCATGAATATTTCATATACTCGTTTCTCAAATATAACTATGATTATTTCAGGATTAGCAGGCGTATTCTTGCTTGTATTTAGCATTAAAGCAATAAATAAAGAAGAAAAAGTGTTAGGATGGGCAGGACTTGTAACAAGTGCAGTGGCTATCATCTTATTTGCCATACCATTTATAAAAGGATTTTTCAGAATTCAATAAATATTTTTCAATATAGATAAGAAATCAATAAAAAACAATTAAAAGTCCTTGTCTATCTCATCTAAAGAATCCGCGCTTCTTACGAGTTCCAGCTACAATTGCAGCACCTATCGCAGCACCAATTCCGGCAGCTATTGCCGCAGCTTTCCTAGGATTTTTATCAATGTAGCGCCCGGTTTTTTTAGCCACGTCTTCAATTTTATCGCGAGATTCTCTTGCTTTCTCAATCACTTTATCCTTAGCATCGATAAATTTCTCTTTAGTGGTCGCAGCCGCGTCAGACATTTTACCTTTAAAGTCATTTAACTTCTTTACATTTTTTTTCTTAACCATTTCAATTATATCTCCTCTCAGTAAGCTTGATAAAAATACCAATAAGGAAAACTAATATCCCAATTGTAAAGAAAGACAAAGTATTTGATAAATTAAAATATTCTTTCATCAAATAAAAAGCAGACAAAGAGAGAAAAACAGCACTAATCCCGAAAAACAAAGTATGCATAAACTTCTTAATTATTCTATCTTGCAATCCCATAAGTTTCCATTCAGCCTTATCTATAATCGTATCAAATTTTGTGCTTGCAAAACGACGCACACCTTCAGAAACGGCATTAAAACCATCGGAAACATAATCTGCAAAACCGCGCTTCTTTTCAAAAACCATTAATATCTATAAAAATAAGTTTATTTAAAGATGTAGTGTATTAAATAATACAACATAAAAAACCTTGAAAACTATCTCATAATTAAATTTACTGCAGGAGACAATGTAACGGCTAAATAAATAGTGTGAGATGCCAAAAGCACTGCTCCATAAGCCAAATCCCTAACCTGCAGATCATCAACAAGCCTATCTTTTGCATAAGAATACATCCCATAAACAGGAACCAAATCTTTCCATCTAACCGCAGGTTGCGATGATAAACTCTCAAGTTCAGATTCTGATTTTCTATCTGTCATACCAGATGGTAAATAAAAGTATTAATAAAACTTTCTACAACCCAAATCCTTAAATACACAAAACCTATAAAAAATAATATGGAAAAAGACATAGACAGAATACCAAAGAACCAAGACACAGACATAGTAATCAGAGTAGACGACTTTGGCGGTAAAGCAGGTCTCACAATAAGAGAGTTTGTCCGTTCAGAAAGATACACAGGATTCACAAAAGCAGGAACAAGAATTTCAGCAGAACATTTCAAATCATTCAAAGAAGCTATAAATTCAATTAAAGAAGAAGATTTTATGGTTTCAGCAGAAGCTTTAGAAGCAGCAAAGAAATATCAAGAATCAAAATCGGAAAAACAAGCACAGACACCTCAATCACAACCAAAACAACATGCACAAACTACTCAAGAACAAACACAAAAGAAAGAAGAAAAAACTCAGGCAAGCAAGAAAAAAGCAAAAGCAGAAAATTATGAAGAATTAGAAATGTAATTTTATTTTCTTTCATCTCGTTCTCTAGCATAATCGTATTTATTCTTTTGAATTGTATACTCAGTGCTTGAAAAAACGGCTACAAACCCCAAAGCCCCAACACCAACACCTAATAAAATGGAACCAAGTCCAGAACCAGAATAGTGTTCAAGTACTCCCCCAACAACAGCACCAACTCCAGCAGAAACAGCTACCCAAGCCATATAATTCCTAACGAAAGGAATTCTCTCGAAAGAGTCATCTTCACTATGATTATGTTCGTCAGTCACAAACAAACCAAACATAACTTATATTTAAGGAATATTGCACTCAACACTTATCTAGGTCTTTCTCATCTCGATTATCAACCCAATCCTCTCCAAATGTAACAAACCCGCTTATAGCTCGAGACGAAATAACACTTCCATTTAAACAACTAAACTCATAGTCTTGACAAGTATTACCAGAACAAACAGCACGAGTATAGATTCTATACAGAGAATTAGAAACTTTTCCAGAACTCTCAGCAAAAGAATAAGCCAGCACAACCAAACTCAAAAATACAACAACAAGCAAAGCACAAATCAAAACAACATATTTTCTCATAAAATTGGTAATTCTTAACGTTTAAAAATACAATTAAGCTCGAATGATTATGATAAGACAACCAATAATCACAGTAGCAGGGCATGTAGACCATGGAAAAACTACTTTATTAGATTGTTTCAGAGGCACGTCAGTACAGGAAAAAGAAGCCGGAGGAATTACCCAAAAAATATCATTCACCAATTTAAGACAAAGAGGCGGTTCGTTAGCAGACATAGTAATTCTAGTTGTAGATATCAAAGAAGGAATACAACCTCAAACAGCAGAAGTAATTTCAATTCTAAAGTTAAATAAAACTCCATTTGTAATAGCTTTCAATAAAGTAGACAAATTATCTGGATGGGTTAAAAAAGAATCAATAAAAAATTCTATAGAAACGCTACCTCAAAGAACAAAAGATGAATTTGAAATAGCCCTAGGAACATTTCAAAGCTCTTTGCAAGACCACGGATTTAATAGCGAATTATTTTACAACATAAGCGACTTCACCAAAGAAATAGCAATAGTTCCTTGTTCAGCAAGAACCAGGGAAGGTATACCAGAAATTCTCTTCGTTCTATGCGGATTATCTCAAAAATTCCTTACAGAAAGACTAAAATTATCTGAAGAAGCTAAAGGCATTCTATTAGAAGTAAAAAAACAACGTTCAATGGAAACGGCAGAAGCGATACTTTATGACGGCTCTCTAAAAGAAGGAGACCAAATAGGAATAGCTACATTAAGTGGAGAAATGATAGTCACTAAAATAAGAAGTTTAGAAGAAGTCATGCCCCTAAGCAACAAATTCAAATCAGCAAAAGAAGTTTTTGCAACAACCGGAATAAGAATGCAACTAACAAACAAAGAAAATATATTGTCAGGAATGCCTTTTCAAATAATAAACAACAACGCC
>JAGVXB010000017.1 GCA_018303995.1 Candidatus Pacearchaeota archaeon
TTAAAATAAAAAAAAGCATTTTCAAAGAAGACAACAATAAAATAGATAGAAATTGTAATTGTAAAACCTGTCAAGTTTACACAAGAAAAGACATGCACAACTTAATAAAAAAAGATAAAATGAAATTCGGAAGATTAGCAACAATTCATAATGTGGGATTTATGCTCCAGCTCATGGAAAATATAAGGCAAAGCATAAAACAAGGCACTTTCAAAGAACTCAAAGATTATTATCTGAAATGTTAATTATAAATGGTTTATCTCAAAATCGCTCTTATCGATAAATCTAGAATTAATATTTGCTTAGCTTTAAATAGTGAAGATTAGCTAAAAAATTATGGTTGTCTATGAAATAGATATAAGAAAGAATGGATTAGAGTCCGCATTTGTAGAAGATGTAAATTTGGGTAGAGAATTAGACATTTTAAGGAACAGTGGGCTTAATCCTACATCTTTAGCTCAAAATGCTCAATTAAGAATTCAAGAAGGGATACTTGCCAAAGTTTCAACAAAAGGAAATTATGTAAATGGGGGAGTTTTATATCTAAGGGGGGCTCCAGGCATTGTAGTAAAAGATTCACCATTTTTAACAGATGAGTCAATGCTTCATGATGCAATAGTTACCAGTATTCGTTTAGCTAGAAATGGAGGATTTTTTGCAACACCAGATAACAGATTATATGAATCATATATGCAAATGGCTCAAGAAGATGCTTCAAAAGATCCAAAAGATAGAAGAGCAATCTTTTTACCATCAGATAAATCATTTGAAATTTCGCAAAAAATACATCCAGAGTTATTTAGGTTTTTATTGGAAGACGTTGGAGAACAATATCTAAATCTAGTAAGGGAGTCTTCTTTATCTTTTCTTCCTATATGGCAAGAATCTTTGCAAAGATATTCAGGAACAGTTCCCAAACAATTATGGTTCGGCAATATTAGAGATAATTCTAGCATAATGGGTAATCGTGAATTAAGTGATAAAAGTAGAACCAGAGGAGTTAAAAGGATAATTTAAGTTAACTTTTTAAATAAGATATATATCGTATTACTATGTGGGTAAGCCAAATATCTTTTGATTGTAGCAATGCCTTGCTTGGTAAAATAGCTTCAAATAACAAAGTTAGTTTAGTAGGTTATCCGTTATCTTCTTTTCAAGAAAAAAAAGAAATAATAGTAAATATCGCTGGAACAATATTTGGAAAAGAAATTGATAAAAAGAGTTTTCTTAAAGAGCTAAAGGAATCTAATCGAATTATTGATTTTGAAGTTAATGGAGACTTTCTAGTTGGAACTATAAAAGAACATTCTATTTCCATGGAGTTTTATACTAAAGATATATTTCATATTGCTCCAGTCGTAATTTCAGAAAATATTGAAACAATGACTTTGGGCTCCTTTAGAAAAGAAAGTCTTATCAAAGCTATAGAAGTATTTGAGAAGCTACATAATACTAAAATAAAATATATCAAAAATAGAAAAATAAAGAACATCTCAATAATAAAACAAAATCCAGATTTAACAGGTAAACAAAAAGAAGCTATGGGTTTGGCAATTAAACATGGTTACTACGAGTATCCAAGAAAAATAGATGTTCAGGATTTGGCTAGAGAATCAAAACTATCATTTTCTACATTTCATGCACATTTAAGAAAAGCAGAACAAAAATTAATGCCCTTTTTCTTCAATAATGAACCATAGGCGATAAGTATCGCTAGTAAATCTATGTATTGCCTATGTTGCCATTTTTTATGGTAGAAATAGATGAACGAGTAAGGCAAAAAGTTCTAGCAGTTTATAATCTGAAACAGAGAATTCTTTTGGGCGGTACCATAGATTACCCTAAAGCAAGAGGGATATTCAAAATTGGACATTGTTTTTATGCAATAGATGATTTTAATCACGCAACAGATATAGAAATACAATTATGCCTTAACCAATTATTATATTCTACAGTTTACCAAGCAATAAAGGAGAAATCTCATCCTTATTTTGACAACAAAGACTTCGACAAACTTCAAAAGGAAGGAATGTTGATAGCAGAATCAAGAAAAAGATTTAGAAAATCTATTCCTACGGATAGAGAGATATATGGGGAAATAAATATAGTTAATTTAAGAAAAAGGAAAAATCTTGTTTTTGCAAAGGTAGATTTCGATTTTGAGAACAGGAGCTGTATGGGAGCGCTTGAACTGGTAATAGTAGATAATTAGAAGATCTTATTTTGTTTATTTTTTCTTTAGGTAATTGAGAGGTATTTGAAGTGTCCGAAAGAATCGGACAGTTGAATCATTTTCATGCAAATCTAATTATTGGCATTTTGTTAACATTTGAGAGGGATAGGTACAAGTTGTATATACCCTTCAAAGATACAAACTTTGTATAACTAGCTCTATTCAATAAATATTTGAGTTGTACACATTTTGTGTACGGTTGAGTTGGTTACAATTTGTAACCAATTAAAATTAATAGATTTCAAACCTTTAATTCTGAAAAATTAACATTAAAAGGCAGATTAAGTTTTATGCTATTGAGAGAAGTAGTTCTCTTCTTAAAATTAAGGATTCCTATTCCAACAATCTTATTATCGTCTTTTCTTCTAAATAAGGTAATATCCTCTCCAGCTTCTTCTCCATAAGTTGGGCTTGATCCTTCTATAAAAATCTCTAAGAAATCGCCTTTTTCATCATAATAAATAGTTGTTTTTCCTTTCATTTCTTCCCCTAACTTCCACCTTTCGCATTCTTCATAACTCTCTCAACAGCAGAAACAATCTTACTAACCGAAGGCAAATAATAATCTTCATGAAGTCTCAAAGGCACAATGGTATCAAATCCGCAAACGCGTTCAACAGGTGCCTCGAGAGAATACAAAGCTTTATCATTAATTCTAGCAATAATTTCCGAAGCCAAACCAAGAGTCTTAGGAGCTTCTTGAACAATTACACACTTTCCGGTCTTGCGAACAGAATTAATTATTGTTTCAGTATCTAAAGGTGAGAGCGTGCGTAAATCAATAAGCTCAACAGAGACATCTTTCAAAACATCCAAAGCCTCTTTAGCAGTCTTAATCCAAGCGCCATAAGCAATTAAAGTTACATCTTTTCCCTCTTTAATCACATTAGCTTTTCCCAGCGGTATAGCATATGCTTCTTCTGGAACTTCTTCTTTAATCGCTCTATAAATTTTCTTAGGTTCAAAAAATATTACAGGGTCTTTCTCTCTCAATGCAGAAATCATCAAACCTTTAGCATCATAAGGTCCAGAAGGCATGACAACTTTAAGCCCAGGCGTATGCACAAAATAAGTTTCAGGTGAATCAGAATGGTGTTCTAGCGCTTTAATTCCTCCACCAATAGGACAGCGAACAAGAATAGGAGTAGTAAATCGCCCACGACTTCTGTTTCTCATTCTTGAAGCATGATTCACCAATTGATCAATGGCAGGAAAAATAAATCCTTCAAATTGTATTTCACAAACAGGCTTTAACCCTAGTAAAGACATTCCAATAGCACTTCCAACTATCCCTGATTCAGCCAAAGGAGAATCAATAACGCGAGAATTTCCAAACTCTTTAGCAAGTCCATCAGTAACTCTAAACACCCCGCCGTCTTCACCAACGTCCTCTCCAATAATTAAAATATTTTTGTCGCGTTTCATTTCCAAGCGAAGCGCCTCATTCAGCGCTTCAACCATGTTTTTGAGAGTCATGCGGACACCTCCAGACTTTTTAAATCAAGATTCTCAAAACCAGAATATCCAAAATTAAACCTAATCGCTTTCTGCACAGCATCATAAACCTCTTTAGGTTCAACCCTTTTATTTAACTCATGCTCTACACTCCATAACTTTACTTCTTCAGGCCTATATCCACATTGATTAACCATCCAACTTCTAGATATTCCTTCTCTAGTAGCATTCAGAGCAAATCCATGGTATGCTACATTCCCCTTAATTCCAATACCTTTAGAGCCCATCTTTAAAGTGACTCCTTCTCTTTCAATCCAAGCATCTTTTCTTTCATTCCTAGTAGAATAATCTAAAGAACTGCTAACTTTAATTCCTTCAACACCTAGATTTCTAAGAGACTGAAATAAAGTATGATAAATTACGGACTTGTAAGCTCCAATATCTAATTTATGAGACTGAGTTATATCACAATGATTTACAACAGGATAAAACACAAACTGTCCAGGTGCAAAAACTGTAGCGCCTCCGCCCCTTTTAGAAAAAGAAAATGAAGCACCATTATCAGATAAATATTCCATAATGCTCTTCTCCTCAATATTTCCATAAGCTTGTTGTACTCTTGAAAGAAGTAAATCGCTGAATCGATTATTACTATTATCAATCCCAAAACTTACAGTTAAAGGATGTTGCGCCGAGATTATTGTATCTGCAATTAAATCTTTAGATCTAAGTTCAACAAGTCTGTCTTGAATTTCCATTACTTCATCATAAGACTTTATTCCAAGTTCCATCCAATTAGCGATTTTATTTTCCAAATTCACACTTCCTCCAATTCCCCGACGACGCCGGCATTCTTCGCAGAATGTTCCGAAACAGAAGCGCCTTTAGAAATATTATTTTCCCTTTTAGATTGCTCACGTTGTTCCTTCATTTCGTCAGTCATATCAGAATAAAGATAATCAAACATCTCTGTAGGAAGCTGAGGCTTAACTGATTCAGCAATTTTAACAGCTTTCTCAATTTGTTGTTCTGCTTCAGCTTTAACTTGCCCTATAATAACAGGATTAATTATTTTCTTTTGTGTTAAATATTTCTCAAATCTCAGAATAGGATCTTTATTTTCCCACGAACGCACTTCTTCTTCAGGGCGATATTTTTTAGCATCGTCTGAAGTAGTATGATCCGCTAATCTGTAAGTTAAACATTCAATCAAAGTCGCACCTAAACCCTTTCTAGCCCTAGTAACAGCATCCATAGTCGCCTTATATACTGCAAAAACATCATTTCCATCTACTTGAATTCCAGGAATTCCATAAGCTATTGCCTTCTGTGCAATTGTCTGAGACGCAGTTTGCTCGCGAACTGGCAAAGAAATAGCCCACTGATTATTCTGACAAATAAATACACATGGCGCTTTAAACACTCCGGCAAAATTAAGAGCTTCATGAAAATCTCCTTCAGAAGTAGCTCCATCGCCGAAATAAACAACAGACACATTTTTTTGCTTAAGGTAATTAAAACCCATAGCCGTTCCGACAGCATGAGGTAAATGTCCTCCAACAGTTATTGAAACTGGCAAAATATTAATTCCTTTAGGAATTTGCATTCCTCTTTCGTCTCCAGCCCAATAACGGAAAAGCATATCCGCAGAAACGCCCTTAATCATGTAAACTCCATTCTCGCGAAAAGCAGGAAAAACCCAGTCATCTTTAGACAAAGCAAAAGCCGAGCCAATCTGTCCAGCTTCTTGTCCTCGCATAGGGGCATAAGTTCCCAACCTACCTTGACGTTGCAATTTAAGCGCTTTGTCATCAAAAGCCCTAGTTAAAATAAGAAATCTATACATCTCTTTAAGAACCTCATCAGTTATCTTAGGTTTATTTTTCTCATCACAATCCCCATTCTCGTCAAGAATTTGCAAATATAGTACATCAAATTTAGCAATAGTCTTCTCCATCATCCCTCAATTACTAATTATTTTAAGAAGTATATAAATGAAACGATTTAAATTAGTTTCAAACCTTTAATTCTT
Source organism: Candidatus Pacearchaeota archaeon (assembly GCA_018303995.1). Taxonomy (GTDB): domain Archaea; phylum Nanobdellota; class Nanobdellia; order Pacearchaeales; family GW2011-AR1; genus SICU01. Next base: position 5,721 of record JAGVXB010000017.1, read on the forward strand.
TCAAAATGTTTCTTATTATTAGTTTTTAAAACAAAACCTGCTGAAAAAGCAGTTGCTCCTATAAGTAAGTCTTCATTTCCAATTAATTGCCCTTCTTTTCTAAGTTTGCCATATTCTTTTGAAGCATTTTGCACTATATCTAAAGATAAATCTAAAATAATAAGTGTCGATAATAATTCTTCAACGGCCTCTATCTTCTTTTCAGGAAATTCATAATTATATATTCCGCAATATAATTCAAAGACATTTATTATTGTAGTAGCAAGAGTAACTTTCTCTTGATTTTCATTAATCCATTTAACAACTTCTTGTTTGTTTCTTAATAAATCAATTAAGATGTCAGTATCTAAACAGACGGAATCTTCCAATTTCTCCACCCTCTTTTTACATATCCTAAAAATTCTTCAGCTTCTTTATCGCTCATTTTCCAACTTCCAGCCAAATCGCTCAATTTCTTCTTTTTCTTCTTTTCTCTTCTTTCAGCTAAATCATCAATAGCATCATCAAAAGTTGCTCTGTATCCTTTTTTTTGCTGTACAATTGCCATTAATCCAAGAAGCATTTTATAATTCTCTTCACTTATCTTAATTGTTTTTGATGCCATGGTAACTAAGTAACCAAGTAACTAAGTGTATTTAAATCTTTCCGCCGTGATATTCTAGCCTGTAAACTTCTTTTCCTTTATGAAATATTCTTTCAGTTCCTTTGAAATTATTTATATCTCCTGTATTCTCATTAATATATTCGAAGTCTCCTTCTTTCAAATGAGCTGGACCTCTGAATGGTCTTTTTTCATCTATCTTGCTCATTGCCTTTCTAAGAAACACATAAACTCCTTTACTATTAATTCCATTAGAAACCATATATCCATAATAATTCATCATCCAAATAATTATTCCATTTTGCCAAACAACTTCCTCTCCCCCAAATGGACGAGGATCTTTAGCATAGTATCTGTCTCTGTACTTATATTCGCCCTCTTCATAAACAAACTCATCAAATCCATCAGGCAATTTTAATGGAGGGTTACCGCTAGCATAAGTATTCTTTTTAGCTTTAACTAAAAAATCTACAAAATTCATAATTTATCCCTTAGCCCACTCTTTCAGTTTATCATACGTCGTAGAACCACAAATAAATTTGCCTGTCTTGTCGTTGTAAAAGAAAGGAACTCCCCCACAACGACCTTTATCAAATTCCTGCAATTTCTTGGCATTAGCAGCGTTATGCCACACTTCAAGTCTTTCAACTTTAACTTTCTCTTCTTTCTCAAGTTTCTCAACCAAAGGAGTCATCTCATGACAATGAACGCATTCAGTTCCATAGAAATCATATAATGTCATATTAATATATAGATTAAGAGCTTTTTAAATCTTGTATACTTTTGGGCCATCCATATAAATCGTTCAGAACTTTCAAAGCATCTCCTACAATTTTCTCTCCTCCAGAATGTCCCTCAAACTTAACTTCGCAAAGAATTCCACTGCTTCCAACTCTGCTTCCCATCATTCCAGTTATTCCAGAACCTAAAATCTGGCTATGATTTTCCAATTGAATCTCTAATTGCTCGTTCCTTAAAGTATAACTTGTTGCTCTCGCATGATTTCCTAAATCTAATAACAACGGAACAGTCGATTTCCTTGTAGACCTCAAGTAACCATACTCAATACTCTTCTCACAATCCTTAGGATTAATTTGAACTCCAGCATCTCCAAGAACATCTATCAGCCCGCCCATATCGGACTCAGATATCCTCCTTCCCTCAAAATAAGCGCTTTGTTCTATCTTAATTGTCATAAACTATTCTCTCCTTTTATCATTCACAGATATTCTAGCAATTTTTTTAACAACAGATTTACTAAGTTTTGGACTATAGTATCTAGTCACAACTTCTTTAGCTCTTTGAATATCATCAACACTAAAAGGACTTTTATATTCAAATACTGCTCTAATTCCAGGTTTACCAACAAGATTAGGACCTCCATGATAACCCATACCCTCATGTTCTTGATAATCCCGTAATCTAATTTCTAAACTATAGCCTTTTAGAACATATCCTCCCAAGCCACCTCCTCTTCCTATTTTCCAGTCAAGAGGAATTTCTGCTTTTCCTAGCTCTTTCCCAAAAGTACAACCCTTCCCAAGAACATAGCCCACTTCTTGCAAACATAGCTCTAAGTCAATAGATACTCCAGCAGAGTTTAATGCCTTAACCAAACCCTTAATAGACTTATCACGAATAGTTATTCCATGATTAACACAAATATCATCATACTTCATAAACTTCAAATTTAAAGTAAGTTTATAACTTTAATTGCACTAAATAATAACATATATAATCCTCTTAAACTTAATAATAAAATGAAAACCGAGGTACTAGATCTACACAAATCCCAGCAATTTATAGAGAAATTCATTAATATACCAAAATCCCAAATAATTAATTCAATCAAAGAACTAACTATAAAGGCCCCATTAGTCTTAAAAATAATATCTCCAGATGCGATACATAAAACAGAAATAGGGGGAGTAATAATTGTGCACAGAAAAGAAGAAATAGAATCTTCTTTCAACGAGTTAATTTCAATCGCAAAAAATAATAAAATACATCTAAAAGGAATATTAGCCCAAGAATTTATAGAAGGTCAGCAATTAATTATAGGGCTAAAAAAAGACTCAACATTTAATCATGTAATTCTATTCGGCCTTGGAGGAATTTTCACAGAACTATTAGATGACGTTTCAATAAGAAAATGCCCAATAACAATCAACGAAGCCCAAGAAATGATTTTAGAGTTAAAATCAAAAAAATTATTTGAAGGATTCAGAAACATAAAATTAAATATAAATGCTTTAAAGGAATCTCTAGTCGCAGTATCAAAGATTCCTCAAAAACACAAAAGCATAAAAGAATTAGACATTAATCCATTCATCTTAAACAGTAAAGAAGGAAAAGCCGTAGACGCCCGAGTAGTATTAGAAAAATAAATTAAAAATTATCTTAGTTATGCACATGAGAATAAATCTCTTTAAGCCTCTTATGCTGTCTAATTGAACGAACAGTAATTATCACAGCAACAGCCATTCCTAAAACAAGAACTAAAATAGTCAGCCAGAAAACCAGCCTTATCTCTTTATCTTTTTCAACAGGCTGAATATCATCACCGTCATCAATAGTAGAATCATTTTTCAATGTCGAGTTAGAATGTTTATTTATATTTACTAATACAGAGTCTAATTCAATATTATCTTCTTTATTCAAACATCCCGGATCATAAGGGTAGTCTACAAAAGTATCATTATCATTATCTTTTTTATCGTTACTACTAGAACTACTAGAAGAACCGCCTGGATTAGTAGTTCCAGAAACAACATTAGAAAGTTCAGAATTACCAAACTGATTATAAGCAAAAACTCTATAATCATACTCAGTACTAGCACTCAATCCACTATGCGTATATGTTTCAGTATTAGGGGTAGGTAAATCAACAGTCCCCCAAGAAGACGAAGAATGTAATTTATAATCTAATTTAAACCCATTTTCATTATTACTATTATCTATCCAATCTAATTTAAGCGAAGAAGAGTCTAGTGCCACAACAACCAGATTACTAGGAGCATCAGGCAAGGCATTAATATCAAGAATCTCTGTTTGAGGGTTTGTTGTCAAAGATCTTCCTGTAATTTGGACATTGTATGTTTGCAAATTTAAATAAGGTGAAGCTGTAAGTATTATTCTTATTGAGCACTTTATTTCTTCGCCAGAAGGCTCAGCAGTACACCTATCTACTCCAACAAATTGGTAAGATATTTGAGGATCTGACACCACAGAAAATGATACCTCTTCAATACCAACAAAAGGTAGAACATTGACTATTGCTTGAATTTCCTGGCTGGCTCCTGGGGCTAAAACTATCGAAGATGGACTTAATGATAAATCATAATTAAATCTATAATTTATTCTAAGAGTTTTTGCATTTGAAATAACATTGTTTGTATTGATAACTCTTATTGTCTTATCTCCTCCAGGATATCCTGAAGGAATTATCATATTTATCATATTGCGATTAGGCGAAACAGTCCATCCATAAAAAGAAGGGTACTCCAATCCATCAAATTCAATTGCGCGGGGGTAAAAGTCTCTTCCCAAAATCTGAACATTTCTAAACTCGGTGTTTATTATCGTATTTGGATTAATGCTCTCAATATAAGGATTAGAGTTAGGACATGTTCCACAATCTCCCTCACAACTAAAACAAGTCTCAGCACCATTGCAAAAAGTATCTCCGCAACTCAGCGTAGTAGTACAAGAATTCCATGTACAACTAGAGCTACAAGTCTGAGTTCCAGCATATCCGTTAATAGTACAACTTTGAACTCCCCCATCACATACTTCCTCAGTTTCAACAATTCCATTCCCGCAAATAGGTGCACAAGTTCTACAATCAATAACACAAGAACTACAAGTCTCTCCAACTCCACAAATATTATTCCCACAAAATTCCGTAGAAGTTACTTGAAAACCTCTATTGGCTTGTTCCAACAATGTCCACCCGTTAGGCTTAACAACAGTAAAATAAGTAGAAATAAGAGGAACATTATTGAATCCATTTCCAAAATTAGTCTCAACACCACGACCATCTGCCATAATATAATCATTACTTCTAACATAATCTACTCTATATCCATTAGGGTCAGGATTTCCATTGTTATCAACTAAAGCCGAATACTCCAAGAAGTTTGCAACAGAATTAATACCAAGCCATCCGTTTGCAGGAAGGTAGTAAGTAACACCATCAGCGTTTACTGTCCAAACATTTCCCAGAGCCTGGTCCCTATTAATCCAAACTTCAGTACCATCTCGGTATTTTAAATAAATTCTAGGGTTGTAAAAATCAACACCTTCATCGATTGCACTAGACAAAGAAACCAAATTTCCAGAGGAATTTAAATATTTAATTTCCAATATATCTGACGAAAGATATAATTCTTGAAAGGCTTTAGCATTATAATATTGTTTTACAAATAAGTTAATCGTATTTTTAGCTAAGTCTCTCTCATATTGTGTTGGATTACCACTCCAAGATCCAACAGAACCCCAGCATTCAGTATTGGATGGAGAGCATGTATCTGCATAAAGATACTCGTCGTTCAAATATCCGCTATGTCCGAAAGCAAATTGAGTTGCAATATATTTATCCCAAGGATAAGTTAAGATATTAATTTTAGGCTCTACTACTTCCTCTGGTTTGGTCCAACGGTTAGCATATCCCATTCCGAATCTTACCATAAGAGGTTTAATATGCCTGAGCTCAAAATCAGGAATTACAGGAGTCTCATGAGGAGCCAAATAAATATTATTAATCCTTCTAGCTACTCCCTCTCCCTCGACCCCTTCAATATATCCTGCATGCAATGTGTCTGTAGGATATGATTCCGAAGAACCGCCCTCTCCTACGATTGGACCATTAACCTGGCTCCTTAAATACGTTAAAAGAGAGTCTATAATTTGATTAATAATTTTAGGAGATTTTGCAGTTACAGAAGAGCCTAAATCATAATCTATGAACGTAGGATAAAGTAATTTCGGATGAACATCTAAAAACACAGAACTTACTTCATAATCTTGTTTAATGTTTGGCGTATCTAATTGAGCATAATGCATCCATTTGTCGGGTTTGATAATTAATGGTTGGGAAATTAAATTTCCTCTAGGGGAAAGTCTTGTTGGAGGGCAGTTAGTGTTGGTCCAACCATAATTTACCCAATCGCCAGCACGATTAAGAAGAAGATTTTCAGGTTCCCATAATCCAGTATCATACATATCAGTATGGATTTGATAAAGTCCAAATAGATACCCATAACTTTGAGCAACCCTCGAGAGTTCTAACATCTTTTCAGAACCTCCCCAACTACTCTCAGCGGGATAGGCTATAGGCCCAGAATCTCCACAAGTACCCACAACATTCCTGTGTCTCCATGCAGTCAGAGTAACTAACAAATCTTCAAGACCATAAGATTTCAAAACATCAATTACTTGAGTTCTTGCTCTTTCAAAAGGTCTTTCAGCCGTAGAACTCAAAACAGCAGGCATATAAATGCGCCATAATTCAAGAGGTATCCTATTATTTAATTCACTTCTATATTGCGGGGCAGGTCTATTAATCTTAGGAATTACATCATTAATATTTTTACTTAAAGTAATATAAAATGTCTCCGAAAGAGAATTATAATTTCCGGCAATGCCCTCAGAATATGAGGGAGTGTAAGCAAACATATAACTATTTATTGGGGAGTTTATATAATTTCTAAGCCAAGGCCAGCTATTAGAATTACTTTTAGTGTAGTCAAAATAAATTGTTTGATAATATCTATTATTCAAGGGTCCTGCAATAGTTATAGGAGCCCACTCTGCATAAGATAATGCAATATTAGAAGGAGAAGGATTATTTGGCATAACATTACTATCAAAAACAAAATCTTGATAATATCCAAAAGGAGAAGGGGGAGGGTTTAATGCTTCTACTTGAAGCACAAGCGTCTTGCCCTTTATGCTCAATAAATAACGTTTCTCGATATTTACCTGTTCAGACCTTTCTATTATTTCACGATATCTTAATTCAATAATTCCTTCATTAGATAATGAATGGGTAAATGTTATCACTGGATTTAATGTCTGCACAAAGTTGGTTGGCCAAATAAGAGGATTAGTAGCCAAAGGGTCTCTAAGCCTATACCTAGTTCCAGCCTTTTTTACAGGATAAAACTGTTGTTCGGTTTCTAGTTCAGAAATCTTTTCTTTAACAGAAAACATCCCATTCTCAATATCATCATTATTAGTGTCTATTTCATATTGCGTTAAAATATTTCCATTTTCAGAATAAGTCAAGGTGTAAATTCCATTCGCAAAAATTACTCCATTTTCTCCAGGCAGTGAAGCCCCGACAGGAGCCATAGTGTCCGTAATATCAAATCCATCTTCAGGCGCAGTTAAAACTTTATCATTAAAATAATAAGTCGTAAACGCCCCCAATAATAAAACTAAAGCAAATACCGCAAGTAACATCACCCTCATAAATTTTAAAGATGTTTGTAGTATATAAAACTGAATATTATCTAACTTTTTTATAAATCCAAGAAATAATTATTGACAGCAAAACAAATTCAGCTATTGTAATCAAATTCATTATTAAGAATGGTAAAATTGATTTTAATCCACCAGCTTCAGCAAATATAAACACAATAAAACTTTGAGGCATTACAGGCAAATAAAACAATTGAATTGGTGTTCTGCATAATCCTTGCGGAATCACCGAACCTTCTACAGGATTCCAATTGCAAATTAAAATTCCCAAAGTACTTATAACTGCAACTAAAACTCCTAAAATCAACCCAATAAATATCGCCTTTCTCATCTACAATCAAATCTTCAACTTACTAACAGGAGTCAAATCCTTCCATGTATTCTCTACCATTTGAGTCATAGACTTAGCAAAATAATCGCTTGAAAGCCATGCAGCAAAGTCATAATTTGGATGAACGGTCTTATCATCTAAAAGCATCAGCATCATCTGCTCATTATCTACAATTGCAAATCTACCCATGTGTTTGTCAAGATGTCTAACATCGGCTATTTTAGAAAGTTCACGGGCAAATCTAACATTTTCAGTAGTTATAGGTGCAGCAATTTTCAGCATCACGCCTCTTTTCTTAGCCCTTTCAAAACTAGGCATCAAATGCTCAAATTTTCTATTAAGCCCTTCAGCTGTAGTCACAATAGTTGCACTCTTCTTGGCATTCTTTATCATCATATCCATATGTGAATAAATATTCTGTCTACCTTTCAAACTTCCAGACAAATCAGAAGGTTCAACATACTTAATTCCATTATCATACAATGAAGCAAGCTCGCTCAGAACATCTCCACCTTTAATCTCATCAAGATACTTAGTCTTCTCTTGAGCTACAGATAACATATGTTTCTTAACCCTGTCTACAACTTCATCAGGCTTAAGAGCCAAAAACTTAATCGGTTTACCAAGCTTCATTACAACAAAGCCTTTCTTTTCCAAAGACTCTAAAATATCATACGTTCTAGAACGAGGAACGTCAGATATAGTACTTAACTCTCCAGCAGTCGAAACACCTCTCGAAAGGAGCGAAGTCCACACTTTTACTTCATATAAATTAAGGTCAAATATCTTTCTTAACCTGCCTAAAAATTCGCCATTGATTATCATTAAACAAAACAAAGCATAGGAGTATTTAAATCTTTTCAGAAAATCACTCTTTAAAAGTTAAACCCAATTTTCTCATCTTTTATTTCAAATAAAATTATTTTTTTATTTTTATCGTCGGAAAAAACGACCTTATTAGCTCCAACTCTCTTAGAAATAAACTCTAAATGATGTTGTAAAAAGTTCCTTATTCTAGTAGTTACAAATAACTCCAGAGTAATCCTTTCTTCCTTCTTCATATTTCTATTCTTGCGTTCTGACTGTATCTTTCTAGCAATTTCTCGAGCATATCCTTCGGCTTCAAGCTCAGGAGTTATATTTAAATCAATATTAACTTCCTTAGCCCTTTTATCAAAAATGACTTTTTTAACATTAACTTCTTCAGCAATTATCTCTTCAAATTCCTCATCTAAAGAATTACAAATAGTTATGCTCGAGAGAGGTTGCCTAACTGGTATTTTATTAGCATCTCTTATCTTCAGAGCCTGACTGACTATTTCTCTAACTAAGTTCATCTTTTCAATTAATTTTTCATCCACGTCTTTTTTAGAATATTCTGGCCAATCGCCAAGATGCACAGAATCTTTATCAGAGTTTACTGTTTGATATATTTTTTCACTAATAAAAGGAAGCATTGGAGCAGCAATCAATGAAAAATCCTGTAGCACTTTTCTCAAAACTGCTCGTGCAATATCGTCGTCTCCGTCATTAAAACGATCCCTGCTTCGGCGAACATACCATGTAGAAAGTTCATCAACAAATTTTGATATCTCTCTAGCAGTATTTACAGTATCATAGCTTTCCATACTTTCAGTTACGGATAAGCCAAGATGAGCAACTTTAGATAATATCCAATTATCTAGAGAAGTATATTTTTTAGAAGATGAAAATTTACCTTTTGAGTTTATCGAATAAAAATTAAGAGTATTCAACAAAATCAAAATTATCTTTTTATGAACTTCTTCTACTCCACTTTCTGAAAAGTTAACATCTTCGGCAGCCATTATCGGTGAAGATAGTAAATAAAATCTTAATGCATCTGCACCATATTTAGAAATCAAAAGCATGGGATCTGGATAATTATTCTTTGATTTTGACATTTTTTGTCCATCTTTAGCAAGGATATTCCCCGTAGTAATTACATTTTTGAAAGGATTTTTATTAAATAATATAGTGGAGTTGCAAAGCATATAGTAAAACCAAGTTCTAGTTTGAGCAATATATTCTGCAACAAAATCTCCTGGGAAATTATTATTAAACCAATCTTTTTTTTCAAAAGGATAATGTACTTGAGCAAATGGCATTGCACCAGATTCAAACCAACAGTCAAGAACCTCAGGAACTCTGGACATTTCCTTACCGCAAGAACAACTTAACTTTACTTTATCCATCGTAGGTTTATGTAAATCTATTTTTTTAGGAAAATTAATTGCTTCTTTACGCAACTCTTCTATACTTCCTATAACTTTACTTCTCCCACAAGAACATTTCCAAATAGGTATAACTGAAGCCCAATATCTATTTCTAGAAATATTCCAGTCAGGAGCACTTAGAATATTATTCTTAAACCTACCTTCCTTCAAATGTTCAGGATACCAATTTATCTTTTCATTATTTTTTAAAAGGTCTTTCTTAATTTTCTGAATATTTATGAATAATGAAGGTAAAGGAGCATAAAACAAAGGAGTCTCGCATCGATAACAAAAAGGATAACTATGTTTATGAGATTCAGTCTTATATAATAAATTTCTTTTTGTCAAATCGTTAATTATCTCCTTATCTAATTTCTTAAACCATCCACCGATCCATTCTTTAGGGCCTTCTTTAAGTTTTCCATCAAGACCTATATGTTCAATTAAAGGCAAATCATATTTCTTTATCATTGAATAGTCAAACTCTCCATATGCTGCCATATGAACTATTCCTGTACCATCTGTAGTAGTTACTCCTTCATTATCATCTATGATATAATGCCCCTTTTTATCAGTTTTAATAAAATAAAGAGGTTCATATTCAATTCCGGCTAAATCTTTTCCCTTAAATGTATCAAGAACTGTATGTTCTCCATTTAATTCTGAAACTCTATCAGCAACCAAAATGTAAACTTCATTGTTATTTCTTAATCTAACGTATTGAGCATCTGATTTTACTGCTAAAGCAACATTTCCAATTAATGTCCAAGGAGTAGTTGTCCAAGCTAGAAAATACTCATTCTTATTTTTAACTTTGAATTTAACAACTACTGATTGTTCAGTAACTTCTCTATAGCTATTGTCCATCGCTATTTCAGCATTTGCTAAAGGAGTCTCGCATCTTGGACAATACATTAAAACTCTTCTACCTTCATAAATCAGCCCTTTCTTCCAAATATCTTTGAAAGCCCACCAAACAGATTCCATATAGTTAACATCCATCGTTTTGTAAGAATTCTCAAAGTCAACCCATCTTCCTAATCTTTCAACAAAACCTTTCCAATCATTAACATATCCTAAAACTGTTTTTTCACATTCATCACAAAATTTATCTACGCCCATAGTTTCTATATCTTTTTTACTCTTGAATCCAAGTTTTTTCTCAACTATATTTTCGATAGGTAACCCATGACAATCCCACCCCCACACTCTTTCAACTTTATATCCTCGCATTGTCCAAAATCGTGGAATTGTGTCTTTTATCGTGCTTGCAAGTAAGTGGCCATAATGTGGAAGCCCCGTAGCAAACGGAGGTCCATCATAAAACACATATTGTTTTTTCTTTCCCTTCAAAGACTTCTCAAAGGTCTTATCTCTCTTCCAGAAATCAAGAATCTCTAATTCAATATCATTAGCACTAGTCATATCAATAATGTTAAATTATACCTTTTATATCTTACTCCAAGTCATCTTTTTCTCTCAACAGCCCACTTTTTATCAAATCTTTTCAAAACACTAATATAACTAACAATACAAATAAATCCTAAACTCAAAATAGTCACTTCATTCTCGAAAAATATAATCCCAATTAAAGACAAAACGAATAAAATTTTAATATAAACAAAACCATCAATCAACTCATCCTTAGCAAGCCAAGCGATAAGCAAACCCGTAGGAATACTCAAAAGCAAAACAACTAATTCAAGAACCATTTAATCTATGATATAATCCTCATTATCCCATGATTTAAGAATATCTTTCGAGTCCAGTATCCCAACAAGCTTGCCCTTAGAATTAAGAACGGGAAAAACTCCTATCTCTTTTTCTCTCAAAATTTCAATAGCACTTTGTAATTTATCGCTCTCTTTAACAGAAACTACTTGTTTAGTCATAACTTCTGAAACTTTCTTAGACTCTCCAAAATTCCTAACAAGATCGTGATAAGTTATAATTCCTAAAACCTCGCCATCATTAACAATCAACAAACTACTTATAGAATATTTAGTCATAATTTTAGCAGCATCCGATAACATCATATCATGTTCAATAACAATCGGTTTTTTCATCAAGTCTTTTACTTTCATAAAATAGTTAAATAAAGAGAGTATATAATATTTATCAAACAACTCGAGCGCTAATTATCTTAACTTCTACAACTGGCCTATCACCTGAGTCCGTTTTAACTTGTGCTATCTTATCAACAACATTCATTCCTTCTACAACGCGGCCAAAAACAGGGTGCTTCCCATCAAGAAAATTGTTATCCACGAGGTTTAAAAAAAACTGGCTTCCCCCAGTATTAGGTCCGGCATTAGCCATAGATATAGTTCCACGCATATTTTTATCTAAATCGCTTCCAGTGAATTCATCTTTTATCTTATATCCAGGTCCACCGGCGCCAGTTCCAGTAGGGTCTCCTCCCTGAATCATAAATCCATTAATGACTCTGTGAAAAATCACTCCATTATAAAATCCTTCATTTACAAGTTTAACAAAATTACCTGCAGTAATTGGCATCTGTCCAGTATACAACTCAATAACTATAGTCCCTTGAGTAGTCTCAAGAGATACATTTGTATAATTATTAACTTTTTTATTTCCCACCATATTAACTGCCACAATAGCAATAACAATCAGGATAGAGGCTATTAAAATCTTCTTCTTGTACATATTCAATAAAAAGATTTTAGGTTAATAAATCTATTTCTTCGCAATCTTCCAAAGCAATTCAAAGTATTTCTTATATCCTATAGCAAACTCTTCCTGTTGAACAACAAGAGCAAAAGGCTTCTTACCCCACAGAATCATGGCAACACTATCTCCATAAATATTAATTACCATAGGATTAGAATATTTTTCAGACAGATAGCGAGTTTCAGCAAGTATCTTTGGCTGTATGCTCTTATCTGAAGTAATTACCCTAATTTTAACTTTCTTTTCTTTCCTGCGTTCGTTGAACCACTTAAAATAATAAGGCATTGCATTATAAGCCTCACGAGTAGCTCCCAAAATTAAGATTTCAGGGTAATCAAGCTGACTCTCAAAAACCATCTTAAGTCCATTTTTACCTCTGTAAAAATTAGTCTGCTCTTTTCTCCGAGTAGTGTTAAATTTCATCTTTAATCCTTCTATAAAAGGAATCAACATATTTTTCTTTTGGTCAATAGAATCAAGAATTCTCTGAGGGTCAACAGCAGTAAAAACCCTGCGGTTGTTCTCTAAAATATAACTAACAAGTCCTTTCTGAATTAGTGTCTCAGTAACATCATACACCGTGCGACGATGTAATCCTGTCTTGCGAGAAATCTTTCCAGCAAGTGAAGAACCAAGTTCAACAAGAGCAGTATAAACTAAATCTTCATTTCCTGTCAATCCGGCTTCTTTCAAATCCATAAAAAAATCAGACAATTTTACATTATAAACATTGTGGTGGTAAAGTTCACCTCATAAATTCATTATGCCTCCAAGTCATTCATAAATAAGAAGTGTAAGGAGGAAAAACAAAAAACAAAATGGAACTTGAAACAAAAGTAATTCAGCTTATTGCAACAGATAGGATAGAAATTCCTATTTCTAGCATGTCTGGCAAGCTAAAAAGGCAAAAGCCAAAACTAGCAGAAGACATCGATTTAGGCAATAAAATTTCATATCAAGGCGAAAGATGTTATGCACGCATAGAGTCAGAAGACTTGCAAAAAGCAAGAGGAATGCGTGATGGGATAGATGAATTTGCACAAAGATTTCCAAAATATGGAACAATATTAAACGGAATAATTGAAGAAAAGAGAACTGCAAGAGAAACACATCTATACTTTGGTATGAACGAAAACTGCCGTTTATCCGAGGGAGATTACATGGGTGTAATGAAAGACCTTGGATTTACAGATACAATGGCAAGAAACTTATATCCGGAGCTAATGCAAGTAAGCAGAAACCTATCCAGAAAGCGTGACGAAGAACGTAGTATCTTGATAGGTTTTATTTTTTAAATTGCACAGCCAGCTCGTCCGCCCTTAAATATATATTTCTGATGTTTATCTTCAGCGCGAACATAAATTGAAACTGGCTCAATAGAAGTAGCAATAGTTCTGTCATGTTTTTTTTGCTCTTTTCTTAAAGACTCCTCTGCCTCTTTACGCTGATATTCATCAAAATAAAATATAACTGAACGATATTGATAACCTACATCAGGTCCTTGGCGATTCATCTGCGTAGGGTCATGAATACTCCAAAAGACATCGAGCAATTTATTGTAACTTATCTTCTTAGAGTCAAATGTAATTCCAACGACTTCAGCGTGTCCTGTCTGTCCAGAACAAACTTGCTCATAAGTAGCTTTCTTAACTGTCCCGCCCGCGTATCCAACCTCCGTATCTATAACTCCAGGCAAGGTTCGAAAAGTCTCTTCTATTCCCCAGAAGCACCCAGCTCCAAACATTGCAATTTTAATGCTATTATTTTTCACAATTTTCTTAACAACGCTCTTTTTTATTCTCTTTTTAGTTTGTTTCATTTTTCATAATCGCCTTATCCAAATCTTTTTTATTTACTTTATTGACTCTTTCTTGAAATTCAGAAATCATTTTAGTTAAATTATCTGAAAGCATCTTCTTAACTTCTCCACTAAGAAGTTTACCTTTTCTATAATCTTCAAATAGTTTTTTACTCTCTTTTTCATTAAGAAAATATTTAGACAAATAAAGGCATGAAACATCTACTTCAGGATTCCCTCCAATTTTTCTGTGTTCTTCAATGGTCTTTTGTCCCCCAGAAAAAGCTTTTCCTATTTTATTTATAATCATTTTTTTATCATCATTAAAAAACAAGGCATTATTCTTGGATTTTGACATTTTTGCTCCGTCCGTACCTGGCATAAACGTAGAATGTAATATAGACGGTTTTTCATAACCCATGCGTGAAGCTATATCTCTGCATATTCTAATATGTGCATCCTCGTCAGGACCAATAATCACAAGAGTGTTCTTTATTCCAAATTTATGTTGTGGGAATAGTATATGGGCTGCCTGAATTGTAGGATAAAAATGTAGCCCAATATTATCATCATTTTCATAACCATAAGTGGCCTTAATTTCAGAAAGATTAACTTTTGTCGATAATTTTATTGCTAAATTATAGATATTAGTATAAATCTGATCTATAATGAAATAAGTTTTATGAGGATCAAAACCATATGCCAATAACTCTTTAGCCAAGGCAAGTGAATTTTTCAAAGCTTCTTCCTGCGTTTCTACTTTTCCAGCTACATAAGACTCGTCATCAGAAATTGGAATAAAAACAGGAATTCCATATTCTTTTTGAAAATAAAGATTTGTATCAAATACAGGTTTATGTCCTAAATGAATTGTTCCAGAAGCATTAAAACCTGAGACTATGGCGCACTTTTCTTTATTTTTTAATGCTTTCAAAAATTTATCAAAGTCCCTATGTGAATGTATTAAATTCTTTTCAAATGTATAAAACTTGGGCAGATCCTTAATGTGTGAAATAGGCGTAGCTCCGAATTCTCTAACTAATTTCTCATTACTCATACTTAATTCCTCATGTATCATATCAATAAAGGTGTAAAACACAATATAAACGTTTCTAAGATATTACAATAGCTATATTTTTATACTATCTTCTATTTGAAATAAAAAGAGTGTCAAATGGGTTTCATAAAAGCAGGTTTCACTGGAGGATTTTTAGGGATAGTAATAAGCATAGCAAACATATTTGTAAATTCAAAAATTCTAGAAAAACTGTCTTCTGTAGGATTGTACGTAGCAAATTTCTTCGGAAAGGCATGCATCAACACTGAAGAAATTCAATGCACTTTAGCACAAAAATTTACAACCATTATGGCAGTAATAGTTGGAAACACAATCGCTTATTTTATAATATTTGCACTAATTAGTATGGGTTTTAGCATAATTAAAATGTGGTTTACTTCAAAGCCAAAAGCGCCAGAAGCAAGTCAGTCAGTACAATCACCACAAGTACAAGAACAACAAGTACCACAACAAACACTACAACAGCCAGTTCAGTTACAACAACCTTTGCCAGTGCAACCGCAACAACAAGTACCACAACAAAGCACACAACAAGTTCAAATAGAACAACCTCAAATTATGCAAGTTCAAATAGAACAACCAGAACAAACACAAGAAAAACAGAAAATCAGAAAAATTTCAAAAAAGAAAGCAAAAATAACTAAGAAATCTAAAAATAAGTAATTTAAGTTAAGCAACTAATTAGCTTCTTCATCTTCAGAATCATCGTCTGCGTCAGTCATACCGTCGTCGACAACATCAAGCTCTAATTCTTGTAATATTGCAATTATTTTATCTAATTTAGCATTTATTCCGCTTAAGTCTACTGAAGGTGCATTAGAATTATTGGAAAAGTTATTGTCTCTTGAAAAGCTACTTCCTCTATCGCCTTGCTGTCCAAAACATTCACTGCAAAAGACTGGTTTGCTTCCTGTAGGTCTGAATGGAACTTGACACTTCTTATTACATTTACTGCAAGTAGCATCATACATTTCAACACTTCTTCTCTCAGAATTTCTATCTCGGCTAAATCCTCCTCTATCTCCTCCAAAGCCACGGCCTCCATCTCTGGATCTTCCGCCGCCAAATCCTCCGCGTCCTTGTGGTCTAAAATTTCCCATATTCAAATGTTAAAATCTGACTATTTAAACCTGCGTAAAAAAAATCTAATTAAATCTAGGGTGTGCTCTCATAATTACTTTTGCATAAAATGGAAGTGATCCTGAATAACTGGCAACTTCGCTAATCCTTTCAATGATAGATGGAACCTGACCTGCCGGAAAAGTACGGGTGTTTTGAAGAGTCAATTTATCAAAATAGTTCTTTGCAACAATTGCTTCTAAAACAAGATCTATAATATGATCTTTTGGTTCACTTTTAGGAATAAATGCTCTTCTATCAGAGTTAGTGCTATTAGGGTTCATTGATGGCAGAGTATTAACTGTAATCATCGAACCATCTCTATAAGCAGATATAACAATAGAAGGACCATAAACTCGTTGAGCTCCTGTGGCTAAAAGCTCTGCAACTGCAAAATCTCTAGCTCTGTTCATTCTTTCTTCATAATCTCTCGGTGGATAATCTGTCATAATGTTCTTTCAAAAAAATGATTTATAAATCTAACTAAATCTTCTTTCTTCTTAATAAATTCGCATTCGTCACAACCGTAATTGAAGACAATGCCATAGCAATCTCAGCTACAACAGGATGCAAAACTCCCGCAACGGCCAAAGGTATGGCAACAACGTTGTATGCAAAAGCCCAGAAGAGATTCTGTTTTATCTTCTTAAAAGTAGCCTTCGATAAATTAATTGCCTGAACTACTCCAACTAAAGAGCCTTTCACAAGAACAATATCTCCGGCTTCAATTGCAATATCAGTTCCAGTCCCCATTGCTATCCCAACATTGCTCTGCTTCAGTGCAGGAGCATCATTTATCCCATCTCCGATAAATGCAACCATTCCAGTTTTCTGCAATTCTTCAACTTTATTTGCTTTTTCCTCAGGCAAAACATTAGCAATTACTTCCTTAATCCCTACTTGTTTAGCAATTGCCAAAGCAGTTCTTTCGTTGTCACCAGTAATCATTACAGTTCTATATCCTTGCATATTCAATCTATTTATTGCATCTACAGAATCTTCCTTTATAGCATCAGCCACAGCAATAGCACCAATAACTTTCTTGTTCTCAGAAACAATCATTACAGTCTTTCCAGCAGACTCAAATTTTACAATCTCGCCATCAAAATCGGAATACTTTATCTTTTTATCATTCATCAAAGCTCTATTTCCTATTACTACTTCCTTACTTCCTATTTTTCCAATAATTCCTTTCCCTCGAACAATGCTAAAAGAAGTAACTTTCTTATAATTCTTCAATTGTGCTTTAGAAACGATTGCATGAGCAATTGGATGCTCACTTAATTTTTCAAGTGAAGCAGCAACCTCGAGCAAATAACTTTCTTTAACGCGAGAATAAATATCAGTAACCTCTGGTTTTCCTTTAGTTATTGTTCCAGTCTTGTCAAAAACAACTATTTTAATTTCCTTCATTGTCTGGATCGCTTCGCCCTTTCTAATTAGTATTCCACGTTTAGCTCCCATGCCAGAGCCAACCATCAAAGCGGTAGGCGTAGCAAGTCCTAAAGCACAAGGACAAGCAATAACAAGAACAGCAACCCCAACTCCAATAGATTTACTTAAATCTCCTGAAAAGAACCACCAATTAGCAAATGTCAAAACAGCAAGCACAAGAATTATCGGAACAAAAACAGAAGTTATTTTATCAGCCATTTTCTGTATCGGAACTTTAGTTCCTTGAGCTTCTTCAACTAACTCAATTATATGAGCTAAGAATGTATCTTTTCCAACTTTAGTGGCCTTAACATATAGTATTCCGTCTTGGTTTATCGTAGCCCCGATAACATTGTTCCCCTTGCTCTTTTCAACAGGTAAACTCTCTCCAGTAACCATAGATTCATCAACCGAGCTTTCACCTTTAACAACAATTCCATCAGTAGGTATTTTCTCTCCAGGTTTGATAATCATAACATCTCCAATCTTAAGTTCCTCAATTGGAATTTCAATTTCATCTTTTCCTCGCAAAACTCTAGATTTTTTAGCCCCAAGTTCAAGTAGTTTTTTTATCTCAGAACTCGCGCGTCCCCTAGCCACAGATTCAACATATTTCCCAGTTGTAAAGAAAGCCATAATCATCGCAGCAACACCCGAATAATCTGCAACATATTCCCAAAATGCAAATATTCCAGTAACATAAAATAATCTGCAACATATTCCCAAAATGCAAATATTCCAGTAACATAAGCTACAATAGTTCCCAAGGCAATAAGGGAATCCATATTAAAATAAAATGTAAATAGTCCTCGTGTTCCAGACCTTATCGTATCGAATCCGAAGATAAATATAACTGGAAATCCAAGGGCAAGAATAAGTGCAATGGAGTAAGGCATTTCTACAATAGCAAATCCAAAGAGCCTTTCAGAAAGCATCAGCACGGCAATAGGAATAGTCAGCAACCAAGACCAAAACAGCTTTCTCTTCCAAGAAGCTATCTCATTATCCTCAGCAGGCTTATCATGATCGTGTTCCATGTCCCTATCTTTATGGTTTCCGTGTTCGTTCATAAGAAATATCTCCAAATAAATATTAAAGTTATTCCTAATAATATAATCCAGCAAATCCAATATAATGCATCGCTTAGTGCCAAATTCTTACTATGTTTGTTTTTATGCACAAGATACATTCCAATAGAGTGGATTACTATTCCAATTAATATTATGGGCCATGCAAAATTAGAATAAAAATTAGATAATAACACTCCTAATCCAAACCCTAATATTCCTGCACCTATTACAGAAATTCCTACTTCTTCAAAGGATGTAGACATGTTTTTCATTCTATCTTAGACACCTTATATCCTGCTCTCACCACTGCTTTTTTCAATTCCTCAACATCTACATTGTCCTCAGCTTCAACAGTTCCCTTCTTCAACATAAGAGAAACACTAGCTTCCTTAACACCAGCAACTTTTTTCAAACTCCTTTCTATATTAGAAGAGCATGAAGAGCAATGCATTCCTTCAATAGCGAGTTTAAGTTTTTTCATTTTGTTCCACCCTTGATAGACTGTAAAATATGGATGCAATATTGAGACATATGTTTTTCAATTAATTTCATAAGTGGTTTTATAGTTTCCAAATTCAACGAATAATAACGATATTTTTTATCTATTTCAGAATTAACAAAACCACATTGTTTTAATCTAGCCAAATCATGCGAAACAGCAGTCTGATCCATATTCATTTCATTCATAATCTCAGAGACATTCTTTTTTCCATTCATAAGTAAATTGATTATTCTTAATCTTGGTTCAGAAAATAAAGTACCGAAGAAAATTTTATATGCTCCATACATATCTTCAGAGCTAAAACCTTTATTATGGCATTCGTGTAATATGCTTTTGTTTATCATATGACTTAATATTACATATCACTATTTAAATGTTTCTGTACTGAAACAACCAGATTATGGATAAGACTACTTATTCAATTTTCTATGCACAATTCGAAACATAAATCCAAGTAGAATCCTTTTTACTCTGTTTTATCTCATTAACCTCGGGCAGCTATGATGCACCATTTTCATCAGCCCATATTAAAACTTTCTAAATATTATTCTAAATCTAAATTTTATTTTGGTTTGTATTTAGACAATTCTTTTTCATATTTTATCCCCCACACCCACATCCTCCGCCACCAGCACCACAACTCGAGCCTGAAGCCGTTGGCGTTTGAATATAATTAGATTTAGAACCATCAGATTCTAAAACTGTAAGCGTTCCTTTATACATATTCATTGAACAAGAAATATAGAAAGTTCCAGCTTTATTTGGAGTAAATTCTAAAGTATTATCTCCAGAATTAAAATTCTTCTTAATATTTAACTCGGAACTAATAACTGATTTAGCACATCCAGGCATTCTAGAAATATCCGCTTCTAATCTTACAACTGTCCCTTTACGAACACTAGATGGCTCAAAAATATATTGCGAGCCTTTAACATACATTTTAACAATCTGAACATCTCCAGAAACAGTGCCTATCGCAGCCCCACTAACTCCGCTACTCAAATTACTCCCCACCAAAAAGAATCCGGCCACTAATAATATAACGAAAATCATGCCTGCAAATAACGTATTATTTTTCCTCATCTTCTTCTCCTTACACTTGTCTGCAAATTATCTTTATTCTGCAATTGCTTAACAATCCAAATAACCAGTAATATGATCAAAACCCAAAATATAATCATAAATCCGCCCATGAATCCCCATCCAGATCCATAAAATCCACTCATCATTCCATAACTTGAATTTCCATAACTATTGCTCAAGCCACATCCAAAACCAGAGTTCCCAAAGCTTCCAAAAAACAGAAGTAAAAGAGCAATAATTGCAATAATCATCCACCAATTAATATTATTATTTTCCATTTATCTTCTTCTCCAGCGACCTTGCATAACCTTAGGTTGTTGCATTTGTTTTACAATCCACAAAATCAAGGCAATAATCAAAACAACCCAGAAAATCATTCCAAACATCCACATAAATCCAAATCCTCCATAAAATCCACTCATCATCCCATAACCTCTACCAAAGCCCATCATCCCAAATCCTCCAAACAAGAATAGTAAAACTACAACCAAAACAACTATCAAAAGAGTGTTATTATTTGATTTCATTTTATTCTACCACCAACGTTCCCGTTCCCATACCCATCGAGCAAGCAAATCTATATGTTCCTTTCTTAGTCGGAGTAAACTCAACAGTATCTTTAGGAGTCTTCAAATATTTGTTTATTCCAAAATCTCTTATTGTAAAACTCCTGTAACATCCAGAAACTGTAGAATCTAAACTTATGCTCACAGGCTTATTTACCTTTACAGTTACAGTATTCGGATAATAATTATAATCTTTAATTCCTAAAACAATCTTCTGAACGTCTCCTCCAGAACCTCCAACAATAGCATTTCCTCCAGAGTCACCATTTCCTTTTATCAATACAGTTCCAGCAACTAAAACAATTAAAATAGTGCCTATAATATAAAGGATAGATTTATTCATTGGAAAAGACTACTCCTAGGTCCAAAAACCATCAACACAACAGTAATCACAGTCAAAGCGAAACTCCAAGATATAATGAACAGATTACTATCTCTATGTCTTCTTTCTATCTCACGAGTTTCTTTATGAATAAGGTAATTAAGCCCTATTAAAATAACTGCAGATATAATAAATACTATAACTCCAGTTGCCTTTAAATTATCATTGAGTAACATAATAGATGTCATTCCTCCCATTAATCCCCCCATAAATCCTGACATTATACCTTCCATAACTCCCATAATACCACAACACTTTCCAGTCAACACTCCAAACACTATTCCAACAAGCATTCCGAAAACACTCCCAATAAACATTCCATTAGTAGATGCTACAAAAAATCCAGCCAAGAACCCTGAAATCATTCCCATAGTCATCCCAATCATCATTCCCGCCATGCAAGGCAGTTCTTTGTAAGCCCGAACGTGTCTTATCGAAGGCAATATAAGTGAGTAGCTAAGTATAGCAAAAAACAAATAAAATCCATACTTGGGAATAAAGTTTTCAATATATTTCAACTTAAAAATATACAAAATCGCTAGAACAACAAAAGATGTAGCAAGAGAAACAAAAACGGTCTTGACTAGTTCGCCTTCAGCCCCATCTTCAGCCAGAGATTTATTAAATTCTTTAAATGTCATGCATTTTAATAAATAAGCTAGTATAAAAGCCCTTTTGTGAAACTAGTTTCACAATTTGTTTTAGAGGTTATGGAGTTTAATAGAATGTTCAAGGAAGACAAACGCCATCAGCAAATTATATAAAGTATCTTACACTCTTCAAAGTATTATGGTTAGAGGGATAATTTTTGTTATTATTGTCGCACTTGTAGCGGTAGGTGTACTGGCATTTAATTCAACTTTCCTAATTAACTTTGCTCCAATATCGAGTGCTAATGTTTGTAGGGATTCTGATGGTGGGATTAATTTAATCTTAGTTGGAACAACTTGTGATTCTAATGGTTGCGTTCAGGATTATTGTGCGGGAGATTTAAATTTAGCAGAATATTCCTGTTCTGGAAAACAAAAAATCTTAAGCCGCCATTCATGTGAATTTGGTTGTTTAAACGGAAAATGCGGCGTTGAAGGAGCAAAATATAATTTGTATACTGCATCTACTAAACTTTATTTAAATGATAGTATTAACAAGGTTCGCCAAACTCTAACTGAAACCAATATTCCAAGTCTACTTGCTGATGGCCTTTTTAACTGGAGTATTGCAACTATTTATAGCACTTATTTTGCAGTAGGTTCTTCTAAGATAATATTTGCTAAACAACCAACTAATAATAGCGACCCAAAAATAGGAATATCTTTAGATACTTCAGGAAATTATTTGTATAATGTGACTATCACTTTTTCAACTTATATAGACTTCACAAACGCTAATTCTACAGGTAAAAATATTACCCTGTTAAAAAGGGATTTTGTAGTAGATAATGAAACTAATGCTACTCGTCTAGTCCTTAAGGCAGATAAAAAATATATCTTAGAGAACAATATGCCTGTAAAGTTTAAGTCTGTAGTTAATCTATCAAACGGAACAAATTATGCCATTGAAACTCCGATTAGAGGAACCTTGGTTAAGTGGTTAGGCGGAGTTCAGAATATGGTTAAATTGACTATTCAAGTTTATGCTCCTTCTATTTCTGAAGATGCAATTCTTGAAGGAAGTTATATGATTGACCCATTTCTTAGAACATTTAAAATAGACTTTAATCAGACGTCAGTTCCAGAAAGTTCATGGCAAAGAGAAAACTTTAGCGCAAATCCTTCAAGTATAGATGGAATAACTTTCAATATGAAAGATTATAGGAATTTAGAACAGACATTTAACTGGCTACATAGTGATGGTTTTGGAAATTCAATTCTTGCAGATTCGAACGGAAATAAAATAAACATTGCTGAAATGGCTACAATAAATACTTCCCATTATGGTATAATTGGAAATGGAGTAAATGGATATATTATCAAAGTTTTAAACATTACAAATATGCCAAATGGATATACAAATGACTCAGTTTTATTTCAAGACTTGTTTTCTGGGCAAACATACAGTTTAAACATTAGTTCTGAGGGAAGTGGGCAACTGTTTATTGAAAACTCAACTTACACAATATATTATACAAATTCAGATATAAAGATAAAGTATTCTAGTTCTTCTCAAGGAGATATCACAATTTATCCACATATCAAAACTTATATGGGCGCGAATGTAATATTTTATGAGCCTCTAACAATATCTTTGAATAATTATAGCATCAATTCCTCAATTTATTCATTCAAAATTTTCAATGGAAATACTTATTCTTCAATTCCAGTGGTTTTAAGTGCCACAGGATTTAATATTGGCGGTCAAGTTGTTAGTGCAAGCTCTAGCGCAATTATTAATTCTGGAAAGGTAAGTTATGAGTTTACATATGTTTCCCCATTTACAACTAAAATATTTTTAAGAGACGTTTCTGGAAATCAAGTCTCAAGACCAGCAATAATAGTTTTTGAAAAAGCAGGATATAACTCAAATTATGAGGCACTGATTATAAAAACTGAAGGAATGGGGAATAGCACAGATGGAGTAGGAGTTAGTGATGTGGAGATGACTTGGGGAAATAATGCTGTTTTCAAAAATTTACAATTAAGTAGCAATCAATCCATATACAAAAGTATAGATATTTGGGGAACAATAACCTCTTTGAATAAATCTAATTCAGATCAATATAGCGCTAATATAAAACACAATTATCAACAACTTTCGAACTCTGTTTATATTACTGAGATTGTATAACTTGTATTTAGAAAGTCATTACACCATCGAGTGTTATGAGGTTTAATAGAGATAATTCTATTAAGGAAGCGTTATATTAATTCCAATTATATTATTTAATTCATTTAGCTCGGTTATATTATTGAAGAAGTCTGCATCAAATCTAATATGGCCCTGTCCAGTAGAAGCTACAAAACTTTCTAAAAGTATTATGCTTGCCCCAGCAGGTATGGGTGGTGTGGAAATTCCATAACCGAAGCCGTAACCAGTGCCACCACTGCTAATGCCCACACTAATTGAACTTGTAGAATTTCCAACAGGAGCTGTTCCTGTATTTTTTAAAGTTGCTAATGCCCTTACATTCCAATAAGTTATAGAAGTAGTAGTATTGGTGCTAATGAAAGAAATATTATAAGTTAAATTTGTGAACGTTAAATCAGGCATAGGAGCAATAGAAAACACACGAGCAGAACTATTTTCAAAAATAAGAAAGAGAGAAGTGACTAATAATAGAGATATCAAAATGATTACTTGTTTATTCATAAAATAAGCCAATTTATTCACATTATAAACCTTCTGAATTACAAAATATTTTGCGAGTCACATGGACTAATAGTCTTTATTCCCGACGCCAACAGCTTCACTTACATTGCTAAATCCGTCTTTCTCAAGAAGTTTAACTAGTCCATAATTTATCTCGCTTATCAATCCAGGTCCATTGTAAATCATTCCAGTAATAAGTTCGACAAGATTTGCCCCAAGCTTTATTTTTTTATACGCATCTTCTGCAGAAAATATCCCTCCAGAACCAATCAACACATATTTTTTACCACTCTTCTTTATCTTGCGGTAAACATAAGACAAAAGAGAATTTGACTTATCTTCTACAATCTTTCCAGAGTAACCACCACGTTCATCGCATTTTGTCAAATTACTACATATGAATCCAGAAATATTATGTTTCAAGGATATATCTAATAAAATATCTATCTGTCTTTTATTCAAATCTGGCGATAGTTTAACAAAAATAGGTTTATTTATTTTTAATTTATCAATTTCAGTAAGAAGCTTTGAATAAAGTTCAGGATCCGTAAGCATTAGGACAACTTATATTTACAGTAAAATAATTTCCAAGATTTCTTAAAGTCTTTAAAGAATAAATATAATCTTTCAACCCAACATCGCTATCGGCAGTTTCACGACAGTTTGTCTTAGCAACATTAATTCCAAAGGGAATTTTAAATTTCTGGCATTCTAGTTTTTTACCTATCTTCAAAGCCCCATCATTATTCAACCCAAGATTCACCCAAATACTCTTTCTGTTCAGAATTCTCTTTAATCTCACTCCCTTATTTCCAGAACAAGGCAAGGCAGTCACACTCCCAACTTCAGAAAATCCAAAACCTAAAGTATTCATTATTCCAATAAGTTCAGCATTCTTATCAAATCCGGCTGACAGCCCTATAGGATTTATGAATTTTACATAAAACCCAAAACTTTCTTCATAAATCCAAATTTACAAATCATCTTTCCAATTTTAACAAAAATCCCATGAACTCTTTCAGGGTCAAAACAAAAAAGCACTTTCTTTAACACAGAATATTCAATCCTATTAAACGTATTCCTGAATTCAAAAGAATCCATACAAACTGAAATACATGTCAATTTAAGAAGATAGT
This sequence comes from Candidatus Pacearchaeota archaeon, assembly GCA_018303995.1. Lineage (GTDB taxonomy): Archaea > Nanobdellota > Nanobdellia > Pacearchaeales > GW2011-AR1 > SICU01. The sequence continues at coordinate 31,538 of JAGVXB010000017.1, forward strand.
GGTAATTAATAATTCAAATAAATCTTCTATGAAACCCTAGAAAAAGAAGGTAGCTTATGATAGAGCAATTCAAAGTTTCTAAAATTTATGAGAAAGATATTTATTTATTAAGATTTGTTTCTAAATTTCAGTAGTTGTCGAATTGACCTCTACAAACTCTGCAAAGTTTGGAAGAGTTATGTTTGGAAATGTAGCTAATTGGTAATTATAGCAAGTTGATTTAGGTATTATTCCAGTACTATTAGCCTTTACATGATAACCTCTATTTTTCCAATTATAAGGTATTGCGGCTTTTGGTTGGGTGTCTTGATTTGCAATAGGTATTGGTCTAGGAGTATAACACCAACCGTTTGGACCGCTACTTACACAAGTAGGACTGTAATCACTCCACCAATTAAGTGTAAATGAAGATGTATTTACATCATAGGCCTGTAAGGTGTTATTATCAAAGTTATTATCTTCTGTAATAGTATCATTATAGCTAGTATTTAGTATAAGACCTGCTGAATTAAGACCAATATGATTTTGCCATATCCAAGAATAAGAACTATAAGTAGAATCATTTCCTACTAATATCCCTATTTTATTTTTTTCAATAATATTTTCACGTGCAATATAGAAACTTCCAATATTCATCCTGTTTACTTCTACTCCATTACTATCACCATTACCATTTGATAATACATCGCTACAAGTTAAAGCAAACTCTACAGCATTAGATATATCTGAAATATTGGACCCTAAAAAGAAAAGTCCTCCTTTAGTATTATTGATTATAGCATTTTGAAGAATGGCAGTTCCTAAACCAGACTCATCAGAAGTATTTATTTCTGAAATCATAGAAATGCCATATCTTTGATTATTGTGTATATAATTAGCAAACATTTCTAAAACACCTGCGCCAAAATCTCTTTGAATGTTTGAAGCAGAAACTTTTGGTATTAAAATAGATAAGCCGTCTATTTTATTATTAGTTATGTCATTAAAGAAAATCTGATCAAATCTAGCTCTAGATCCAGCTGCATTTGGATCATTAATTATCGTTTCTGAGGTAGTTGTACTTAAAAGAATCCCAGATCCATTCTTAAAATGACCATTATTATCTATTTTATTATATAAGATAAATGCTTGATAATAACCCGAATATAAACCGATATTTTGAATGCCGTTTCTATAATTATTAGTTATTTGGTTATTTTTGACTAAAATTGGTTTATCGGTAGTGTCATAAGTATGATTGTAAGCATAAAAGTTAATCCCATTTTCTTGATTATTAGTTATATTATTGTTGAAGACTATTAATCCTAAAGGAAACATCCCAGAATAATTTGTAGTGAATATTATTCCGTCTTTACCGTTATTTGTAATATTGCTATTATTTATACCAATATAAACTATATCTCCCGTAGCATAAATACCGCTTTCGTTATTATTAGAAAAAGTATTTCCTATTAAATGAGTCAATGAAGTGTAAGATGTTGAATTTCCTATAAATGCGCCATTTCCCTTAAAGTTCATAAAAGAGCAACCTTCCACAGTTACATTTCTTCTTCCTGAAACAGTCAAGCCATTTGATCCGTTCCAAGAGATGCCATTGAAATTAGTACCTTTCAGACAAACAACCTTAAGGTTGTCTGCACCAATACCAATACCATAATTGTAACTTCCCGGACAAATAATCCCAGATCGTGTAATTAATTGTGGATAAATTGGGGGGTTGAAGCATGTAGTAAATACTCTGGGAGCAAGATTTGGTTGAAATATGCTTGAGATACTAAACGAAGCAAGAAAAACTGCCAATAGAACAAAAACAATTATGGAACGCTTTTTCATCAATAAAATACTATCAAATCTATATAAATATCTTTTGAATAAAAAAACCTATTTAATAAGCTTTATTAACCCTATTCTTAAAACATAAACATGGAAAACAAACATGTCGGATATATACTGTTAGGCGTATCAGTATTAATTGTAATAATTGTATTTATGTTTCAAAATGCATTAACTAGTTTCGTAAATTCTAGCTGTACTTTAGCTCACGGCGGAGACTCATGCCCAATGTATGACACAATAAATCAACAAACATATTTGGCTTTAGGAATAGTCGGAATTCTCATCCTTGTCTCACTAGTAATGATATCCTCAAAACCTCAAGAACGAGTCATAATCAAAACAAGAACAGTAGAAAAGAAAATCCAAAAGAAATTTTTAGACACAAGCACTCTAAAACCCGAGGAAAAACAAGTCTTGAAAATAATTCAAGAAAACAAAACAATATTCCAAGGAGACTTAATAGAAAAAACTCAGTTAGGCAAAGCAAAGATAACTAGAATAATTGACCGATTAGAAGGCAAAGGCTTCGTAGAAAGAAAAAGACGAGGCATGACAAATATTGTTGTGCTAAAGGAATAGTCTTATCAGAAAGTTTAAATAGTCAAGTGTATCCAGTAGTCACATGATAAACAAGCACACATTACACAATGAACATAAAGAAAAGTATTCAGAAAAGGAAATATACGGAGCTTACAAGCTATTTTTTGGCACCCTTTTTTCAGAATCAAGATTAAAAATAATAAACACTTTGAGAAAAGGGAGAAAAAATGTATCTGAAATAGTTTCAGATTTAAAATCCAATGACCGAACAATTATTTCTCACGACCTAGCCAGATTAAAACTTCACGGATTCGTTAAATCAGAGATTAAAGGAAAGTACAGATATTATGAACTTAATAATGAAACAATCACGCCTCTAATGGATCTAATAGAAAAGCACATGTCTAAATATTGCATTCATATATTAAGAAATATGAAAAAAACAAAATAACATGGAAAACAAAAATGTCGGATGGATAATGATTAGCATTTCAATATTAATTGTATTAATGGTATTTTTATTTAATAATACTTTAATGGAATCAGTAAGGAATAGCTGTTTTATCCAACATGGAAATGTTGCATCGTGTGAAATGTACGACTCTGTAAATTACCAGACCTATCTTGCGTTAGGCATAGTAGGGGTGTTAATTATATTCGGCCTATTCTTGATTTTTTCTAAACCAAACGAAAGAATAATAATAAAGAAGATAAAAGAAAAGAAAGTTCAAAAAGAATTTAATCTTTCATCGTTCAGACCAGAAGAAAAACAAGTATACAACCTTGTTAAAGAAAATGGAGCAATATTCCAGGCAGATATCATAGAAAAAACAGGATTTAGCAAAGCTAGAATGACAAGAATTATTGATAAGCTGGAAGGTAGCGAGCTAGTGGAAAGAAAAAGAAGGGGAATGACGAATGTTGTTGTTCTTAAGGGTGAATAAATGGAAATTAAAGATTTTGCATACATTGTTGAAACAGAAAAGACATTTGATGAAGCAGTAGTCTCAGTTTTAAAAGAAGTAGACAAAAAGGGTTGGGCGTTATTCAATGTTTACGATGTTAAGGAAAGATTGGCAGCAAAAGGATTTGCACAACAACCATTAAAAATTATAGAAATATGTTCTGGAAAATATGCGAATAACTTTTTAAGCAAGAACAAGCTAACTTCCTTATGTATGCCTTGTAAAATAAATGTTTTACAAGAAAATGGAAAAATAATAATTGCGGGCATGAAGCCAACAATGATTTCACAGTTCTTTTCAGAAATTAGCATAGAGGAAGCTAAAGAAGTCGAAAAAGAGGTTAAAGAAATAGTAGATAACTCCAAATGAAAAGTACTAACATAATAAAAAGAAAAGAGGTTTTGATTTTTATATTATTATTAATTACCCATCTCTTTCACATTATAGAAGAAGTTCTAGGAAATGCATATTTTATAGAATCTCTTTATAAGGGACTGACAAATTTCTTAGTAATAAATATGATATTATGGATTATACCAATAATTTTATTTTTTTACATTATAAAAAAGAAAAAAATAGCTTATTATTTTAGCATTATTTATGGTTTAATGATGATTTTTGATGGATTAGACCATATTGTTAGAAACTACTCAGGATTTTATACTGGAATATTGTTAATAATATTTGGATATTATTTAATTTATTATTTGAAAAAAGAATTGAAAAAGATGAAATTAGGAAAAACGGATAGAGTTTTAAGATTCGCATTGGCATTCTGGTGGCTTGGTCCTTGGGCATTAAGATTTAACACTGAATGGATGAATTGGATAGTAATTATTATTGGTTGGATTGCTCTAATAGAGAGTTTTACGGGATGGTGCGGATTACACAGATTATTAAGTATAAACAATAAAAATCAATAAATAAAAGGAGGTATAAAATGAAAGAAAGATTAAATGAAAAGAAAGTAGCAAACACTCTAGCAGTAACCGCGGGAATAATATCTCTTGTTTGTTATATATTGATACTTATAGTGCCTGTTGGAACTATAAGCTTTTTTGGAGCAATATTTCATGGCATAGACCTGAGTAAGATTGCCGTTGAATCAATATCTATAGGAAATGGGCTGTTGGGAGTTGTTGAAGCAATAATTTTAGGCTGGATAATTGGCTGGCTCTTTGCAAAAATATATAACTCTATGAAATAATAAGAAACATGGCAATTTTGAACGAATGGTTTGTTTTTTCTTTAATTTTATTTATAATCTGGGTAATTATATTTATTTTTAATAAGGGTAAAAAAGAGATGCTTATAGTCAGCGCCCTTACTATGCCATTCGGACTAACAGAACCTTTATTTGTTCCAGAATATTGGAGCCCGCCTTCTTTATTTAATCTTGCTTTTAAAACAGGTTTTGACATAGAAAGCTTGATTTTTAGTTTTGCAATTGGAGGCATAGGTTCAATTATTTATGAATCAATTTTCAAATCCAAGCATAAAAAAATGAGCTCGATGGAAATACACCATAAAAGACACAAATATCATCTTTTATCATTGTTTTCTCCTATAATCGTTTTCATGCTCTTGTTTTTCTTTACAGGACTAAATCCAATCTATTCAGCAAGTTTGGCAATGCTTGCTGGAGGCATATCTGCAATGTTTTGCAGACCAGACTTAAAGAAGAAAATAATATATGGGGGAGTTTTGTTCTTGATTTTGTATTTCATATTTTTCATCTTCTTTAACAATGTTTATCCATATGCTGTGGAGAGATTCTGGAATTTATCTGTTTTGTCTGGGATGTTAATATTTAAAGTCCCATTGGAGGAATTAATATTTGCTTTTACTTTTGGTATGATGTGGTCTAGCGTTTATGAGCATATTAAATGGTTTAAATTGGTCAAATAGTAATTAGGCAATTTTATTGATTACAGCCCATAAAAACCGAATTGT